>WOUV01000054.1 GCA_009773045.1 Rhodospirillaceae bacterium | reverse complement strand
GGTACCCAACAAAAAATCACAAACCGACCACATCGTTCAAGACCTTTACCTCTCCAACCAATTCTATAAACCAGGAAAGTCGGCGGACAGGCTCTTAGAGGCTGATTCGAAAGTTCACGTTGCGACACAATGCCTTGCGATGAGGCGAGTGAGGCGGCGGATGTGGGCGATGACGGTCCAGGCATAACTTGAGTTCGGGATGATCGGCCAGGACGCCGGCGAAATCTTCGGATGCAACACACTGAGTTCAGGGCGCCCACTTGAACAAAAAGACTGAATCGTCCAGGGGTGGCGGGGCGCCCCGGGTGCCCAAGGGAAGGCGTTCCCAGGCGTGCAGTCTAGCCTGGTTTCTTTGCACGAGAGAATGGGGATACCGCCGGGCGGCGCGAGCCAGCAAAGCGCGCGCATCGTCAACGGCATGGCGGGCCAAGGCGACACAGGCGCGCTGGTTGTCGAGCATGCCGCCGATCGGGAAGCCCAGGGCCTCCGCCTGGTCGAGTTCCCGTGTCGCCGCATCGAACCGTCCCGCGCGGAGATAGGCGTTGGCCAATTCGACCCGGACACTGTGCAGATTCGGCAAACGGTCGACGACCGCCTCGCGTTCCTCAATCGTGTAGTCGAAGCCGACGGCGGTGCCGATGGAACATTTGATGTATTTCAAAAGAAGATCCAGTTTGTCGCGGCGATTCAGTTCGATCGATGGCTCGACAAAATCATTGGTAAAAAAGATCTCCGGTGTCACTCCCTGCTCCGCACATAAAATCTCCCATTCCTCCGTCCCTGGGAAAAAAGACAGGGCGCAGAAGATGAATGTGTTGGGGCGACCGGTTTTTATAAGCTTGATGCTTTTTTTGACTGATTCCTCGTTCTCCCCCCGATTGCCGATGATCATGTAGTAGCGAACGTGCATGCCGTACTTTTGCGCCATGCGCGTCGCGGTGATGACCATTTCCGGGGTCGTTCTTTTGCGGATGCGTGCCAGAATGTTCGGACAGCCGGACTCGACCCCGAAACTGACGGCCTGACATCCTGCCCGCCGCATGGTGGACAGCAGTTCATCGTTGACACTATCCACACGGGTATCACAGCCCCACAGAAAGTTCATTCCGCTTTCAAGGATCGCCTTGTAAATTGCCATGGCCCGCCGTCGATGGGCCGTGAACGTATCATCCTTGACAAACAGAACCGGCACGGGCTGGCGGGCCAGCGCTTTCCTGAAAGTGTCGATCGTGTAGGCCACCGAATGGAACCGGACCCACTTGCCCCATATCGCAGGACTGCCGCAAAAGGTGCATCGGCTGGGGCATCCGCGGGACGTCAGAACGATCGGAGGAGTGAAATGATCGAAGGGAGAGGCGATCGTGTCGAGATTCTTGATCAACTGGCGCGGCGGACCAAGGACCACGGCGTCCCCCTCCCGCCATGCGGTGCCGGCGATGCCGACACAGGAGTGCCTCGCATCCAGACACGCGATCAGTTCCAGGAACGTGTCCTCGCCTTCCCCAACCACCGCCGTGTCAATTTCTGGATAATGCCGCAGGGTGTGGAGCGGCAAGGCGGTGACGAAGGGACCGCTGGCCGTGATGTGCACGTCCGGTTTCATCTGTCGGATCGCCCGCGCCACGGCCCCCATGCCGCGACGGTTGGCGGTGAACGCGGAAATTCCATACACGGTGGCATCGCTTGCGGCAATCTGGGCGATAACCTTTCGCCAGGGCGCATCGGCTAAATTAAGAACATCGACGGCGTGACCGGCGCGCCTGGCCTGGGCGGCGATGGTCAACACGCCGTAGGGAATTGAAAGAAAGTCCCCATCGTCAAGGACCGCGTGCTCCCTGACGTCCTTGGGGGGACCGAACGGCATTCCCCCTGGCGGATCGCCCGCGGAGGGGATCTGCCACGGCGGCGGATAGATCAGGACGATACGCATTCCTGCCTCATCAGGCGCCGTTGACCCCCGCGAACGGGGCGCTTTGGTTCGTCGAGAGCAGCAAAAGGGGCGTGCCCAGATCCCGTAGCGCCTCCGTCCATCGTTCCGCCGGCATGAGCGCCAGTTCCTGAACGTGGCACTCCAACGCTTCTTCCAACCGCTCCATCTCGGTGAGTACAACGCCGAGATTGCTGTACACATCGGCGCAATCCGGTTTGATCCGCAGAGCCTGTCGATAGCTGGCCACGGCCGCGTCAAGACGGCCAAGGCTTTTAAGGGTATTCCCGAGGTTGATGTGCGCCTTGACGTAATCGGGCCTGCTGTGCAAAGCCCGTCGATAGCTGGCCTCTGCCTTGTCAAAATGGCGAAGCGTCATGAACATGACGCCCAGGTTATAGTGTGCCTCGGCGTAATTTGGCTCGATGTGCAGCGCCCGCCGATAACTGGCTTCGGCGTCCTCGAAATGACCGGAGCGATAGGCAATGATTCCCGCCAGATTCAGACTGCCACAGTGCCGGGGATTGGCGATCAGAATCCGTTGACAGAGGGCCTGTGCCTCCATGAACCGTCCGGCCTGACACTGCGCGCGACGGCCAGGGTGAACATCTCGTCCGCCGGTCCGCCCTGCTGCCATGGGGCGGTGATCCTGATGGATCGTGTCTTGTTTTCATGTCTTGCAGGCTTGTATTTCTTGTCGCTTCCACGATGACACTGTTCGTTGCGTTTGGATTTCATCCTATCATTTCCGTGCATCTTGAGATAAGGCATATGCCTTGTTTTGTATCAAAATATGCCTTGTGCATAAGTTATGACTTTCACAATACATCCCTCACGTAGAGAGCGGCTCATGCGTTGAGTGGCCTCTGACCATAGCCAGAGACATTTCATTGATTGTCATGCTGTTGCAATAATTGATTTAGATCAGTTATTATTTGTGATTTTTATTAATTGTAATTACATGACTCACAAACTTCTTTAAGAGAGCGCATGACACGAATATCCACGAAAGAGAATGAGAAACTTGATGTTGAGCAAGCATGCAAAAAAATTTGGCTCCTCGACGTTTCAAGTGGATTTGAGGGGAGCGCCGAGCGGGGCGGTGATCCGGGAGATCCTGGAGAGAAAGGTCTGGACGGTGCGGGAGCCGCGCGCTCTGGCGCGGCGCCGGGACACGGCCAGAGACCGCCATCCCTCCGCCGAGAGGAAAGATCGGCCCTCCCTTTCTCGTTGGGCTTTTCGGCGGTGACATCCTGCTCCAGGATGTCAGGGATTCGACCTTGATGGGGCGATAGTGGGCGGTCAGTCTGGCCAGAAAGGCCGCCCAGCGATGCTAGTCACAGCCCCTCTGATTGTTATGGAACTGCCGGATGACCTTGAGTTCATTGGCATAAGACTGGCATATCTCGAAAACAATATCTGGAATCATGTCAAAACATTCAACACCCAGCGTCCCATAATATTTGTGGAGGGATTGAAACACGGTCCAGAGATCCACACATCGTTCCAGAATCATCTGGCGTTCGTAATTGCAGAAAACTCCGTATTCCATTGGAATGCACCCACATTTTTTCTTTTCCAGATAATCACATGGTCTTCCGGCCTTGTGGGGGGCTTCGCCGCAGGAGTTGATCAGGGAGAGATCGTCATTACAAATGATAAGCGTCTCGGGTCTACCGATCATGATGTGGTTCTCTCTCTCTTCCAGCCCGGACCAGAGGTCCGGGCTGTCTCTGGGTGTGCAAGGATCACTCTGTGGTAGAGTTTGCCGATAGATAAAAAGCGGCGAGGTTACTTTCAAGGGCTGCGATACGTTCGTTGAGATCACGATCGGTCTCAGAGAACACATGCGGAACAAAATTGTTTGCCCGTTTTTCCCGGGCGCACAATCGAAAACCACGATTATCGAAAAAGTGTTTGAAATGATCGGCCACCTTCTGCCGTGGGCACTCTGTCTCCTCCTTCAGGTCCGCTGTACAAATCTCATCATGCGACACAGTACACTCTCCCCTTCGTCTTGTGCCTGTTCCTATCCCTTCCATTCCTCCCGATCGCACATGCGTTTTTGTCACCCATGCCAACCGGGAAGGATCCCGCACTCTACCATCACATCTCATGATTGAAAACAGGAAAACGGAATGCGGAGGGGGACATATCCTCCGCCCTGTTCCTATCCAGGACTGTTCATGTCCATCCACCTGTGTCTTCGGATATGGCGTGATTTCTCAATACCTTGACAGAGTGTGTCTTTGTGTGTCCACCTGTGTCTCCCACAAGCGACGATTCTTTTGTGGGTTACTCTGTGGGACATGAACCATGGCACGGGAAGTCAACACCGCGACGAATCCGCACGATCCAGGAGTTACAACGACGGGGGGAATCTGTACTTGCACGTCGGACCGACAGGAAGCAAGTCCTGGCTGTTCCGGTATTACATCCAGGGCCGCGCGCGGGAAATGGGTCTGGGGGACGTGAACACCTATACGTTGAAGGAAGCGCGCATCGCCGCCGCGCAAGATGCTCAAGGGTGGTCTGGATCCGCTCGATATCCGCAACGAACGACGCCGAACCGCCCGGCTAGCTGTGGAGTCGCAAGACGTTGTCTCTGGTCAGAGCGAGTGGGCTGATGGGTGTCTGCGCCTTCAGGCTCCCATGGGGCCGATGCCGGTTGTCGCGATGGAGCCACCGCGGCGATGCGTCATGGACGCCGCTAACACCACCCGCACCGAGGAATACCGGGAACTCAAAGAGATTTACACGATTGAATTGTCAGAAAAATTGGCGAACAGTCATGATGCTCTTCGCGCCATCACAGAAATCATGCAATCCGTATCGGAATCGACTGAGGACCTATCGCTAAAAGCTCCCCATTGATTGGGTGGTCAGTTGCTGAAATATTATAAAGCGTGCGAAAAGCTGTTTACGTTCTATGAAAAGTGTCTCGTGGCTACAAGGCCGCCCTTGGAGAAAGAGCGATCCTTGATGCAAGAGCGCCAATGACGGCGGTTCCCTCCAGGACGAACTCCACGGAAGGACGTCGGCCTTCCCCCTCCCAGGAGTGGCTGATGCCGGTGTTCCGATTCGCGCGCGTGGTCATGTCTGGGCTTGGTCACCGGGATTGCCCTGTCATCTCTCCTCCATCTGTGTCTCCCAGCGTCTCCCTGTATCACGTTAAGTTTTGTGGGTTGGCCAGGGGATCATCCGTCTCGGACGTCCTGTAACTCATTGGGAATAAATGATAAATCAAGCATTGCTGGCGGAGGGGGAGGGATTCGAACCCTCGGTGCACTTGCGCGCACAACGGTTTTCGAGACCGTCCCGATCAACCACTCCGGCACCCCTCCAGCAAAGGTCATGACATTTTTTATATGTTATGCCACATCGTCTCAATTAAAGACCGAAATTTTGATGGGCCTCAAGAGAGGGAAGTTCTCAGCAATTCAATCACAGACGATCCTTCCAGTAAAGTGCGGCAGTCACGTGCTGCACATATACCGAGAATAGGGTACTTTGTGCTGGATTCCTGCTTCGTTGAGACTGGTTTCGTTCCGGTTTTGCAACCAGAGACGGTTCTGTTCTTCAGAGTGATCGCAGCGTTCACGGTGCGATCCGTCACGCTCCCAGCGCCGCATGGTGGAGGTCGATACACCCAAGGCTTTTGAAGCCTCCCCTATGGCCGCATATCTTTTCATGTTAAACAGTATGATGGACAGATTTCAAGTGAACTGTTCCAACCCTCCTCCGCCTTCAGGAGAGCCACGCATATCCTGCGCTGATATTCCGCTTTGGGCACCCCATTGATTTTTCTGGAGCGGGCGAAGGGATTCGAACCCTCGACCCCAACCTTGGCAAGGTTGTGCTCTACCCCTGAGCTACGCCCGCGTCTCGTCTGTCCGGGATCCACTCCCACTGCAAGCGCCGATGATGTATGACCGACCCTTACAAGGAAGGGATACTAACTCCCTTGTAAAAACATGCAAGCTTTTTTTCGACAGGGCGCTCGGTTGCCCTGGTTTATTCTCGCCGAACGGGCAGCGTCCGGGGCCTCCGACAGCCCCTTTCCAACCCCTTTTCACGTCCAGGCAAAGGAACCCTTTCCTTCACCCGAGTGCCCTGTTTTTTCAAGCCCTCCCCCTGAAACGGCTTTTGTGGGGTCAAGCGAGAGTTGACCGTGACCAGGATCCGTCCCTGACATCGCCCTCCCCATGGCACGGAAAGTGTCGATTTCAACCTGTTGCAAACCAATCACGAGGCCTAGAGAGGGTATGATTCGCCCTGAAAGGCGCTTTCCGAAGTTTCGCGCCGCTTTCTCGCCACGCTTATCGCACGTAAACATGGACCTCGCTGCTGGTGGCGTTGGGACTGTTGGTCGCCGAAAGATGCACGCGGTCCGTCGGCAGGCCCATGTTGCCAAGCGAACGCAAAACCTGTTCGGCATGGCGGCGGGCGGTATTGGCGCCCACCGCTGCCTGGGCCGCTCCTCCGGACGTCGGGGCCACGGCCACCAGTTCGAACACGGCCGATGGACGGCGGTCCAGGGCGCGGTTGATAGCCTGATACAACGGCTGTTCATAGGCCACATTGGGGCGATCGAAACGAATCACCACCAGGGGTCGCTCCCCGGGCAGCAGGGTATCCTGGGATACGTTGGCCGGCGCCGTTGCGGCGCCTCCCCTTGAGGCCGGGGGAGATGTTTGCGGGGTGAGTTGCATCATGCGGTTGGCCAGACTCACCCCATAAAGCTGACCGTTCTGAATGCCCATGGCCAGAATGTTGAGATTGCCTTTTTCATTGGCGATGTATTGCTGCTGGCGCGTGATATCGGTGCTGATTTCACTCAACAGCCGTTCGATCAGGACGACCGTTTGATGGGTTTCGTCTTCCAGAATACGCAACTGACGATGGTCTTCCTCGATCGCGCCTTGCAGGCTGAACGCCGCCCTGACCGAATCGAGCAGATACGCGGCCATGGATGAATCCGCTGCCACGTCATTGGCCAGTTGATTCATGCGGATGAGATCGTTGCTGACATCGTTCAACTGACGCTGGGCCTGGCTCCACTTCTGGTTCAGGATGGGATTGCCCGGCGTGGTGCCGATTTGCAATCTATAGTGGATGCTGGCAACGTTTTCATGATAGGCGATGGCCTTGCGCGCCACTTCGTTGCGCAAGGTTTGCAATCCCCCGTTACGCTGGCGGATGGCTCCTTGCAACCCCCGCAATTCTTCGCGATAGATCGTGACCTTCCGCCCGACGAAACTGCCGGTCGTGCGGCCGGGCGTGACCACTGGCGGCTCGAAGGTGCTGCTGCCGAGCGCCAACGGCAACGCCTCCTCCGCCGCGGAGACCTCCGCGGCTTGTTTGGAGTCGCTGACCGGATCTCCCCCCTCCAGGGAAGGAAACAGCACTTCAGAAGCCCGCGACTTTTGAACGGCGTCATTGAATGGATAACCTACACAGTTGCGGCCTGGACTCAGGCGGCGATTCGTTGGGAAGACCTTTCATTCAAGAAAGTCCATCAAGTTTACTCAAACGACGGAAAGGGAACAAGACCAAAGTCATAAGACTCCCGCACCCGCAGAAACGACTTCATTCTTCCCCAGCGGGGCGACCCCGTTCCTTTTGGCGTCACATTTTAAGCCCTATAGGAGTGTAGACTTTTCTTTTAGTCTGCGCAACCGTTCGTGCGCCGAGTCACAGGGCCGTCGGTAAAATGCATATATTCCCATGACTTCATCCCTTCTCTCGTGATGGGGGGAGAGTTGGGTGGGGAACGTGTTTCAATCCGGCATTGCGGAGATCCGTGTTCCCGCCCTGCTCCCACCCTGCTGAAGCGCTTGAGATCTCCCCCCTCCCCCATTCCTCCCCCGTCAAGGGAGAGGGATGGCATCAGGAACAGTGTCTTTCACCCGCTTTCCGTGTACCGAGTCCTCACTCGAACCGATGGAATGGGGGGAGAGGGCGTCTTTTCCCAGCGCCGTCAAAGCCGCCGCCACTGTTGTCACCTGAAGGGCATCCAAACGTGGTGCCCGCATCACCGTGACAGTTCCTGACCCACGCGGCGCGCAGAACGCCGGGTCCGATGACGGGCCAAACAAAACGACGCACGGACACCCGCTGACGGCCAAAAGATGCATGGGGCCGGTGTCGTTGCCGATCGCGGCGCTGGCACGCCGCCCCAGCCCCACCAGATCGGCGCACGTGGTTTGCCCCAAAAGATCCACCGCCCGCGGACAGGCGGTCAGAAGGGCCGTGATGTGCGGACGGTCCCGCTCCGTGCCAATCAGAACCGGCGTCACACCCCGTTGCCACAGCCAGGGGACAAGTGCCGCATAGCGTTCAGCCGGCCAGCGTTTACCGGGGCGATGCGGCGCGCCCCCCGCAACCATCAGAACAAACGGTGCCTGCACCCCGAACCGGCTCTCATCGGCCCGGACCCACGACACATCCGGGGCCGGCGTGACCGGAAGACCGGCCAGGACCAGCTGTTCGGCCTGACGATCCAGTGTATGCATGCGATCGCGATCGGGGTTGGCGTGGGGCCAGGCGCAGCCGCGGGCGATGCCGGACCACGGGGGCCGTCCCATCAGCCGGAAATAAAAGGACGAACGATCGGACGTTTGCAAATCATAAACCCGGGTGAACCGCCCCCCCCGCAGACGGGCACGCAAAGCCCACAGACGCCGCGGTGACCACAGCCCCGGTCGTTCGTCCTCCCAGACAGCATCGAAACAAGGACTCCCCTGCATGAACTCTGCATAAGGCCGGCCCGTGAGAAGAACGATGAACGCCGCCGGATGATGCCGGCGAATGGCGGCAAACGGCCCCGTGGCCTGAACGATATCCCCAAACGCTCCCAGCTTGATGACCAAAATCCGTTCCGTTGTTTCCGTCATTTCGCAAGTGCCCGAACATCGTTTCAAGACGTACAGGAGGCTTCAGCGCGGGCGCGTCCTTTTCCGCGATTTCAACCTACTAGTTGAATAGGCTTGAAACCGACCGTTCCTCGCTGATTCGCAGAATCGATTCGGCCATCAGGGGCGCAATGGAAAGCTCGCGGATGTTGTGTGCCGTGCGCACGGCATCGGTTGCCCGGATACTGTCGGTAATGACAAGAGATTCAAGGGGCGAAGCGGTCACCCGTTCCACGGCGCCGCCCGACAAAACGCCATGGGTGACATAGCCATGCACGGCGGCCGCGCCGGCCGCGCGCAACGCCACGGCCGCATTGCACAAGGTCCCGGCCGAATCGACGATGTCATCGACCATGATGCACCGGCGTCCCTTGACATCGCCGATGATGTTCACAACTTCCGACACTCCGGCCCGTTCCCGCCGCTTGTCGATGATGGCAAGGTCGGCATCGAGCCGCTTGGCCACAGCGCGCGCCCGCACCACACCGCCGACATCGGGCGAGACCACCATGATGTCATCCCCATTGAAGCGGTTCTTGATGTCTTTGGTGAAGACCGGGGCAGCATACAGATTGTCGAGCGGAATGTCGAAAAACCCCTGGATTTGTCCGGAATGCAGGTCAAGGGTCAGCACCCGGCTGGCTCCGGCGGTATGGATCAGGTTGGCGACCAGTTTGGCCGATATTGGCGTGCGCGGACCCGTTTTGCGATCTTGGCGTGCATAGCCGAAATAGGGAATCACCGCCGTAATGCGCCGCGCCGAACCGCGCTTCAAGGCATCCAGCGTGACCAGAAGCTCCATAAGGTTGTCGTTGGTCGGGTAGGATGTCGATTGAACAACAAAGACATCCTCCCCGCGCACATTTTCATGAATCTCAACGAAGACCTCCATATCTGAAAAGCGGCGTATACTGGCCCTGGTCAGGTCAAGCGTGAGATACCCTCCCACGGCTTCCGCTAGAGGACGATTGGAATTGCATGCCAGGATCTTCATCCGTCTGTTTTCCCTCATTCTCCTCTTTCCATCCAACGAAGGGAACCATATCAGGGGGAAAAAACGGTGTAAACCGTGGTGGCTGGCCGGGACGAGGCAATCGCGCGAAAAGGATTACACGTACCTATGAGTGATTGGATAGCGGCGCTCGCGGCCAAAGGCGCGGGGGGTGATTTTGACGCCCGGCGGCGCCTGACGGCGCTTGTATTCGGCCTGGTTGAGCATGCGCCACACCTTCTGCACGGTTGCGGCCTCAAAGCCCCTGGCGATCACATCGGCAACGCTCAGTTCGTCCTCGATGAACAGCATCAGCATGGCGTCAAGATCCGCATAGGGCGGCAACGTGTCCTGATCGGTCTGGTGAGGCTTCAATTCGGCGGTGGGGGCCTTGGTGATGACCCTTTCCGGCATCACCAGCCCGTCCGGCCCAAGACCCCCGGCGGGCCGGCACTGGTTGCGCCAACGCGCCACCGCGAACACGGTCGTTTTGTAGACATCCTTCAACACGGAATAGCCACCACACATGTCGCCATAAAGCGTCGCGTAGCCAACGCTCATCTCGCTTTTGTTGCCGGTGGACAGCACCATGGCGCCCGTCGTATTCGACAAGGCCATCAGCGTCAGGCCGCGCGCGCGGGCCTGGATGTTTTCCCCGGTGATACCGGGCAAACGCTCCCCCACCAGCGGCGCCAGCATAGTCCCGAACGCCTGCATGGCCGGCGTGATCGACATCGTATCGAGCACCACGTCCAGAAAACGGGCCACAAGCGCCGCATCCTCCAGGCTCTCTTGGGACGTGTAGGGGGAGGGCATCATCACGCCGCGCACCTTTTCCGCCCCCAGGGCATCCACGGCGACCGCGGCGCTCAAAGCCGAATCGATGCCGCCCGACAGCCCCAGCAACACCCCGGGGAAACCATTCTTGGTCACGTAATCCCGCAACCCCAGCATCATGGCCTGATAGATGTCCGCTTCCGGCGCAAGGGGAGGGAGAGGCTCCGCCCGCGATATCCACTCCTTTCGAGTGCTCTGCCACACGGCCGGCACCACCGCCTCGCGCCAGGAGGGAGCCTGCATCCGCAGGGTCTGATCGGCAGCCAGCACGAACGAGGCGCCATCGAACACCAGTTCATCCTGGCCGCCCACCTGATTGACATAAACGAGAGGCCGGGCGGTTTCCTGGACCCGCGCCCCGGCCTGAGCCTGTCGCAACTTTTGCTTGTTCGCATCGAATGGCGAACCGTTCAGGACAATCAGAATATCCGCGCCGGCCCGGACAAGAGAACCGGCAACATCGGGATACCACATGTCCTCGCACACGAGCACGCCCAGTTGCAGATCCCGGAACGGCACGGGCGCCTGCACGGGCGCGGGCACGAACACCCGTGCCTCGTCGAAGACGCCATAATTGGGCAAATGGTGCTTGTAGCGAATGGCCGCGATTCGTCCTTCCGCCAGCAGCAGGGCGGCATTGCGGCGCTGTCCGTCTTCATCGCGCCACGGTGCGCCAAGAAGCACCGCCGGCCCGCCATCGGCCGTCTGTGCCGCCAGGGCCAGGACCTCGGCGCGCACCCGGTCCAGAAACGCCGGCCGGTAGAGCAGATCCTCCGGAGGATAGCCCGAGATCATCAACTCGCTGCACACAAGAAGGTCGGCCGGCGTGGCCCGGGCCGCACGGACCTTGGCCCCGTTCTCCTCCACCGCCCCAACGGTCGGATTGAGCTGCGCAAGGGCAAAAACGGTTGTGTCACTCATGGACGGAACGGTCCTGCACCTGTTGAAAAAACACTGGAACGTAAAAGGGCAGGCTGGAGGAGTCAATGCCGGTCAATAGGAGTCAATGCCGGTCAGGGCCGGTCAGGGTGATGGGCAGGGCAAAATCCCGATGCGACGATGAACTCCCTTCCCCTCAAGGGGGGCCAGATCCTTGCGTGGTGCACGACACAGGGGACTCGTCAGGATCCTGGCGGACCGATGTCACGGGGTGTCTGCGGGGCCTTGCGCAACCGCCGCACTCCCATCCATACCAAACCCACGATCACCGGCACGGCGCCCATCACCGCAAGGTCAGAATCGACCGGCACCGCGGCGGCCTTCAATCCTTTGGCCAAATAGCTGATCAGGCCCAATGCGTAATAGCTGATGGCAACAACCGACAACCCTTCAACCGTTTCCTGCAAGCGCAGCTGCAGTCTTGCCCGGCGATCCATCGATGCCAGCAGATCCCGGTTGTTTTCCTCCAAAGCGATATCCACCCGGGTTCGCAACAGATCGCCCGCCCGGGTCAGACGACGGTTCACGATCTCCAGACGCTCGGCCGCCGCCCGGCAGGTCGCCATGGCCGGGGTCAGCCGCCGGTCCATGAATTCGGCAAACGTTTGCAAGCCGGGCAGACGAGATTCCCGCAAAGCGGTTATCCGTTCGCATACGATGTCGTGATAGGCCGCCGACGCAGCGAAACGATAGCCCGCCGCACCCGCACGGTGGGCGGCCTCGGCCGCAAGCACGGTCAAACGGGAAAGCTGGTCCCGCGCCGTCTGGGGCGAGGGATCTTCGGCCAGGGCCGCCACCACGGCCACCACACCGTTTTCAAGCCGGGTCATTTCAGGCATGAGCGCACGCGCAACCGGAAAGCCCAACAGCGCCATCATGCGATAGGTCTCGATTTCAACCAGCCGCTGCACCAGTCGTCCGGCCTGTCCTCCGGTCAGGGAAACATTGCGGACCAACGCCCTCCCGAATCCGTCCGCATGCAGATGGTAATCGGTCCACGCCAGCCCGGCCCCGCCGCTCACCTGGGCGCCGACCAGCGGATGGCCCGCGGGCAGATCCTCCGGGGGACGCTCGCCTGCTTCAAGGGCCACGTGCAGGCCAACCAGCATCCGCCCCGGCAGGCGTTTCAACCAGTCGGCGGGAACACGGGCGAGAGCGGTTTCGGCAAAGGGATCGGCAAACGAGTCGAAACGGAAAAAGGTATAGCTTGAAAACTCCGTATGCCGTTCCCACCGCAAACGAAACGCCCTGCAGGAAACAGACAGAAAACCACTCTCTTCCTCCGGCGGGGCCAGGGCAAAGGCCCCATACAGCGCACACAGGCAGGCCCATTCGGCATCGCGGTCTGTCGCCTGATCGGCAAGAAGGGCGATGTGGGTGATCCGGCAGGGAGTTGGCAGGATTTCAAAGGGCCGCGCGTGCACTTCCCCCGCAAGACGCCGACGGTCCGGGTGCTCGTTCAAGGGTAGGGAAGTGTTTGCCGGTTCTTCATTCATGTCCCTGTTCCCTCTCATATCACCAGGCTGGTCACTGGGCTGGTCACTGGGCTGGCAATCAGGCCCGCCCTTCCCGATACCAGGCTCCCACCAGGGCGCCAAGCCCCACGGCCAGCAAAACAGGCAGAAGAGGGGTGTCCTCAAGGCCGGTGACGACAGTATCGCCGTTGGCCTTCACCCCGAGCCAGGCGGTGCCGGCGGCGGTGTGGCCGGGTTTGATCCGCCGTACTTCGGGCAGACCCTGCTCGGCGAGCCAGAACAGCCCGCCGCCGCTTGCCCGAACGGGACCAGCCAGAAAACGGTCGGTGGCCGCCAGAGCGCTCCATTCCGGCGCATCGAGGTTCCCGGCGGCGGTCACAACGGTGTGGCGTCCATCGGTCAGCCGGTAAAGGCCGGCCTCGGTCACGGTCAGGGTCGTTCCTGCATGGCCCGAAGCCTGCGCGGTCAGGGACAGGGTGGTTTCGGTGCCATCGGGACGGGTCAGGGTCACCAGAGGATCGGATTGAGCGTGCAGACTGCGCCGAGTGACGGTCAGGATGGTCCCGTGCAGTTCGGCGGTCAAGGCGTCCTCCTCCAGGGCCGGCTCCTTCATCAGCCAGTGGATCAGCCGACGCAAAAGCTCGGCATGGGGGCCGCCTCCTTCATAGCCGCGGGCCCACAGCCACACTGTATCTGACAACAGCACGGCGACCCGACCCGCGCCGGCCCGGTCCAGCACCAGAAGAGGCCACCCTTCGGCCCCGCGCATCAACACATCGCCCCGCTGGACCTCTGCCCCCACCTGCCGCAGCCATCGTCCCCAGGGGGGCGAGGCGTCCCCTGGAATGCGCGTGCCCGCGCTTTCCAGAAGCGTTCCCGTGACCGGGTGGCGCCGGCCCGTATCGGTCAGGACAGGTTTAAATCCTTGCGCGATCAGATGCCCGTTGGGACGAACCGGCAGGATTTCTTTCAAGGGTGTTTCGGCAAGACTCGTTCCCTCGCTGAATTCAGGCCCCACCGCCACCAGAATCGCGCCGCCTCCGGTCACGAACCGCTTGATGTTGTCGAGATAGTCGAATGGCACCAGATTGTAGCGGCCGTAAGTGTCGAAAATGATCAGATCGAAATCCTTCAGTTTCGCCTCGAACAGTTCGCGCATGGGAAAGGGGATCAGGGCAAGCTCCGCAAGGGGGGTATAATCATCTTTCTCGACGGGACGCAGGATGGTGAAGTGGACCAGATCAACCCCCGCATCGGCTTTGAGGATGTTGCGCCAGGTGCGCTCGCCAGAATGGGGACGGCCCGAGACCAGCAGCACCTTCAGCCGGTCACGGACGCCGCTGATGGTGAGCACCGCCCGGTTGTTGGCCAGCGACAGCTCCGCCGGACCGGCTTCGACCTCGAAGGTGAGGACGTGGGGACCGCCATGCGTGATCGCAATGGGCACGGGATGGCTGCAGCCGACCGGAATCGCGAGAACCTCGGGCGGTTCGTCCCCATGACGCAGAGTCAGGCGAGCCTCGGGCGGAGAGGAGGGGGAGCTGTCTTCCACACGCACCTGGACCGTCACCGGATGCCCGACAAGGCCATATCCGGGCGCCTGTTCGATCACCAGACGGCGGTCTCCCTCATGGGGATGGCCGGTCAGAAGGGCATGCAGGGGCCGGGGGAGATCTTTCATGTCCCGTGGCGCATCGTGGATCTGGCCATCGGTCATCAGGATCGCCCCGGCCAGCCGGCGCGGGGACAGATCGGCCACCGCCCGGTGCAGGGCGGCAAACAGATGGGTGTCTTCGCCCGTTGCGCCTTGCGTATCCGGCGGGGCTATCGTGCCTTTCGCACTCAGCCGCTCGACCCGAACGTCCATTCCGGGCTGCCGGCCCAGTTTTTCGAGCAGTTGAGCAAGGGCGGTTTCCGTCTGGTGATGACGGTTGCCGATGGTTTGGCTTGGGCTGTCATCGACCACCACTACGGTGATATCCTTTTGCGGCAGCCGCCGCTCGCGGAGCAAACGGGGTTCCAGAAGCGCGCACACCAGCGCGCCAAGGCCAAGCGCCCGCAGCCAGGCTCCCGGTCTGCGCCAGATCGTCAGGACCGCCAGCACGACAAGAAGCCCCATCCCTCCCAGCACCGCGACCAAGCCCATGGGCAGGACGGGGGCCAGCACGACATCGGTGAAATCCAGGGCAGTCATCGGGGCAGACGTTCCAGAATGGCGGGCAGGTGCACCTGATCGGCCTTGTAATTGCCGGTCAAGGCATACATGACAAGATTGATGCCGAAACGATAGGCCATTTCGCGCTGTCGCTCGCCATCGGGCAGAACCGGCAAAAGCGGTCTTCCCCCACTGCTCATGGCCCAGGCGCCGGCCCAGTCGTTACTGCCAAGGATCACGGGCAGAACATGGTCGTTGCCTTCGGGTTCGTGAACGCCCCACAGGGGACCGCCGGCCAGCCGTCCCGGCCAATCGGACAGAAGATAGAATGAACGGGTCACGACATGGTCCGGACTCAAAGGGGTCAAGGGGGGCAGGGAACCCGGGCCAAGAAGCGCACGCAGCCGTCCTTCCCCTGGCCAAGCCCCTGGCCAGGGGCTGGCATCCCGGGTATCGAACACGATCAGGCCCCCGTGGCGCAGATAGTGTTCGACCTTGGCCGCGGCAGCGGGGGAAAGAGGCACCGGCTGGTCTATGACCGGCCAGTAGAGCAAAGGAAAGAACAGGATTTCGTCTTTTTCGATGTCAAGCGTCATGGGTTCGGCCAGAACGGCGGCGGTACGTCCGGCCAGCACCCGGGTCAGGGCTTTCAGGCCCAGGCGAACGATGTCGTCCACATCGGCCTCGAAGCTGCGGACATGGGCCAGACGGGTTTCGAGCGCCGCCGCCAGGGCAAACGCCTCGGACGTTTCCGGCACGGATTGGGCCTGCGCGGCGGGCATCGTGACCAGCGCCATGACCAGAACAAGGGCACCCCGTGTCATGGTCCGCCCGGTTCCAAAGCCTCCCCCCATCAGACGCACAACGACACAATCGGCGATCCCCCCCATCAGGGCCACGACCAGCACCCAGGGACTGAGGTCAAAAGGATGACCGATGTCGGCAAAATGCACTTTCTGGCTTCCTGCCGGCGGCAGCAGGGGCGTCAGCGTGCGCACGTGGTCCGACAGATTGAAAGCCCGTCGCCGTTCCGGCGTGCCATAATATCCGGGCGGATGATGGGGACCTGGCTTCAGGCTCTCCCCTTCGCCCGGCAGCGGCTGCGCCACGCCGCGTGTCGCATGCAAACGACCGAAGGCGTCAAGGAGTTCAAGGGGAGGCAGGGACGCCGTCAGGACAGCGCTCCCGGACCGGCCCAGATCCAGCAGACACTGCATCATCTCGACGAACAGACCCGACAAGGCAAGGTTGGACCAGCGGGCATTGGCCGTGGTGTGGATCAGCACCATCCACCCCTGCCCCAGGGCCGCGCCGGTCACAAGGGGCGTCCCGTCGGTCAGACGCGCCCAGGTTCGCGTGTCGAGTTCGGCGGACGGTTCGGCCAGCACCTGTGCCGAGACCCGCACATCGGCGGGCACCTTCAGGCCGGCGAAGGGCCGTCCGGCCTCGAACGGCGCAAGGGACAGCGGCTGGTCCCAGGTGAGCACGCCCCCCGTGGTCCGCTCCCCCAAACGCAACCGAACCGGCAACAAGGAGTCTTCCCCGCCGGCCAGAGTGGGACCGGCGAAACGCACCAGAACGCCGCCGCGATCGATCCAAGAATGCAGACGCCGGGCCGTTTCGGCCGGGAGGCGTCCCACATCGGCAAGAATCAGCATGGAGATTTCACGCCCCGACGGATCCTCGCCCAGCATCTCTTCGATCGTGCCCCGCCGCATCGCCACCAACGGTTCAAAAGCCCGTTCCAGGTAATAAAGATCGCTGACAAGCGGGACTTCAGCCTGAACGGAAGTCCCCGACACCAGCCCCACACGCCCCGGGCGGTTTTCCAGAAGCACCACCGTTCCGACCGACGCAGGACCTTCGAGATCCAGTCTTTGGGGGCGCAGTTCATCGGGCAAGGACAGGGACCCCTTTCCCAGGTCGTGGCCGGAAGGCAGCGGCAGGGCCTTGCGGGTCAGGACGTGGCCGGTTTCATCCAAGGCACGGACAAACAGCATTTCATCCGGACCACCCGCCCGGCGAACCGTGATGGCCCAGCCTCCGGCAGCCCCGGTCGAAACCGGAGGCAGCAGAAGTCGAGCCGCCGGAGCTTTTCCCCCATCCACGAGGACGAGCCTTCCCAGACGGTGCAGCCGGGCGGCCAGGGCGCTCCCCTGTCCATCCTCGATCCCATCGGTCATCCACACCGCCGTTCCCGGAAAGGATGGAACCTGCGCAAGGGCGGCACCCCGGTCAACCGGCCAGGGCTTGGGTGAAAGAGACTGGATAACGGGTTTCAACGTGGCAGCCGGCACGGCCGGTGTCGCGGTCACGGGGGAACCATCGGCAGGGGGAGCCGTGGTGAGAAGCACCACCCGGCGTCCCGTTCCTGCGGCCTCGTCCAACAAAGCAAGGGCCGCGGCACGACGCTCGGCCCAGTCGGCGGCGGCGGCCCAGCCATCGTCGACCAGAATCCCCAGCGCCACCACCGTCAGACGCAGCAGCAACACGCCCCATGGCGTTCGCCGCGCCTCGTGCCGCGCCGTTTCAAGCCCCCGCAACAGGCGCACCGCCGGAAAGGAAAGACGCCGCGGCAGGGGGGGCGCACTCCGCAACACCCACCACAGACCGGGCAGAATCAACAACAGCAGCAATGCCAGCGGAAAGGTGAAAACACCCATGAACGGACCCTGAAGAAACGGTTACAGCTGTTTATCATACCACGCGCGCCGGCATCAGGCCATAGGCCGGCAAGGAAACGGTGCCGTTCATCACGGGGAGCGTCACCGGACACTCTGGGAGGGACGTCCCCGAACCGGGCACGGGGTACGTGATAGGACTCTCTCCCTGGCCATCCATCAGTTTAGAATGGCCTTCCAGAGGCGGGGGAGCGGCAGGCACGCCTGCGGGGGAGCGGCAGGCACGCCTGGATGATTTTGACGATG
>WOUV01000053.1 GCA_009773045.1 Rhodospirillaceae bacterium | reverse complement strand
CAAGCATCACGTCAAGGCCAATTGGCAGTTCACAACCAACGACGCCCGCATTAAGCTGAAAAGCCTATACCCTCAGTTCCAATGACGCTGGGCACTAGTATCAGGGCAATCGGGTGAAGGAATATATTCATATATAAAACCGTCACCCCTGCGCAAGCTTGTCCTCGCGCAGGCGGGGACGGGGGTGTCCATGGGGCCATCGGTGAGACGTTTCCATGTTCTGTTCGTGTCCTGTCGGCCTCCCCGCCTGCGTGGGGACAGACTCAGCAGGAATAACAACCTATATACCGGACTATATTTCTTCACCCGATTGCCCTGAGCCTAGTATCTTACCGGTCAAATATGCAGCAAGGTGATCAAGATTCGAGGGAATTAGCTGGCTGCCGACGAGGGGTTTGTGAGAAAGTAGGCTTGCCGTAATGGTTTGAACCGAAAGGGTTTTTTTGTTGCACCTGCCGTGGCAGGAACATTCAGGCGGATGAAGATCGGCGGATCATCCAAAAAATTCCTGCACAGCCGAAGGGTTGGTGTGCCTACAGCCCACCTTGTTCCCCCTTTGGTTGCGGCTCCGCCGCGTTGGGATGCTTAATCTGCGATGCCTGCCGAGCAAATTTCAACAAAGGGCGGGACATCCCCACCATGTATGGACGGCCCCCTGAACGCAAGGAAAAAATCGTGATGCGGGCAACGTTGGTCGGGTGCGGTCCGGCCTGTTTGCGCGTACGTGTGACCGCTGGCCATGATGAAATCCGCGGAACAGGTCCCAATCACTAACGATGGCTTGACGCCAATGGCCTATTATGGGTTGTTGTGCTCCAATATGCCTCCATAGATTCGCAACGACTTTCCCAGGGCAATCGGGTGAAAAAATCATGCGGCGACAAGGCCTGCGAGGAAATCGTCATCCCATGCGGCAGTCTTGCGGCGCAACCGCGAGGAGTCCTTTCCGGAGGCTCGTCGGAGCAGGTTATGGGCCATATGTTTGATGGTGGCGAAGTTCGCGGGAGCATTCTCGGTACGGACGCGGCATTCGTCATCGCGAAAGATCATGTCCATGACCCAATGAAGGCTATTCTCAATCGCCCAGTGGCTGCGGATGATGGGCGCAAGTCGTAGGGCGAGAAAGAGCAGGGATGTGATGTAAAAGCGGGTTTCCGTCTCGATCTTGTCACCGATCTCGCGGACGCTTTCGACCCCCTGCAATCCCGGCCATTTGTGGCGTTCCTGAAGCCAGGCAACGTCATGGATGACGGTGACCGTCCGCGTTTCGATACGTCCATGATCACCGTCAACCGTTTGATCCTGGCTGATTTTCGTATCGACGAACCCTTTTTCCTTCTGTTCGGCGACAAAAATTTCGACGTCTTCTCGCAAAGTTCCTTGATTTCCTTTCAACGCCAAAACGTAGTCAGCTTTCTTGTCAATGATCTTTTGGGCGATATCGCGCTGGCAGCCCATCGCGTCGATGGTGACGATGGCACCTTCGATCGCCATCATCTCCAGAAGCTTGGGGATCGCCACGATTTCGTTTGATTTCTCATCCACCTTTACTTGTCCAAGGACCAAACGCTGACGGGCCGCAAAGGCCGAAACCATATGGATCGCAGCTTTTTTGCCCTTCTTCTGGTAGGAGCGCCGTACCGTCTTTCCGTCGATCGCGATCACACCAGCCGGTGACCGCGGCAACCCAGGCGACAAAGCACTGCTGGAACTTCTCCGCATCCAGCGTCGCGAAAATGTCGCCAAGCTGATCGTGCGACGGTGTCCCATCCTCGAACGGCAGAAACCGCCGCAGCAACTCCAGCTTCTTCTTTCCAAAGCGGGCCATGTCCACGCGCGCCGGCCAGAACGGATAACAGG
This sequence comes from Rhodospirillaceae bacterium, assembly GCA_009773045.1. Taxonomy (GTDB): domain Bacteria; phylum Pseudomonadota; class Alphaproteobacteria; order Rhodospirillales; family Rhodospirillaceae; genus WOUV01. The sequence goes on along the minus strand of WOUV01000053.1, from coordinate 8,657 downwards.
CAGAGCAACAAGACCTCTTTGAGCGGATAGAGCACCTTGACCTGTTGACGCGGATCGCGAAGATCACGAAAATATTCAAGAAAAATAACAGATTCTGCAATCGCCCCATCCGACTCCATGGTGCCCCTCCCTTCGATTCGAGGGCCACTATGGATTCAGATTTCTGCCACCTTGTCACGCATAAATTCACCCGATTGCCCTATCGCAAGCCTCGTTGCAGCTTGATTTTTTCACCCGATTGCCCTGACCCTAGAGTTTGTCCAAAAACATTCGGAAAATCTCGTAGACTTCGGCCTTCAGTTTGCCGGCGGTAACGTCATCCCCCATGGCGGCAGCCAGGGTTGCCAGGGTATCGAAGGAAGCCAGGGTGTCGGGGTGTTCCTCCCCCAGCACCCGGCGGCGAGCGCCTGCTCGTGCAACGTCCGCGCCCCGGCTAGATCGCCATGCGCTCGAAGCGTTGTGGCAAGATTGCTTATGCTGGTCAGGGTGGCGAGGTGCTCCTCCCCCAGCACCCGGCGGCGAGCGGCGAGCGCCGGCTCCTGCAACGCCCGCGCCCCGGCCAGATCGCCCTGTGCCCGAAGCGTTGCGGCCAGATTGTTCATGCTGGTCAGGGTTTGGGGGTGCTCCTCCCCCAGCACCCGCCTGCGGACGGCGAGCGCCTGCTCCTGCAACGTCCGCGCCCCGGCCAGATCGCCCTGTGCCCGAAGCGTTGCGGCCAGATTGTTCACGCTGGTCAGGGTTTGGGGGTGCTCCTCCCCCAGCACCCGCCTGCGGACGGCGAGCGCCTGCTCCTGCAACGTCCGTGCCCATGCCAAGTCGCCATGCGCCCTAATCGTTGAGGAAGGCGGCGGTCAGTTCCAACTGGCAGGGGCGCGACTGCGGGTAGTCCTTGGAATACAGCGCCACGAACACCTTCGCCCCGGCGAGTCCAGCCGCGATAGCCGGCGTGATCCCCTCAAAGTTCCCGATCGCCGTCTCATCAAAGAAAACCGTGAGCGCGCGCAGGTTTTGAGCGCGCAGACTCTTAACGATGGGCCTTGCCGCATCGATCATCGTATGCCGATAGATGAAGAAAACGTCATATTCATTCATCCGGAGACCATAGAGCAATGGGTACACCAAGACAAGCCGTATCACCGGACGGCCACGGCAAAGACGCTCTTTCCCGCTACCGTGCCGGCTTCGGCGCCGAAAACATGGCCCGCCCTCGTCCGTGCCGACAAATCCAAGGGAAGCGAGGCTCTTGCAAAACTTCGACGGTATGACGCGCGGGGTTTAGCCTGGTACACTCTTTGCGAGTTGATGCGCTCACGGAGTGTCGGGGCAGAGCGGAAATGGCGTCGCGAAACGGCTTTATGGCGGGATCGGCGCGCACCTTCCCCAGCGCTCGGCCGATCGGAGCGGTCGGTGGTGGTGTTCCGGACCGGGCGCGGCTTTCATGTGACGCGGCGCATCACCTGCGCGATCGTGAGCACGAGAACGCCGAACATCAGATGGCACATGACCTTGGCTGGGCCGCGCACGCGCACCGTGTTGCCGCCGAAAATACTCAAAAACTGGTGGCACGCAGGTGCAGCACGTTTTTGGGCGTGCCGCCAACCCATTGATTTTGCACATTCTCACGCGGCGGCGATCATCGGCCAACGCGGAAAACTTCGTGCCTGCCACCAGTTTTTGAGTATTTTCTTGGAAAGGGCCGATCTGTTCGCGGTGCCGGGAGCATCAAGAGGAGCAGACGGAAAACACCATGCGTCTTCCTCGCGGTTTTGTTATCATCCAAAACGTTTCCATCCGTGACCACGCGCAGGCACGATGACCAGCGATTCCCTCTACCACCGCCTGTTCTCCCACCCGCTGATGGTGGAACATCTCGTGCGCGAGTTCGTGCCCGAAGCCATGGCCGCTGGCCTCGACTTCAGCCGCATGGAGCGGGTCAACGCAAAATTTCACGCAAGCACCGGCAGCAGCCGCGAAGGCGACGTGATCTGGCGCATTCCCACCCGGAATGGGGGAGAAATTTACCTCTACATTCTCCTGGAATTTCAGTCGACGGTGGACTGGTGGATGGTGGTCCACAGTGTGGTCTACGTCGGCTTGCTGTGGCAGCAGATCATCAAGGAACGGAGACTGAAACGAGGTGACACAGTGCCCCCCGTTCTCCCCCTTGTTTTGTACAACGGGGACGCCCGCTGGAACGCGCCGGAGGATCTGTCCGACCTGATCACGTTGCCGCCGGATTCGTCCCTCTGGCCCTGGCAGCCGCGGATGCGCTATTATCTCGTGGACGAAGGGGCCTTTCCCGGCGAGGAGTTGGCACGGCGGGAAAGCCTGGTGGCCTTGCTGTTCCAACTGGAGACGTGCGCGGAACCAAAGGATCTGCTTGCCGCGGTGGATGGTGTGATCGCGTGGTTCCGAAGTCATCCTGGTTATGAAACGCTGAAGCGGGTGTTCACGGAACTGGTTCACCAGGCCGGACGAAAAGACTCGACCATCCCCCTTCCTCTTCCCGACGATCTTCTGGAGATACGCACCATGTTGGCAAGCAAAGTCGAACAATGGCAACAACGCTGGAAGGCCGAGGGCAAGGCCGATGTTTTGCTTCGTCAGCTTGACCGGCGGTGGGGAGCGGTTCCGCCGGAAATCGAGAGCCGTGTTCGGGCGGCGGAGAGCAGTCAGTTGGATGAATGGCTGAATCGTTTGATGGAGGGTCGTACGCTGGCCGAGGTGTTTGAGCCGCCTTCAACGCATTGATGTGCTAGAAAGCGGAGGTAGCAACTACCGTGGGCTGTTTTTCTGTTCAGGTGTCGTTAAACGGGTAACGAGAAAGCAGGGAACGTCGCGACGAGTTCGCTGTGGGTCGCCCATGCGGACCGGTTGGTTTGCAGAAAGTCGCTATTTGTATAGACGGTGGTGACGTACACCGTCAGCATGGTAAACAGCGGCAGCAGATCCTTGGCGTCGGTGAAGGCCTGCACCAGCAGGGTTTTGACGCCGGTGTGAATACTTGAGCGTCAACAGCCCGGCCCGCAACGGGGGATACGCTGACAGGGCCAGGTCGGGGATCGGCCCAAGATCAAGCAGGGCATAATGGAAATCCGGCAGGTAGGGTATAATTGCCGCAGGCGCCGCGAGGGTCTCCCGCAGCGACAAGGCAACGGTCCATTCCCGCGCCCCGTGATAGACCACGAGGGGAAGGATCGGCGGCAGGGCGCGCACCGACACCCCCTCGCCGATGAGCCACCGCCAGATGCGAAGCAGATAGCCAAGAAGTTGGAGAATGATCTCAGGATCGGGCGTGCTTTTATGCTCGATCAGCACATACAGAAACAGATCACCCCCGTCCTGCAACCGCATCCGATACAGCCGGTCACTCCGGCTGTCACGCAGAGCCTCGTCCACGTATTCCCCGGGCACCAGTTCCGGCGGATCGTCGGCGAGAAGGAGGACGATTTCCGGCGGCAGCCGCTCGCGCAGCAACGCGCCCGCCGTCCCCGGCTGGTCCAGCAGACCCTTGAAGAGCGTGTCATGCGGGTGGGTCGGTTCGGCCATGCTGCTTCCTGTGCGGGGGCGCCCTTTGCACCTTTGAGCATGGCACACGAAGGAGCGTCTGTCTACGAAGACGCCCATCACCAAGGCCTGACAACCGTCAAGACGTGGAGTATGGGTTGTGCAAGACTGCAGAAGTTCTGATTGATAAGATTCTACGAGAGTTTTTTAATGTCATATGCTGTACGTATCGCTGATCATGGCCTTTTCGTGCCGCTGCCATCTGCCCGTTGCATGGCTTCACGACAGGCTTCGTTCCAACCGCTCCTTGCACTTTTGCCAATCGGGCAGCACGCGATCCAGAAGCGCGAAAAATGCCGGTCCATGGTGGTGCTCAGACATGTGACAGAGTTCGTGAGTTATGACGTAGTCGATCGAATCGACCGACGCCTCAATGAGCCGGCGATTGAGGAGCAGTCGACCTGCTGGCGACATAGACCCCCACCGCTGCTGGAGTTGGCTGACAATCAGCCCCCTGGGGCGGAATTTGTCAGGCTCCGGAAAGCGAAGAAGGTTAACCTCCAGACGCTCGGCAAACTTTATCCGGGCGCGTTCCCGATACCATCGTTCGACAAGCGCGTGGGTGATCTCGGGTTTCGCGGGTTGGTGCGTTTGCACCACGATGAAGCCGCGAACGAGCGTCACCATCGTCTGGATATGCGGCACGACCTTAAGGCGATACTGACGGCCGAGATAAAGATGAGTCTCGCCCGCCACATACCGGCGATCCGGGGTGCGCGGAAGGAACTGGATGAAGTATCGCTGCTGGCGCCGTATCCAGGCGGCGCGCTTGCGTACTTTCTCCTCGATTGCCGCCAGCGGGGCATCCAGCGGCGCAGCGACGACGACTGACGCGTCAGGCTCGACGGCGATTTCCAGCGTCGTCCGCTCACGGCGCACAATGGCGAAATCGATCCTGTGTTCGCCGTATTGGACGCTGTGTCGTGCACTCTTCATCCCGGAAACCGTGCCCGCGCAAGGTTCATGATCTTGATTTCGAGATCGTCCATCACCTTGACGGGCACTTCGATGCCGCGCTCATCGCGAAGGACATCGAAGAAATAGTCATCAATGGCGTTGCGCATCTTGTTCTGAGCACTGTCGTTGGACCAGACGTCGACGATGTGATGGGTCTTGATGATGTCGATGATCGTGAGCGCGATGGCAGCACCCTCATCCGCCTCGATCGGCTGGCCGTCAGCCGTCGCGAGCGGCGCGCCTTCGAGGATGCCGAAGAAAGCCTGCCCGTCGTCGTTGTCCTTGATCGCGTCCGGCGCCTCCCGGCCCCGGTCCTTGCGCGCGACCTTGCTTGCCAGATCGACCGCGTTCTTGAGGTAGTCCCGCTCGGAAATCCGTTTGGCCCGATAGTCGCGGATGGTCTCCTCCAGCAGATCCGAGAATCTGCGATAGAAGGTCGGGTCCTCGTCCATCTTTTCCGTGATGGTTCGCCTCGTCGCGCTGGCGATCCGGTCGGCCCTTGACGCTTCGGAGACGCCGGTTTCCTCCACGACGGCTTTCAACGCCTCCGGATCGTTGATGTTCACCATCTCGATAATCGTCTCTGCCGGCATCGCCACGACATGGTCGTCGAGCAGTTTTTGGATCTTCGGCTTGAACTCCTTTACGTTGATTATTCCATGATAGAGCAACTTAACAGAGCGCCTCAATTCAGGAAACTTCCTCCAGTCGCGCTTCATGGCGTCGATCTTCGCCTCATCGAACACGTCGAACAGCTTGTCCGACGACAGCGAGATGTGCAGACAACGGCTGAAAGCCCTCAGCCGTTCATGGAATTCCTGCCGTATCGCCTCATCGGCCAGAAACTGTTCGCACTGCTCCATGTCCTTCTTGTTCTTGACCGGCTTGAACAGGTCCCAGAGCTGATCATGCCGCTGGGGCAGCTTCCGGATTTCTTCGCGCACGTCATGGACCGTGCTGGCCAGGTCGGCGGCGTCGAAGCCATCGAAGGCGCTGTAGGTCGTGAGCGCCGTGTCCAGTTCTCCAAGCAGCCCCTCATAGTCGATGATGAAGCCGAACTGTTTTTCGGTCGTGCCGTCTTCATAAAGCCGGTTCACGCGGGCGATCGCCTGCAACAGGTTATGCTCGCGTAGCGACTTGCAGACATAGAGCATGGTGTTGCGCGGTGCATCGAAGCCGGTGAGCAGCTTCGAGACGACGATGAGGATTTCCGGATCGCCGGAACCTTTGAACGCGTCGATGATCTGCCGAGTGTATTCGTCCTCGCTCTGGTAGCGCGCCATCATCCGCGCCCAGAAATCGCGCACGAGGTCCTTCGACTCCTTGTCGACCTCCTCGTTGCCCTCGTTGTCATCGGGCGGAGAGATGACGATTTCGCTGGTGACGTGCCCGATCGCGTCGAGCGCCTCCTTGAAGCGGACTGCGGCCGCCTTGGATGGCGCCACGAGCTGCCCCTTGAATCCCGTCCCCTGCCAGTGCTGGCGGAAGTGCTCCGATATGTCGAAGGCTTTCGCCTGGATCGCCTGGCCGGTCTTGGACAAGGCGTCCATGCGCGAGAACGTGCGCTTCAGATCGGCCTTCTGGCTGTCGGTGAGGCCGTCGCTGATCTTGTCGAACCACTTGTCGATCACGCCACCATTGACCTGTTGCTCGATAAGCCGCCCCTCATAGAGCAACGGCACGACGGCCCCATCGGCGACGGCCTCGTCGATTGCATATTTGTGGATCAAGCCGCCGAAGGTCGAAAGGGTGTTCTTTTCTGTCTTCAGGAGCGGCGTTCCGGTGAAGCCGAGATGGCAGGCCTTGGGCAGCAGGCGGCGCATCCGGCTGGCGAACTGGCTGTGGCCGCCATGGCGCCCGGTCTGGGAGCGGTGGCTTTCATCGACGAGGACGAACACGTTGGCGTCGTCGTCCACATCCCCGGGGGCTTTGGCGGCGGTGTCGAACTTGTTGATGATCGTGGTGACGAGCGGCGCCTTGTTGCGGATCAGTTCGATCAGGTGGGCGCCGCTGGTTGCCCGGACGGGTTCCAGTTTGCAAGACTTGAACGTGTCCTTGATCTGCCTGTCGAGATCGTCGCGGTCGGTGACGATCAGGATGCGCGGATTGGGAATGGCCTTGTCGAGAGCGAGCGACCGGCCCAGCATCACCATGGTCAGCGACTTGCCCGACCCTTGCGTGTGCCAGATCACACCGCCCTTGCGCCGACCATCAAGATTGAACCGGCGGACGCGCTCCACTGCCTTGCGGATGCCGAAAAACTGTTGGTGGCGGGCGATCTTGCGGGCGCCGCCATCGAACACGGTGAAACGACGGATCAGGTCCAGCAGACGTTCCGGCCGGCACAGCGCATGAATGGCCCGGTCCTGCGCCGTGATCGCGCGCGGATCCTCGGCCGCCAGCGCCTCGAAATGGGCGCGCGCAAAGGCAAAGTCGCCCGAGAAGACGGCATCGGCCTCCGACGCCGTGAGAGGCCGATTGGCCAGAGGATCAATGGTTCCGTCCTGGTCTTCTTCATCCCGCCACGTCTGCCAAAACTGCCGCGGCGTGCCCACGGTGGCGTAGCGTGCCTCGACGCGGTTCATCACCAGCAAAAGGTGCACGAAGTGGAACAACTGCGGGATGTTGTCTTCGTTCTGATACCCGATCAGTTGGCTGCCGGCCTTCTTCAGGTTCTCGGTCGGCCGCTTGTTCTCGATCACCAGAAACGGGATGCCGTTCACGTAGGCGACGATATCGCACCGCCTGGTCTGGGCGCCGGCCGTCCGCTCGACCGAAACTTCTGCCGTCACGTGAAAGACGTTGTTCGCCGGCGTTTCCCAATCGATGTAGCGGAACGAGTAGGATTTGGAGTCCCCCTGGATGGTCTTGGTGATGGTCGTGCCGAGGATGAGGGTGTCGTAAATATCCTGATTGGTGCCGCGCAGACCCTTCTGCCGGTCGGGGGTCGGCTTCAGCCGCCGGATGGCCTCGTGCGCGTCGGCAAGGTCGAAGGCGTAGTCCCGGCCACGATGGGTGAAGCGATTGATCTTCAGAAGCTGATCGGCCAGCACGTCATCGAGCACCACGTTGCGCAGACGCCCGCCGCGCAGACGCCCGCCGCGCAGGCGCACCGCCTCGGCCCTGGACAGCGGCGTGAAGCCAAGTGCGACTAAAAGTTGCAGGGCGGGAATCTGGGATTGGTATTTCTCTGTGGTGTTGAAAGTCATATTACCCTACCCTTTTGAGCGGGGGCGGAGGCTGTTTTCCCGGCCTGGGCGGTAAGACAGCCTTGACTTCCGCCGTCCGTCATGCCCGAATTTACCCTGAGTTCACTGCCCATCGGCTTTGAATCTATCGAGGCTTCGGACGCTGAGCCAGCGTAGCAAATCAGCGTCCTAATCTTTCCATCACATGGCATTTTCGCAGTCCTCCAAGGTCCAGGGGGGCGATCCGAGGATTTTCGCGATTTTCTTGGCTGCCCCCATTCCGCTCCGCTCGTTCATGCGGCTGCTGGCGGCTCCCAGCAGAACATCGCATAGCTGCAACAGCACCACCTCGGGCGAGGGCAGCGACTGGACGCTGGTAATCTCCGAAGTCCGGTTGGCGTGCCCCAGCACCCGGTGCAGGGTCGGAAGGCGGGTCTGATCCCGATTGCGCTTCAGGTCGCAGAAGATGCTGTATTCATTGTTGTCGAGAATCCAGTGATGCAGCACCTGATAATAGAATTTGTAGAACCCAAGTTCCGCATCACCGTTGTGTAGCCCCATGTTCACATCGGCCCGATCCACCGCGATGCAGCGAAAGCGCATGTCCAGGCCGAAGCCCATGAACAGATCAATCAGCTCGATGAAAAAGTCCTGCTTGGCGGGCGAAATCTTGCGCCATTTGATCTCGCCGTGAACGCTGTGGCGCTGGCGGAGATCGGCGATACGCGCCTTTGCCTGATCGCGCATCTCCGCAGGGAGCCACAGGCTCCCGATCATCAGATAGCGACCTCCGGGATGCCGCGAGGTGAAAAGGTCGGGCAGCGTCTCGTCACAATAGACCTCGAGCCCTGACCATCTATCAGTTTAGCGCAATGGGTTGTTGACGGCAGGAATCTGCGTGTGATTCAAGGGGTCTAGCTTTGATGGAAGGGGGACTCAAATCGT
>WOUV01000052.1 GCA_009773045.1 Rhodospirillaceae bacterium | reverse complement strand
AGCGCTTCGTCACTCAGTTTCGGTGTCACCATGGCCGGGTTTTCCTCCTTCACAGAATCCCATACCATAGCCCACATAATGTTGAACCGTACCCCCTGGTATAAGGAACCTTTTCTGATCGGAATGTCTTCTGGTAACGTATCCTGTGCACGTCACGAAATGCCTTAGACAGGTGCAGCGAGGGAAAGAAAAAAGCATGACCGTCCATACGACCATGGAAATCGTTGCCACAAAGCCTTTTTCCGGTCAGAAACCGGGAACATCAGGGTTGCGCAAAAAGGTCACGGTGTTCCAGCACTCCCATTATCTTGAAAATTTCGTTCAGGCCATATTCGATTCGCTGGAAGATTTCGCGGGTCAAACCCTTGTTGTCGGTGGGGATGGACGTTTTTTCAACCGCCACGCGGTGCAGATCATTCTGAAAATGGCCGCCGCCAATGAGTTTGGCCGCTGCCTGGTGGGACGGGGCGGCATTCTGTCCACGCCGGCGGCAAGCGGGGTGATTCGCAAACACCGGGCCTTCGGCGGCGTGGTGCTTTCCGCTAGCCACAACCCCGGCGGCCCGCACGAGGATTTTGGCATCAAGTACAACATCGGCAACGGCGGTCCGGCACCGGAAAAGGTGACCGATGCCATCCATGCCCGCAGCGGCGTGATCGATTCCTATAAAATCCTTGTGGCGCCCGATGTGGAGATCGACTCCCCCGGCACCCGGTCCCTGGGGGGCATGACGGTTGAAATCATCGACCCCGTGGCCGATTACGCCGCCTTGATGCAAACCTTGTTCGATTTCGATCGCATCCGCGATCTGTTCAAATCCGGCTTTCGCATGCGTTTTGATGCCATGAACGCGGTGACCGGCCCCTATGCCCAGGCGATTCTGGAGGGCATGCTGGGTGCCCCGGCGGGGACGGTGATGCATGCCGTGCCGCTTGAAGACTTTGGCGGTCATCATCCCGATCCCAATCTCGTGCATGCTCATGCCTTGGTTGAAACGTTGTATGGTCCCGATGCGCCCGATTTCGGCGCCGCTTCCGATGGCGATGGCGACCGCAATATGATCCTCGGCCGCAGGTTTTTCGTGACGCCTTCGGACAGCCTCGCGGTCCTGGCCGCCAACGCACACCTCGCGCCCGGATATGCCGGGGGGCTTGCGGGGGTGGCCCGTTCTATGCCAACCAGTGGCGCCGTCGATCGCGTGGCGCAGAAAAAGGGCGTGAAGTGCCACGAGACTCCAACGGGGTGGAAGTTCTTTGGCAATCTGCTCGATGCCGGCGCGGTGACCCTGTGCGGGGAGGAGAGCTTTGGCACCGGCTCCAACCACGTTCGGGAAAAGGATGGCGTGTGGGCGGTTTTGATGTGGCTCAACGTTCTTGCGGTGCGAGGCGAGTCGGTTGCCGACATCGTGCGGGCGCACTGGCGGGATTATGGCCGCAATTACTACTCCCGCCATGATTACGAGGGGCTGGATGGCGCCGCCGCCGACGCCCTGATGGATCATCTGCGTTTGATCGTTCCCTCCCTGGCCGGTCAGGCGATGGGATCGTTCACGGTCGCCCGGGGAGATGACTTCAGCTACACCGATCCGGTCGATGGCAGCGTCTCTGCCCGCCAGGGCGTGCGGGTGATCTTCACCGACGGGTCGCGGGTGGTCTTCCGATTGTCTGGAACCGGAACGGAAGGGGCGACGTTGCGGGTCTATATTGAAAAATACGAACCAGACCCTGCCCGTCACGATCACGATACGCAAGACATGCTGGCCGAGTTGATCCATCTTGCCAATGCCTTGGCCGGAATCAAGGAACGGACCGGTCGCGATTGCCCAAGTGTCGTGACGTAATACGCTCTCCCCTTGAGCCTTGATCGTGACCGATCAAGGCTCCCGCGATCGCCCGTGGCTTTGGTCAGGAGAAAAGCGGGAGGAAATTTTGTTCGTTCTGGCTGAAATCCGGCGCCGTGCCCGTTTCATCTTGACTCCTTTACTGGGGCTGGGGGCGGTCGTGTATTTCAGCTATCATGCCGTTCAGGGAGACCGGGGCCTGCTGGCGTGGTGGGAAACCCGGCATGAAATCCAGCAAGCCAAAGCCCGCCTTGCCGTGTTCAAGGCCGAACACGATGCACTGGAAAACAGGGTGCGTCTTTTGCGCCCGGAAAGCCTTGATCCTGATCTTCTGGAAGAACGGGCGCGGGCGGTGTTGAGTTTGGGAAAGGAAGGGGAGGTGGTGGTCACCCTGCCTTCCGCTCCCCCCCCGGACCTCTCCCGGTGATGTGCCTTCATGCCGAGGACTTGAGGGGGCGCCGGGGGGGAGGCCCTGTCTCTCTCCCGCATTCTGGTTTTCGTTACGAAGAAGGCATGGCCTTCTCCTCCATACCCCCTCGATTGCCGTTTCCGGTCCTATGGTGGGGACGGCGGCAGGAATCGATGAAGGCCACGAACCGCTCCGCCCACGGCCAGTCCCCGACGGAACGCAGGTGGGCATAGGTGGCCAGCGTCCGGCCCATGACGATTCCATCGTGCCGCCCCGTGATTCCTTCCCCCCGCACCACGTCATAGGCAAACCGGACGGTATCCGCCAGATTTTCCAGGCTGGAATAGTGGAACTCGTGGGCCGCGTGGGCCAGAGCGGGGTGCCCGCCCGGCCAGGGCATGGCCGCGGTCTCCCGAAGCCGCATGTAGCCGCGGCCATGGGGCCGCTCGTGCATCACGGTATCGGCGGGAAGGGCGCCAACCATGGCGCAACTGCGGCCCTGCCAGGTGATGCGCCGTGACAGATACATAAGCCCGCCACACTCGGCATAGGCCGGCAGACCGGCGGCCAGGGCCATGCGCAACGCAACGCGCAAGGAAGCGTTGGCCTCCAGCGCCACCATGTGGGTTTCGGGAAAGCCGCCGCCGATGAACAGGCCATCCACATCGGGCGGCAGAGCGGTATCGCGCAGGGTATCGAAAGAAACCACTTCGGCACCCGCCGCCGTCAGGGCGGCCAGATCATCGGGGTAATAAAAACCAAAGGCGGCATCGCGCGCCACGGCGATCCGCACCGGCGCGGCAGAGACGACACGGGAGGAACGGAGAGGGGAGGGGGGAACAACCGACACGGGATCGGTGGCCGCCGCAGCCAGCACCCTGTCCAGATCAACCTCTCGTTCCACCGCCGCGCGGATGCGGTCGATCACGGCCCGGGCCTCCAGGGTTTCGTTGGAGGGAATAAGCCCAAGATGCCGCTCGACAATGGTCAGATCCGCGGAACGCCGGACCGCCCCCAGCACCGGCACCCCGACATACCGTTCGATGGCGGCGCGCAGTTTGCTTTCGTGACGGGGACCGGCCACCTTGTTGAGAATGACCCCGGCGCACCGCACCGTTGGATCGAAGGCCCGGTAGCCCGCCAGCAGCGGCGCGATTCCTCGGGTGACGCCCGAGGTATCCACCACCAGCACCACCGCCGCATCGACCAGCTTGGCCAGGGCCGCCGAGGAATCGGATCCTTCGAGATCCATGCCATCGTGCAACCCCTTGTTGCCTTCGATCACGGCGACATCGGCATCCGCGGCGTGGGTGGCGAGCAGAGACCGAATGGCGGCATTGCTCTGGGTGTGGAAATCAAGATTCCAGCAGGTGCGACCGGCAGCGGCCGACAGCCACATGGGGTCGATGTAATCGGGGCCTTTCTTGAACGGCTGGACCACCACCCCCCGACCAGCCAAAGCGGCACACAGGCCAATAGTCAGGGTTGTCTTGCCCGAGGACTTGTGAGCGGCGGAGACGCACAGGCGACGCATGGCATCGGACCTCAAGCGGCGATTCGCTAAGCGGCGATTCGCTTTTGGTTGCGTTCGTTCCACAGAGTCGTCGCGAGGGTTTGCGCCCTTTCTGCATTTTCGGCGCGCCCCAGCAGCCACAGCGCGATGGCTGCCGTTCCGGTAATGGTCGCCGTGGCATAGGCGTCCACCTCGTCACCCCGCCAGATTCGCCCCAGCCGGGCCGGTTCCATGGCGCCATCCCCGGACTGGGGGACCGCGGACTGAACGGCATCCGGCAGCACGGCCGGCCAGTGTTCCTCGCCGCCCTGGCCGTGGCGCACATAGGCGATTTCAACCGGTTTTGTCGGGCGTCGTTCGGCCTCCCCCCCTTCGCCCTTGAACACGACCATGCGCGGCTGTTCCAGAAGCAGTGCCGCATCGCGGTGCACCGGGCGATAGGGAGGATGGGTCACGCTCAGGATTTGACAAGGGGCATCAAGGGGATTGACCTGGCGAGCCACGGTATGAACGGGCGAACGGACTCCCAGAAGGGAACGCAAGGAAAGAATCTCTTGCAGCCGGGGGGCAAACTTTTCAAGCGGGAGGAAGGCGAAACGGTTGGCCCCCAGGTGTGCCGCCACATCATCCCAGGAACTGGCGACAGGAATACCCAGTGCCTGCAACGCCTCCCGCGCATACACCCGGCCCGGGGTGTGGCTCTCGACCCCATGCATGAAAACGCGCACCCCCCCCTCGGCCAGCAGAAGGGCCGCGAGCAGGTACCACGGCAACTGCCGCGCCTTTCCGGCATAGGTGGGCCAATCCAGGTCGACCGCGATCCCGGGAGAGGAAAGGGCGGCACGGATGCCGCGCACAAAGCCGGCCACTTCCTGTGGGGTTTCGGTCTTGACCCGCAAAAGGCACAGGAAAGCCCCCAGTTGGACCGGTTCCACTTCCCCCGTCATCATCATGCGCACCGCCGCGGCGGTTTCCGCCGCGGTCAGGGCGCGGGACAGGTTGGGGCCTTTGCCAAGGATGCGGACGTACTGGGCGAACGGATGTTCGGGAACCATGGCATTCCTCATTTTGTTATAGTGGCACTGAGGCGAAAAAGAGGGTGGCAGAAAACGCCGACGCGCTTACGGCGCGCCGTTTTCGTTTTCCGAAGGAGCGGAGTCCTCAACGGGAGCCTCGACAGAAGCCACACTGGGGGCCACACCGGAGGAATGAGCGGGTTCTTCTCCACCGGAAGACCCGTCCTCGACGGCCTTCTGACGGCGGCGCGCAGTGGTTTTGCGGGGTTTGACGGGCTTTGGTTCCGCGGGCGTCGTCGAATCGGACATCGTTGAGTCGGGCGTGGCGGCTTTCTGGCTTTTGGGGGGCGCTTTGGGCGCCTTGGAAGTTTTGGGGGCCTTGGGCGCCACGTCCCCTTCCGTCGCTTTCTTTTTGGGGCGGCTTCGTTTTTTCGGGGCGGTTACCACAACGGGGACGTCGGTTTCAGGAGATTCTGCCTTTTCTCCCGTCTGGGGGATCTCCTCCGTTGGGTGTGGCGCGGTAATGTTCTCTTCCTCCGCGCGGAGCGCGATGGGTTCCTCTGCAAGGGCTGTGGATTCCGTGGCGGTCTCCGTGGTGGTCTGGGTCTCGTCGGCCACGGACGCGACGCTTTCCCGCGCCTCCTCGACCGCAACGTCAGATTCGGTTTCGGTTTCGGCGTACTCCGGCGAGTCTTCTTCCGTCATGTCCTCATCGTTCTGGACGGAAAGAGGAGCGGCCTCCAGATTTTTCACGGGATCGACCCTGAAGAAATCAGGAACATGGTCCCCGAATCCCAGCACATCATCGGCATGCTCCATGGCAGCAACGCCCGTTCCATCATCGCGCAACGCACGTCGCCGTCCGTTGTCCCGTCCTTCCGTCCGTTCCATCCGTTCGCTCCGTCGTTCGTTTCGATGCCGGTTACGGCCCTTTGGCTCCCGTTCTTCCTTGCGCCGCTTTTCGCGCTCCATCACGAGATCGACCGCCTCCAGCCCTTCCACCGCGACACGTGTAATGGCATGTCCCAGCATTTTCTCGATGGCCGTCACATGAAGACCATCCTCGGGCACCGCGAGGGTGAAGGCATGACCGCTCATCCCGGCCCGGCCCGTGCGGCCGATGCGATGAATATAGTCTTCGGCGTGCGTCGGCACATCGAAATTGAAAACGTGGGACATGCCGACCACATCGATGCCGCGGGCCGCCACATCCGAACAGATCAGAAGGGAAATCTCGCCCGCTTTGAACTTTTCCAGGGTTTCGGTGCGCATGGACTGGGGCATGTCGCCGTGCAGCATGCCGGCTGGAAAGCCGTGCTTGAGGAGGGAACGGTGCAAAACGCCGATGTCGCGCTTCCGGTTGCAGAACACGAAGGCGTTTTTGACCTTTTCCGTGCGCAAAAGATAGCGCAACGCCTCACGCTTGTCTTGCAAATCGACAGTCACCAGAATCTGGGTCACGCCATCTGCCGGTTTAGCCGGCGGGGCGGCGTGAATTTCCTGTGGATTGTGCAGAAAGGCATCGGCAAGGCGCCTCACTTCCGGGGGCATGGTGGCCGAGAAAAACAGCGTCTGCCGCTGGCGTGGCAACAATCCGACGATGCGTTCGACATCGGGAATGAATCCCATATCAAGCATGCGATCGGCTTCATCAATCACCAGGATGCGCACGTCCGACAACAGAATCCGGCCCCGCTGGAACAAATCCAAAAGCCGCCCGGGGGTGGCGATCAGGATGTCAACGCCCCGATCCAAAAGCCGGATCTGGTCGGTGAAGGATTCCCCCCCCACCAACAGGGCCATGCTCAGTTTGTGGTAGCGACCATACTGGCTGAAATTCTCCGCCACCTGTGCGGCGAGTTCCCGCGTTGGTGTCAGAATCAGAGAGCGTGGCATGCGCGCCCGCGCCCGCCCACGTGCCAGGATTTCGATCATTGGCAGGGCGAAGGAGGCGGTTTTGCCGGTACCGGTCTGGGCAATACCCAACACATCCTTGCGCTTAAGGACAACGGGAATGGCCTGGGTCTGGATCGGTGTCGGGGTGGTGTATCCCACCTCGGCAATGGCCTTCAAGGTTTCGGGGCCAAGCCCCAATGCGGTAAAGCTCATGGACCATGCGAAAATTGGCAAGCGGCAACGGAACACAAAGCCCCGTTTCTTCAAGTCTTGCTTTCCTGGCATCATAGAACGACCGACGGTTCTGTCAACACCAGAACCCAAGTGATTCGGGAATAGAAAGGACCCTGTATCCATGCAAATGCTTGCCAGTCAATCCTGCCTCCTGATTGTCGATGTCCAGGAACGCCTGACGCCGGTCGTGCACGAACCGCGCCGGGTCATCGTTGGCTGTGCCACCCTGATGCGGGCGGCGGCCCTGATGGGCGTTCCGATCGTTGTTTCCGAACAGTATGTCAAGGGCCTGGGGCCGACCATGGTGGACCTGCGCCTTCTGGCACCGCCCGATTCGTTCATCGAAAAAACGGTCTTCGGCTGTGCCGCCGATGCCATCATCATGGCCCGCCTTGAACGGCTCAACCGGCCCCAGGTGGTGATGGCCGGCGTTGAAACCCATGTTTGCGTGTTGCAAAGCGCCCTTGGTCTCAAGGACAAAGGGTTTGATGTGTTCGTGGTGGCAGAGGCCTGTTCAGCGCGGCGTCCGGAATCCGAACAGGTGGCCTGTGCCCGTCTTGCCATGGCCGGGGTAGCCGTCGTCACCATCGAGATGGTTCTGTTCGAATGGCTGGGCGGCAAAGAGCATCCGGCCTTCAAGGACGTTCAGCGTTTGATTAAATGACAGGGAATCACGGGGGAGGCCGTGCCTCCCCCGCCCATTCCCGGTTCCCTGCCGGAGTCCGTACAACAGCGTCAGTGGTCTTCATGGAAACCGAGGATTTGATTCTGCTCCCTGGCCTTCTGTGCGATGCGAGGCTCTGGGAACACCAAAGGAATACCCTGTGCGACATCGCCCGGGTCACGGTCGCCGATCTCACCCGGTTTGATCGCATCGAGACCATGGCCGAAGCCGTTCTGGCGGAGGCTCCGGCGCGGTTCGCCCTCGCCGGTCTGTCCATGGGCGGCTATGTCGCGCAGGAAATCATGCGCCGGGCGCCGGAGAGGGTGAGTCGCCTTGCCTTGTGCAACACCAATGCCCGTGCCGACACGCCAGAGGAATCAACGCGCCGCTGCATCCTGATCGCACAGGCGCGCAACGGGCGCTTCCGTGGCGTGACGCCGCGGCTACTGCCGCTCATCATCCATCCCGACCGTCTCGATGATCACTCCCTGGTCCAGACCATCACGACGATGGCCGAACGGGTGGGACGCGAGGCGTTCATCCGTCAACAAACGGCCATCATCCACCGCCGGGATGGAGAGGCCGACTTGGCCCGCGTCGTTTGTCCAACTCTGGTGCTGTGCGGCCGGCAAGATGCCCTCACTCCCTGGCAGGCCCACGCGGCCATGGCGGCTGTTCTGCCCCATGCCCGGCTGGTGATCATCGAGGATGTGGGTCACCTGCCTCCTCTGGAGCGACCCCAGGCCGTCAGCGCCTTGTTTCGTTACTGGTTGCAAGAGCGCTCATGGATGCATAGCCTCCCCCACGCCCCCCTCCGTCCCTTTCTTTCCTTGTTTCAATTTCCTGCCGCCTTGACCGCCAGCAAAGTCACCGCCTCCTCCAGGGTGAATGCCTGGGCATCACTGTTTTTGGGCAGGGTGGCGCGTCGCTTGTTGTGCGCGACATAAGCACCATAGCGACCATTCTTCAGCAGAACGGGTTTGCCGTCGGCGGGATGGGCGCCCAAAGTCCGCCCCGCGTGCGTCAAAAGATCAACGGCCCGGTTCATGCCAATCGTCAACAGATCCTCACCCGCCGGCAACGACTTGTAAACATCACCATGCCGGAGATAGGGACCAAAACGCCCCAAACCGGCGCTGACCGGCTGACCCGTCACCGGATGGGAACCGATTTCGCGCGGCAGCGCCAACAACTGCACGGCCATCCCCAGCGTGATGGCGCCGGGGTCCGTTCCCTTGGGCAGGGAGACCCGTTTAGGTTTTGGGGGAGAATTTTTTTTGCTTCTCCCCTTGCCCTTCCGACCCGTGACCTCCGGAACCGGCGGCTCTTCCTTGGGCTGGGATACAGGGTCACGCTGGACATAAAGCCCATAAGGCCCTTTGCGCAGGCTGACCGGGGCGCCGGTTTCGGGGTCAATTCCCAGCTCCCGCGTGCCCTCGCTGCTTTTTTCGGCCTCCTGGCCATTGTCGGACAGAATCGACAAGGGCCGGGTATAATGGCATTCCGGATAGCCGGAACAGCCGATAAAGGCGCCGAACCGGCCCAGCTTCAGGGACAGACGCCCCTCTGCGCACGTCGGGCACTGGCGCGGGTCGCCGCGGCCCGTGCCGTCGGGGGGAAAGAAATGTGCCCCCAGTTCCTGATCGAGTCGATCCAGCACTTCCGAGACTCGCAAGTCTTTGGTTCCGTCCACGTGACGGATGAAATCGGTCCAGAATTGACGCAAGACCGTTTTCCAATCGACACGCCCTCCGGAAACATCGTCGAGCTGCTCCTCCATTTCCGCGGTAAAGTTATACTGGACATAGTGGCTAAAGTAGTTCTCAAGAAAGGCCGTGACCACCCTTCCGCGATCCTCGGAAATGAAGCGACGATTCTCCAGGCGCACGTAGTTGCGGTCCTGCAACACGGTAATGATGGAGGCATAGGTGGAGGGGCGGCCGATACCCAGTTCTTCCAATTTTTTCACGAGACTCGCCTCGGAATAACGCGGCGGCGGCTGGGTGAAATGCTGTTCGGGGCGAACCGCCCTCCGTCGCACGTCCTCCCCTTCGGTCATCGGCGGCAGCAGGCGGTTGTCATCGTCCCCGACATCGGGCAACACACCCGTGCGAGCCTCGTCCTCGTCTTTGTCTTCCCGGTAAAGCCGCAGGAACCCATCGAACGTCACCATCGAGCCGGTGGCGCGCAGCACCACAGCCCGGTCCGCCGATATCACGTCCACCGCCACCTGATCCAGCTCGGCGCTTTCCATCTGGCACGCCATGGTCCGTTTCCAGATCAACTCGTAAAGATGCAACTGATTGCGGTCGAGAAAAGCCTCAAGCGTCTGGGGACGCCGTGTGATGTCCGTGGGACGGATGGCCTCGTGGGCCTCCTGGGCGTTCTTGGCCTTGGCCTTATAGACACGGGGGGCCGACGGGCGATAGGGCGGACCAAAGGTGTGAGCGATCATGTCACGAATGGCCGCGACCGCCTCGGCTGCCATCTGCACCCCGTCGGTGCGCATATACGTGATCAGCCCGACGCTTTCACCCGCCACATAGACCCCTTCATACAGGCGCTGGGCAATTTGCATGGTGCGGCGGGCGCCCAAATGCAGCTTGCGCGCCGCTTCTTGTTGCAGGGTCGAGGTGGTAAAGGGCGGCGAGGGATGCCGCTTGGTCTTTTTCCGCTCCACCGTGCCGACGGCCAGGGTGGCGCTTTCGATTCGCGCCTGGGCGGCCCGGGCGGCGCTTTCGGTGCTCAACGAAAATTTATCAAGTTTCTCGCCGCTCAGGTGCGTCAAGCGGGCGGTGAACGGAGCGCCGGCCGCCGTCAGCACATCAGCATCCACCGTCCAGTATTCGCGCGGGACAAAACGTTCGATTTCGGCCTCGCGCTCGCAAACGAGGCGCAACGCCACCGACTGCACCCGCCCGGCGGAACGGCTGCCCGGCAGCTTGCGCCACAAAACCGGCGAGAGGGTGAACCCCACGAGATAATCCAGGGCACGGCGGGCAAGATAGGCCTCCACCATCTCGTCGTTCAGGCCGCGCGCCTGAAGCAAGGCGTTCTGGATGGCATCGCGGGTGATTTCGTGAAAGGTGATCCGCTTGACATCGATGTCGCCCAGCATCGCCCGGCGGGCCAGTTCCTCGCGGACATGCCAGGAGATGGCCTCCCCCTCGCGGTCGGGGTCGGTGGCCAGATAAAGCCGTTCGGCACCGCGCAATGCCTTCGCGATATCCTGGATGTGGCGTTCCGCCCTGGCATCCACCTCCCAGTCCATGGCGAAGTTCTCATCCGGCCGCACCGAACCGTCCCTCGCCGGCAGGTCACGGATATGACCATAACTTGCCACCACGAAATAGCCTTCGCCTAGATATTTGCCAATGGTCTTTGCCTTGGCTGGTGATTCGACAACGACAACCGCCTTCATGAGTCTCGCGCCCGTTTTGTCTGCACATGGATACCGTGCCCCCTTTTCTCACCCCAGCAGGGCGACCTGGTGGCCGGCCTGGCGCTCGATCCGGCCGGCCAGTTCAAGTTCCAGCAGGATCAGGGACACCATGGAGGGTGACAATTGGCATCGGCGGATGATTTCGTCAACTGCGACTGGCGCCGGCCCCAGCGACTCCAGAACCATTGCCCGCGCCGCGGCAAGTTCGGCTTCTTCCGGCGGGGCCGGAGGCGGGGCCACGAACCGATCGGCGGCGGGAACGGCAAAAGGTGTGCGTCGCATGCGTTCCATCTCCTGCAAAACATCATCAGCCCGTTCAACCAGAGTCGCGCCGTCGCGAATCAAGCGATTCGGCCCCGCGGCCCGCGGGTCCAAGGGCGAGCCGGGGACCGCGAACACCTCCCGCCCCTGTTCCAGGGCGAGCCGCGCCGTGATCAGCGAACCGGACCGGGCCGTGGCTTCCACCACCACCACCCCCACCGCCAAACCCGATACGATGCGGTTACGACGGGGAAAATGGCGGGCCTGCGGATTTTCGCCGGGAGGCATTTCCGACACCACGGCCCCTGTGGCCATGATTCGTTCATACAATACTCCATTCTCGGCGGGATAGACCACATCCACCCCACCGGCATTCACCGCAACCGTTCCCCCTTCCCCGGTGGACAAGGCCCCCTCGTGGGCGCAGGCATCGATTCCCCGGGCCAGCCCCGAAATCACCAGCACTTCCGCCGTCGACAAATCCGCGGCAATCTGCCGTGCCAGCTTGCAGCCGTTCAGCGAAGCATTGCGGGCACCGACAATGGCGATGGCCGGCCGTTGCAGGATGTGGGCATGCCCCCGGACGAGAAGCAAGGGCGGCCCATCCTCGATGGCGGCAAGGGGCGGCGGATAGTCCGGCTCGCCCCGGGCGATGACCCAAGCGCCAAGGCGCTCCAGCGCCTCCATCTCGCGCACGGCCGCCGCTTTGCTGCAAACGGTGATGGGCCGTCCCCATCCCCCGCGGCGGGCGATATCCGGCAGGTTTTTCAAGGCCGCCCCCGCCGAACCGAAATGCTCCAGCAGACGATAAAACGTGATAGGACCCACGTTCTCGCTCCGAATCAAACGAAGCCAGTCGAGCTTTTCGGCGGCAGACAGAAGTTTCAAGGAAGTGGTCATGGCACGGGCAAGGGTGGACTCTTTCGCGTCAAAGGTCAATGGGCGTGCGCGGTATGCCACCACCCAGGCCGTCACGGGAATCACAAAGGAAGAACGGACGAATGACAGGCAACGTGCGCATTGACGGGCTAGCCTTCATACAACACTCTTCTGAGTCACAAGAAAAAAATATGGTGGGGTCATGGGCGCACCGACCAAAGGCGAACCAGCCAGCAGTGAAGTGACGAACACTGAAAACGTGTCAAACGTTCCAAGGCGGCACCTGCAAGCGGGAGAACGGCTGTTCCATGAAGGAGACCCGGGCGACCATGCGTATCTGGTGGTGAGCGGGCGGCTTGAAATCACCAAGGCGACTCGCGATGATGAAACCGTGCTGGCGGTGATCGGACGGGGCGAAATCGTTGGCGAAATGGCCTTGATCAACGATTGCAACCGCACGGCATCGGTCCGGGCGGTGGAGCCGACGACTTTGATCATCGTGACACGGGACAGTTTCAAAAAGAAACTCGCCAACATGGACCCCCTGACCCGCCATCTGATCCGCAAATTCACCACCATCATACGCAACCAGGACGACGAAATCGCCCGCCTGCGCAAGGTCGTGCGCTAGACTCGATTCACGTCCGTGAGAAACGGAACGTCGGGACCCCCCCGTTCCGTTTCAGGGTAGGGCCGCTTTCAGATTTTCTTCCAGCCTGTCAAAAAACTGATTGGTGGTCAGCCAGGGCTGGTCGGGGCCGATCAACAGGGCCAGATCTTTCGTCATGTGGCCGGATTCCACCGTGGCGACACACACTTTTTCCACCGTTTCGGCAAAATGGATCACATCGGGGGTCTGGTCGAACTGACCACGGAATTTGAGGCCACGAGTCCAGGCAAAAATGGAGGCCAGGGGATTGCTCGACGTTTCCCCCCCCGCCTGATGCGCGCGATAGTGACGGGTAATGGTCCCATGGGCGGCCTCCGCCTCGACCGTCCGGCCATCGGGACTCATCAACACCGAGGTCATCAGCCCCAGGGAGCCGAACCCTTGCGCCACGGCGTCGGACTGAACATCGCCGTCGTAATTCTTGCAGGCCCAAACAAAACCGCCCGGCCATTTGAGGGCGGAAGCCACCATGTCGTCGATCAGACGATGTTCATAGGCAAGGCCGCGCCGGGCATAGGAGGCGGCGAATTCGGCCTCGAACACCTCCTGGAACAGATCCTTGAAACGCCCGTCATAGGCCTTGAGAATGGTGTTCTTGGTGGAAAGATAAACGGGATACCCCCGTTCCAGGCCATAGTTGAAACAGGCGCTGGCAAAACCGCGAATCGATTCATCCAGGTTGTACATGCCAAGGGCCACCCCCCCGCCGGGGAAATCGAACACATCGTGGATGACGGGATCCCCCCCGTTTCTGGGGGCGAACACCAGAACCAGACGACCGGCCTCCGGAACGCGGAAGTCGGCGGCGCGGTATTGATCGCCGAAGGCATGACGCGCGATGACGATGGGCTTCGTCCAGCCGGGCACCAGGCGAGGCACATTGGCGCAGAGGATCGGCTCGCGGAACACGGTGCCATCGAGAATGTTGCGGATGGTTCCGTTGGGGGACTTCCACATCTTTTGCAGACCGAACTCCCGGACCCGCGCTTCATCGGGGGTGATGGTGGCGCACTTGACGCCAACCCCAAAGCGTTTGATGGCCTGAGCCGCCTCCAGGGTCACCAGATCCTCGGTGCGGTCGCGATTCTCGATCCCAAGATCGAAGGAACACAGATTGATTTCGAGCCAGGGCAGAATCAACCGCTCGCGGATCATTTTCCACAGAACCCGGGCCATCTCGTCCCCGTTCAGTTCAACGAGCGGGTTCGCCACCGTGATTTTCTTCATGTTTCATCCTCCCCGGAACACTTTCCTGCCATGCCATGCGCACGACAGCCCCGTTTATCGAGCATCATTGTATTGACGACAAGGGTAAAGGTGTTAGATAGAAATGGAACGAGGGGGGGGCAATGCCGGCAATGATCGTCCTTGACAGAGTGAGCAGGAAATTCGGCACGCTGGTGGCCGCCGATGGCATCAGCCTGACGGTGGAGCGGGGAGAGGTTCTGGCCTTCCTTGGTCCCAACGGGGCCGGCAAATCCACCACCATGAAAATGGTGACGGGCTTTCTCACCCCCACCGCCGGCACGGCCCGGGTCTGCGGATTTGACATCATCACCCAACCACTCGCGGCCAAGGCCCGACTCGGCTACCTGCCCGAAGGAGCGCCGGCCTATGGCGACATGACGCCCCAGGGGTTCCTGTCCTTCATCGCCGAGGTGCGTGGCTATGCGGGGGCGGAAAAGGCGCGGCGAATCGCCGCGGTGGTGGAGCGGGTGGCCTTGCGGGATGTCCTCACCCAGCCCATCGACACCCTGTCCAAGGGCTTCAAACGACGGGTGGGTCTGGCCCAGGCCCTGTTGCACGACCCGGACGTACTGATTCTCGACGAGCCGACCGACGGCCTTGATCCCAACCAGAAACATCACGTGCGCGGCCTGATCCGCGACATGGCGGCGGACAAGGCCATCATCGTTTCCACCCATATTCTCGAAGAGGTGGAGGCGGTCTGCCGCCGGGCCGTCATCATCGCCCGGGGGCGCCTCGTGGCCGATGGCACCGCCGAGGAGCTGCTGACACGCATCCCCACCCACAATGCCGTAACGATCAGCGTGGCCCCGGCACAGGCCGATGCGGTGGAACAAACCCTGCGCGCGCTTTCCTGTGTCGCCGGGGTGGAACGGCGTGAAGACCCGGACACCCCCGGGGCCGTTCTGGTGCGGGCGCTGGCGCACGGGGGACACCCCATCGCCGCCGCAGTGACCGAGGCCCTGCGCCCCCATGGCCTATCGAATGTCATGGTGGAGCGCGCGCGGAAAACGCGAATTCAAGGGGTATTTCGCAACCCCGCTCGCGCTCGTGTTCATCGTCATTTTCACCGCCCTTTCAAGCGCCCTGGCCTTTTACGCCGGGGGGCTGTTCGAAAACGACCAGGCCACCCTGGACCGGTTTTTCACGTATCATCCCTGGCTTTACCTGTTGCTGGTTCCGGCCGTCGCGATGCGCCTGTGGGCAGAGGAAATCAAGTCCGGGACGATCGAAATGCTGATGACCTTGCCCCTGTCCACCCTCCAAAGCGTCGTTGGCAAATTCCTAGCCGCGTGGGCGTTCACCGGTCTTGCCCTGGCCCTGACGTTTCCTTTGTGGATCACCGTCAACGTGCTGGGGGACCCCGACAACGGCGTGGTGGTCGCGGGCTATGTGGGGAGTTTCCTGATGGCGGGGGCGTTTCTGGCCATCGGCTCCTGCCTTTCGGCGGTGACCCGCAACCAGGTCATCGCCTTCGTGGGGGGGGCGGGGGTGTGCTTCCTGCTGGTGATGAGCGGCCTTGACATCGTGCTGGAGGTTTTCCGCGCCTGGGCGCCGGAACGGCTGGTGGATGCCATCGCCGCCCTGTCGTTTCTCGCCCATTTCCAGTCGGTGAGCCGCGGGGTTCTGGAACTGGCCGACATGGTGTTTTTCACGTCGGTAATGGTTTTCGGACTGTTCGCAACCGTTGTCACACTTGATCTGCGCAAGGGAGGCTGACCCCCATGCCCATGCTCTCCCCTTCTGCCTTTCTCCAGGCCCTGTCCGGGCGCCGGCTGGCTTTGGTGGGCCTGGCGCTGGGGGTGGTGGCGCTTTTTGCGGTGAACCTCGCGGCCGTATCCGTGCTAAAACCCTTGCGACTCGATTTGACCGAAGAAGGTCTGTTCACCCTTTCCGAGGGCACGCGGCGGGTGCTGGTGGCCATCGACGAGCCTGTCACCGTGCGGCTTTACTTCTCCCGCCGGCTGGGCGAGGCCAGTCCGCCGCACGCCATGTTCCATAACCGCGTCAAGGGCCTGTTGCTCCAGTATGCCGATCTCGCGCACGGCGGGCTGAAGGTGGAACTGATCGATCCCGAACCGTTCTCGGAGGCCGAGGACCGGGCGGTGGCCTTTGGGCTGCAAGGCGTGCCGATCACGACCGGCGGGGATGTGGGCTATTTCGGCCTTGCCGCCACCAACAGCGTCGATGCCAAGGAAGTCGTGCCCTTTTTCGCCCTGGAACGCGAGACTTTTCTGGAATACGACCTGACCCGGATGCTCCACAGCCTTGCCCTAACGAAGCGCAAGACCATCGGCCTTCTGTCCACCCTGCCCATTGACGGCCTGAGCGGTCAAAGCGGCCTTGAGATGGCCATGGCCTGGCAGCGGGGTGCCCGCCCATGGCTGGTGATGGAGCAGATTCGCGAACTGTTCGAGATCCGCTCCCTGCCCGCGACACTCGATGTGCTGCCCCGTGACGTGGACGTTCTGATGCTGGTGCAACCAAAGGGACTGCCGGAAAAAACCCTTCAGGCCATCGACCGGTTCGTCCGCGACGGAGGGCGGGTGCTGGTCTTCGTCGATCCGGTGGCCGAAAGCGGCCGCCGCGAAGGTGAAAAGGCGACCTTCGGCGCCTTCGACCGACTTTTGCGAGCCTGGGGCGTTGCCTTCAATCCCGACACGGTGGCCGCCAACGCCGATGCGGCACGGCGGGTCAATGCCGGCCAGGGAGCACGGGCGGTGATCGCCGACTATGTGGCTTGGCTCACCCTGGGGCAGGAGACCCTTGATGCGGGCGATGCCGTGGTCGGCGGCCTTGAGCGGATCACCATGGCAACGGCCGGCATTCTGGAACCCGTCACGGGTGGAACGACAACCTTCCAGCCGTTGATCACCACCAGCCCGCGGTCGATGCGGCTTGCCGCCGGCCAATTCGCCTCTTCCCTGCCGGATGTGGTGGGCTTCGCCCGCGGGTTTCGTTCCGAGAACCACCCCCTTGTCCTTGCCGCGCGCCTGACCGGTGCGATGCCGGCGGCCTTTCCCGAAGGGCCATCGGATGTCAAACGGCAAGACTCCTCCCCCAACACGCCGCAGCCGGCCAATATCATTATCGTGGCCGATACCGATGTCCTGGCCGATGATTTCTGGGTCCAGCGGCAGAATTTTTTCGGCCAGCAGATCGTTGTTCCGCTGGCCGACAACGGAACGTTCGTGATCAATGCGCTTGAGGATCTCTCGGGTGCCGAAGCCTTGATCGGCCTGCGGGGGCGGGGGCGAACCGACCGGCCCTTCACGCTGGTGGCCGCCTTGCGCCATGATGCCGAGATGCGCTACCGGGCCAAGGAACAAGAATTGTTGCAGCAGATCGAGGCCGTGCAGGGCCGCATGCGTACCCTGGAGCAGCGCGAGGGCAAGCCGGCGGAGGCTCTTTTGACGTCCGAGGAACGCAAAACGCTTGAGGACTTCCGCCGCGATTTGTTGACCGCCCGTCGGGAGCTGCGGGCGGTCAAGCATGCGTTGGCGCAGGATATCGAACGTCTGGAAGGCTGGCTCAAGGCGATCAATATCGCCGGTGTGCCCGTGCTGCTGGTCGGCTTTGCGGTGGGCATGGCATGGCGCCGCCAAAAAAAGGAAAAAGGAGGGGAGGCTTAGCCTCCCTCGATTCCTTTTTCGTCTGGCCAGAAGGTGGCGTCCATCATCTGGTCGAAGGACCAGGCACACAGTGGCGGAAAAGTTATACGCGGCAGTCCGGTCTCACGCTCCGCCCCGATGCAGGCCAAGCGATGGGCCTCCGCGATGGCCCTGTCCAGTTGGAATTTCAGGCTTGGGTTATCGCCCATATGATCGGCCAGCCGACAGCGTTGTTCCTCGATGCTGAGACGCCAACCATTGCCACGTAATCCAGGCTGAAAACGCCATTTCAACAAATGCAGGATCAGGACCACCAGACGGTTGACCAATTCACGCCGTTCGGAGCGGCCCATGCTTTCGATTTCCTCGGCGATGTTCTCGATGTCGGCACTGACAAGGCTTCCCGCCCGCAACAACGCCGCCTGCTGCCTGGTCCAGCCATAGAAATCCCGTTCATAGAGATCGGACTTAGGCATTGTCCCTCTTCTACACCTCAAAGCCGCATCATGGCCGCAACGACATTTTCGGCCCCGGTGGCGATTTGGCCGATGGTGGAGTCCAGCATGTAGCAGGGCGTCGTCACCACCTTGGCCGTGGCGTCGATGCACACCTCGCCATGACCCTTGTTCTGGTGAAGGGTCGGGGAGATGCACAGGGCGCCGATGGGTTTGTCCGCGGCCCGGGTTTCGCGGATGGCCCGCTCGACCTCGACAGTGACCTTGCACGCCGCGCCGTCGAAAGCGACGGAAGAGAGGTTTTTCGCCGCGCCAAATCCTCCCGGAAAGATCAGGCCGTCATACTCCGCCGCCTTGTAGTCACGCAGGTTTTTGATGGCGCCGCGGGCAATGCGGGCCGACTCGACAAGAACATTACGGGTTTCCGGCATTTCCTGACCGGTCAGGTGATTGATGACATGGGCCTGAGGCATGTCGGGGGCAAAGCATTGGGAGCTTCCTCCCTGGCGGTCGATGGCCAGCAGAGTCAGGACCGCTTCGTGAATCTCGGCGCCATCGAACACGCCGCAGCCAGACAAGACCACCGCGAATTTTTTCATGGACTCTCTCCCCCTTGTTCTGTTTCGCGAAACAAGCGCCCCGCGCCCTTTGAAGAGATCAAGGCGCCATGATCAGATAACGGGCCAAGTGCTGACGGATCGTATTCTCAAGAACAGTGTTCATGTCCGTGATCAAGGCTTCGACCATTTCGTGCCAAAGTCGGTCGCGTTCATTCGGAGTCAGGCCCTCTGGCATGGTACGGCCGCGGTTGGCGGCGGCGACCGCCTCGCCCACCAAACGACCGTTGTCGTCACGGATTTCCAGAACGACATCGATACGGGATTCGTACTGCTCCGACTGTTGTTTCTTGAAATATCCCGTGAAACCCGTATCGATGGGCAGTCGTTTTTCAACCACGGGGGCTTGACGCACGATGAAAACGGCTCGCCATGCCGAAACCCCCTGTGCCTGCAAACGATCGCGCGCCCATTGGCTTGCCGCACGTTCAGGAGAAATCGGCAGAATGTGCTCGACATGGGGGGCCTTGAACGGCGGTTCATACTGGGAGACCACCTCGATCGTGCCGACATCAAGCCTGATGGGCGCCAGATGATGGAAGCGGATCTCGGGCAGTGGCCGGACGGAGGACGATCCCTGACACCCGGCAAGAACCAGAATCCCGATGACGATACCCACAATGCGCTGCGTCCGCATGTTTATTGCTCCTTTCCCCGACTCCTTCACCCGGCCACTCCCCTGGGTCACACGGGAGTGGGGGGGGCTTGGCGGTCGGCATCGATGGCCGCCGCACTGGTCCGCAGATAGGCGTTTTTCCCCAGGGCATCAACCCCTTGTGCCAATTTGCGCCGCCAGTTCGGGTATTCATCCACCGTTCCGGGCAGGTTGAGCTGGGTGGTTTCCAGCAGAAGATCATCTAGGTTGACGAGCATGAAGTGGCTCGTGGATTTCGCGAGATACCGGTGTACCGCCAGCACAAGGGTTTCAAGCTGTTCCTGATTCAAGGCAGCATCGATGGGGAAATCCTCTCCCACCAGTCCCTGATCGATCAGGGCTGCACGCAAGAACCAGCGGTCGGCGTCACGGCTTTCCTCCAGCGCCTCCGCCGGTTGATCGGCCGAGACCAGATCAAGACGTTGCTTCAAAGTGACATCGCTTCCCTGCCAATGGCCGGCCACCGTCGGCAGATCATGGGTAGAGGCGGTGGCGAGCGCGAGCGGAGGGTAGGCGCCCGGCCGCTTGAACAGGTTCTCCTCCGGCCAGCGTTCGAACATCAAGACCCGGTACGACAGAATGCCTTCGGCCGTCATGCGGTCCCGGAACGCGGGGGGCACGGTGCCGAGATCCTCCCCGATCACCATACACCCGTGGCGGTGGCTTTCAAGGGCAACGATCCCCAACAGATCATCGAACGGATACCCCATGTAGGCGCCCGTCGAAGGATCGCCGCCCGGAGGAATCCAGAACAGATGCATCAGCGCCATCACATGGTCGATGCGCAGGGCGCCGGCATGGCGCATGTTGGCGCGCAGGACGGCGATGAAATCGGCGTAACCGCTCTCCTTCAGCCGCAGCGGATTGAACGGCGGCGACCCCCAATCCTGTCCCTTGGCGTTGAACTGGTCGGGCGGCGCCCCGACATGGGCCGCGGCAAAGGTTTCCCGGTGGCTCCAGACATCGGCCCCGGCGGGATCGACACCCACGGCCAGATCCCGGTAAAGGCCAACCGCAAGGCCCGTGTCGGCACACCGGCGCGCCGCGGCCTCGAGCTGGCGGTCGGCCTCCCATTGAAGATAAAGGTGATAGGCGATGCGGTTGGCATGGGCTTTTTCCTGAGCGAAGGCCCGCACCTCGGGGCTGTCGGGGGTTTGGAAGGCAACCGGCCAGTCGCGCCAGGTTTTGCCGTCGTTGGCATCGACAAGGGCCTGGTACAGGGCGAACCGGTAGAGAGCCTCCCCCCCTTCGGCGCAAAAACGCTCGAAAGCCTCGCGGCGCGCATCGGCCTTGTGCTCCGCGGGATGCTTGGACTCAAAACAGGCATGCAGGATTTCCAGCACCTCGTCCTTCAGTTCGGCCACCGCCGGGTAATCCACGAAAGCCGCGGTCCTGGCCCGTTCCAACTGTTTCTGGAATTTGGTTTTTTCAACGCGTTTTCGTGCCCGCTCGCACCCGGCGAGTTCCGGCACGGCGGTCACATCGATGTAAAGCGGATTCAGGAACAACCGGCTCGAAGGAGAATAGGGGCTGCAATGCCGCGGATTGTGGGGGAACAGGGCGTGGAGGGGATTGACCCCGATGCAGGCCGTGCCGGTTCCCGCCAGTGCTTCCGACAGCGTGGCAAGGGTGGAAAAATCGCCGATGCCCCAGTCGCCGGCCGAACGCAAGGCATACAGGTGGCAGGCCACCCCCCAGCGTCGTTCATGGGCAAGCAACCAGGACGGCAGATAGGAGGTGACCGGGGCCACCACCACCGTGCCGATGACCGATGTCGTGCCTTCCTCCAAAGTCAGAGTGTGATAGCCATCAGGAACGGTCTCGGGCAGCACCATGGACAGGCGCACGATCGTTGTGCCATCGATGGTCCGGGTCCCGCTCTCGGGCAGGGTGCCGGGCAGGTGCCGGCCACTGAGGACAGAACCATCCTCGGCGGCCAGACTCCAGCGGACGGGCCGCAAGGTGACCTCGGCGGGCAGGCTGAGCGGCACTCCCAAAGGCCGTCCGCGTCGGACGACGGTGATCGGCTGCACCCAGCGCCGCCACATCTGTTCCTCGAAGATCTGCACGTACCGGGCGGCGGCGTCTTGGGTCTCCACCGACAAGTCCATGGCGGCCATCATCAACCGCTGGGTCTCTTCACTCGTTTCGTTACAATGGCCGAAGATGTCCCAATAGACCGGCTCGATACCCACCAGCTCGGCCAGCCGGTTCAAGGTTTTGTTTTTGTCCATGATCGCTTCCTTTTGGGCTTTTGCGTTCTGGTCTTGAGCCAGAGTTTGCGTCTGTTCCCCGGGCCGGGATGGGACAGGACCGTCCTGTCGGAGACACGGTGCAGGCGAGGCGGTTCGAGGTTTCTGCGGCGTTCGCAGCAGTTCAACAGAACGAATGAACGCGGCTCCAGGGGATAGACACTGGAGAGGGCGAAAATTTCCTCCGTGGCATTGGGGCGGGCCGTGTCGAACAGACGCCGCCACCGCTGGCCATAGGCGCCAGAGGGAAGACGGAATGCCACAGGGCCATCATGGGCATTCAGCAGCACAAGGAAACGATCATCGACCACCGGCGCACCGTCGGGACCCACCTCGTCCGTCGCACCGCCAAGGTGAAAGCCGAAGCAGCGGATGAAAGGCGTCTGCCATTCCTCCTCCAGCATCTCGCCACCGCCTGCGCTCATCCAGGAGATGTCCTTGAGACCCAGATACGGCACCATCGCTCCCGTGAAAAAGGTCGTGCGCTGGAACACGGGGTGCGCCCGGCGCAAGGCCACGAGAAGGCGCGTGAACTCCAGGAGTTCGCGGTCCTCGGCCCGCTTCAAAGACCAATCCATCCAGCTGATGGTGTTGTCCTGGCAATAAGCGTTGTTATTGCCCCGCTGGGTGCGGCCCATTTCATCGCCGGCCACCAGCATGGGAACCCCTTGGGACAATAAAAGAGTCGCCAGTATGTTCTTTTTCTGGCGCTGGCGCAGGGCATTGAGGCGCGGGTTGGCGGTTTCCCCCTCTGTCCCGCAATTCCAGCTCAAATTGTCATTCGTGCCATCGTGGTTGTCCTCCCCGTTGCTCTCGTTGTGCTTGGCATTGTAACTGACGAGATCGTGCAGGGTGAATCCATCATGGGCGGTGATGAAATTGAGACTCGCCTGAGGCCGGCGGCCGCTGTGTCCGAACAGATCCGACGATCCGGTCACGCAGGTGGCCATGGCGCTGACAAAGCTGTCATCGCCCCGCCAGAATCGGCGTACCGTGTTGCGGAAACGGTCGTTCCATTCCGTCCAGCCGGCGGGGAACCCTCCAACCTGATAGCCTCCCCAGCCCAGATCCCAGGGTTCGGCAATCAGTTTGGCCTGGGAGAGCACCGGGTCCTGACGCACCGCGGCCAGGAAAGGGCAATCGGGATGATACCCATCCGGCAACCGGGCCAGCGACAGGGCAAGATCGAAACGAAAGCCGTCAACTCCCATTTCGGTCACCCAATAACGCAAAGAATCCATCACCATCTGCATAACGCGCGGGTGTGGCACGTTCAAGGTGTTACCGCATCCGGTATGATCCATATAATAGCGGGTATTGCCGGAAACAGTCAGATAATAGCTGAGATTATCAATGCCTTTCAGGGAGGTGGTAGGCCCCATGTGGTTGCCTTCCGCCGTATGGTTGAAAACCACATCTAGAATGACTTCGATCCCGGCATCGTGGAAACGGCGGACCATGACCTTGAATGCATCATACTCATGATCCCCCAGATAGCCAGGATGGGGGGTGAAGAAGGCGTAAGGATTGTATCCCCAGTAGTTGGTTAACCCTTTTTGCACCAGGTGCTGTTCGTCCAGGAACGGAAAGACCGGCAAAAGCTCGACGGCGGTGATGCCAAGGGTTTGCAGATGACGCAGAATCGGTTCGGACACGAGACCAGAATAAAGCCCGCGCTGGTTTTCGGGCACCTGCGGATGGCACCGCGACAGGCCCGCCACGTGCGCCTCATAAATGATGGTTCGACTCCAGGGCGTGCGCGGGTGGTGGTCCTCTGGCCCGGGGAACGTTGCACCCGTCACGACGCCTTTGACCATGAAGCGGGCGCTGTCCCGGCGATCGAACGACAGATCCTCCCGCGCGCTGTCCCGCCGGTAGCCGAACAGAGCATCATGCCAGTGAATCCGTCCGGCAATGGCGCGGGCATAGGGGTCGAGCAAAAGCTTGTTCCCGTTGAAACGATGCCCTTTTTCCGGCTCGTAAGGGCCATAGACCCGATAGCCGTACAGATGCCCCGGGCGACAGTCCGGCAGATAGCCGTGCCAGACCTGATCGGTATACGCCGGCAGCGGAATGCGCATCTGCTCATGACGTCCGCTTGCGTCGAACAGACACACTTCAACCCGTTCGGCATGAGCTGAAAACAGGGCGAAATTGACACCGTGCCCGTCCCAGGTCGCCCCCAAAGGATGGGGGGACCCGGGCCAGATCGCCCAACCGGAACCTGTGGCCATGCCGCCCCTCTCAGCCCGCAGCCAGTTTGAAAATGACGGCCCCCAGGGGAGGCAGAATCAGGGACAGCGAATAGGGCTGGTCATGCATCGGCACGGGGTTGGCCAGCACCGCTCCGGCATTGCCGACGTTGCTGCCCCCATAAATGGCGGCATCCGAGTTGAAGATCTCGTTATACAATGCTTCACTCGGCACACCGATGCGATAATCTTTCCGTGCAATAGGTGTGAAATTGCAGACCACCACCACAAAGTCATTCGGGTCCACTCCCCGCCGCACATAGGACAAGATGCTCTGGTCATGATCGTGACAGTCGATCCACTGGAACCCTTCCCCTTCGTTGTCCCGCTCGTACAAACAGGGAGTTTTGCGATACAGGGCGTTCAGATCCCGCATGCAGCTCCGGGCGCCGTCGTGAATGGGATACTGCAAAAGATGCCAGCCCAGGCTGTCATCATGGTTCCATTCCGAGGTCTGACCAAATTCAGACCCCATGAACAAGAGTTTCTTGCCCGGCTGGGTGTACATGAAGGTGAGATAAAGCCTGAGGTTCGCGAATTTCTGCCACTCATCCCCGGGCATCTTGCTGATCAGCGATCCCTTGCCGTGGACGACCTCATCATGGGAAATGGCGAGGATGAAATTTTCATGGAAGGCATAGAGTAGACCAAAAGTCAGATCATCGTGATGGAAACGCCGATGAATCGAATCTTTCGAGATGTACCGCAAGGTATCATGCATCCACCCCATGTTCCATTTATAGCCGAAGCCAAGTCCCCCGAGATACGTCGGGCGGGACACCATGGGCCAAGCGGTCGATTCCTCGGCGCAGGTAAAAGCCCCGGAATGCTGCGCGTACACCATTTCGTTGACGCGCTTCAGAAAGGAGATCGCCGCAAGGTTTTCCTTGCCGCCGAATTCGTTGGGCACCCACTCGTCCGGATTGCGGCTGTAGTCGAGATAAATCATCGAGGCCACGGCATCCACGCGCAACCCATCGATATGGTACTGTTCCAGCCAGAACAGGGCGTTGGAGAGGAGGAAGTTCTGCACCTCGCCGCGGCTATAGTTATAGATCAGGGTTCCCCAGTCGCTGTGCCGGCCCTGGCGGGGGTCCATGTGTTCATACAAATGGGTGCCGTCGAAAAAACCCAGGCCGTGAGCGTCTTCCGGGAAATGACCGGGCACCCAATCCAGGATGACGCCAATGCCGGCCTCGTGGCATTTGTCGACGAAATAGCGGAAATCATCGGGTTCGCCCAAACGGCTGGTCGGCGCGAACAGGGCAATGGGCTGATACCCCCACGACCCCACGAAGGGATGTTCGTTGACCGGCATGAGTTCAATATGCGTGTACCCCAGGTCCTTGATGTACCCCACCAGTTCCTCGGCCAGTTCCCGATAGCTCAGGGAACGGAACCCCTGTTCGGGGTTGCGGCGCCACGACAGAAGATGCACTTCATAAATGGAAATCGGCTTGTCGCGGGTGCTGGTGTTGAAACGGTTGTTCATCCAGGCGCCATCGGTCCACTGGAATCGGGTCAGGTCGTAAACCCGCGAGGCCGTGTGCGGCGGCATCTCGCACCACGAGGCATAGGGATCGGCCTTGGCCGGCATCAGGTTGCCGTGGGGACCGCGGATTTCGAACTTGTAATGAGCGCCGACACCGATGTGGGGCACAAAAATATCCCACACACCGCAGGAATGGTGCACACGCATGGGATGGCGCCTGCCATCCCATTCATTGAAGTCGCCGATCACGCTGACACGTTGGGCATTGGGCGCCCATACAGCGAACGCCACACCTTCGACGCCCTCCAGGACGATCGGATGGGCACCCAGCTTTTCATAGCTGCGCAGGTGGGTTCCCTCCGCCAGCAGATACTGGTCCATTTCGCCAAGGGCGGAAGGGAATCGATACGCGTCCTCCATTTCGGCCGTGCCGCCGCCCCAGAAATGCAAACGGAACCGATACGGGAAACGATCCGTGGCCTTGGGGAACGTGGCGATGAAAAACCCGTGCTGATGGATTCGCTCCATAGGGGCGAGCACTGCGCCTTGCGGATCGATGACATCAACCCGCAGGGCATGCGGCAGGAAAGTCCGAATGGCCACTCCTCCGTCGGGTCCGGCGGAATGGATGCCAAGGATAGAAAACGGGTCCGCATGGTCTGAATTGACAACACTCAGAACCGCTCCGTCGATTGCTTGATACGTCATGATCGATGCCATCCTCATGTCTTGCGGTCAGGGTGTCGGACGGTTGGGCACCTTAGAAGGCCCAAAAACGACGAACACGCCCCTACACTCCACCGGGAAGTGTTTCTACTTTATACCGCCGCCACACTACCAGCTTTTTCGAGCCTCACTCCGGTTATCCCCGGTCTTCTTGCGTCCGGCCCCGTCACGGATCAGGGACGTGAAACGCGCTTGGTTTTTCCCCTGTCTTCATAATAGCCCCTCCTTCCTGCCATGGCGGAACCATGCAGGTTTTTGCCGACAACAGCGCATCGCCCTCAGACCTTTTTGGATCTTTTGCGCGTTGCGGCCATTATTGCCGCCGCCGTGTCGGTTTCCATTCTGGTTTCTGTCTTGCCGCGGCTTTTGGGTTTGGCTTCGGCAATGGTTTCGGTTGCGGATATGGCCTGAGGAGGCTGTGCTGGCGCTTGTTCGTCCGCCTGCTCACCGGCAATCTGGGCTTCGGCCCTGAACCAGTACTCCATGTCACGACCGTGCTCGCACCCCTCCGCTTCCCAGAGCTGGTAGGCCCGTTCACGGATGCGTTCGATCAATTTCATTTCCATTCTTTTTGCTTCCATCCTGGTGTGTCCGCACACGCATAGCACAGTTGGCACTTTCCCTTTCAAAATAGCCTGAAACGGCGGCTCGTCCGCAAGCCCCAGTTTGCGACAAGGCCGTTGGTTCAGCAGAATCACTCCTTGCTGTGGCCTTGCGGTCACTCTGCTTCCGACCGTTCACGTCTTTTTCCCGCGGTTCCTTTTCCGAATCGGACCGCTCCCAAGACCGTGGGAGTGTGGGAGAGGGCACGTCCTCCCTCTCCCAACGTTCTGGTTCTACAACTGATCCGGCTGCATGGGAATCATCGTGGTCATTTCCGCCATGGTCCGACGCAGCGCCCGCCGCAGCTCCGGGGCTTCGGGGGCCTCGGTCCGGTCCCAATGGTCAAAACAGACCAGCTGATCGAGCGGCAGGCGCTGGCGCCAGCCGACGGTTTCCAACTCGGGCGCCGTGCAGAAGGCGTTCACATACCCGACGCACAGGTAGGCAACGGGCACCACTCTGTTGGGAATGCCCAGGATGTCTTTCAAAGCCTGCTCGTGCAGGATGCTGACCCAGCCAACGCCGATTCCCTCGGCCCGGGCCGCCAGCCACAGGTTCTGTACGGCACAAACGGTGCTGTAGAGATCCATGATGGGAATATGGGTCCGGCCGACCACGACCGGCCCGGCCCGTTCGCGATCGCACGTGATGCACAGACCAAGCGGCGCTTCAAGGATGCCCTCGAGCTTCAGGTTTTGGTACAGGTTCCGCCGTTCGCCCTCCGGGAACATGGCCACGGCTTCGGCGTTGGCGACACGGAAGGCTTCCTTGATGCGGTGCCGCACTGTCTGGTCGGTAATGACGATAAAACTCCACGGCTGCATGAATCCAACCGACGGCGCATGATGTGCCGCGACCAATAACCGGCTCAAAACCTCGAACGGAACAGGATCTGGCAGGAACTGGCTGCGCACGTCACGGCGGTTGAGAATCGTGCGATAAACGGCCTCACGGTCACCTGCCGTAAACGCGGGCGCAAAGGCATGGCTTTCCATTGATGTCCCTTTATGAAAAACCACAAGAATCGCCTCTCCATGACGATTCCCCATCCCCACAGGCCGGTCTTCTGACTTGGGATCCTCACAACACGCCGCCTTCCCGGTCCGACGGACCAGTGGCCTTGTGGCGTCACGCCTCCCCCTTCACAGCGCCGGGCGCGTCGCGGATTTGCACCGCGTTCCCGATTCTCCTGCCTTGGCAGGCACCTGCTGGTCACGCAAGGCTAGCCGCAATGGGGCGGCGCCGCAAAGCAAAAAATTTCGTATTGCCGGCAGGATGGGCACAATGCCCTCCTTTTTGGCAGAAAACCTTGACCAAAGCAATGAATCATATTCATGGTCATGATTAATGACGATCAATAACATATTGAAAACAAATGTGAATATCAAAGAAGCTCTAATCGGCATGATTCTTGAGTGCAAGGATTCATCCTACGCCCGGCATGACGATGCCGGTGGCGCGACCCACCGCTGGAGAAACATCCATGAAACTCATCGTGGCCATCATCAAGCCGTTCAAGCTCGACGAAGTGCGTGAAGCCCTGACGCCTCTTGGCATTCAGGGACTCACCGTCAGTGAAGTGAAAGGTTTCGGGCGCCAGAAGGGTCAGACCGAAATCTACCGTGGTGCCGAATATGTGGTCAATTTCTTGCCCAAGGTAAAGCTCGAAGTGGCGGTCAACGATGATCTGGTGAGCCGGGTGTTGGAAGCCATCCAACAGTCGGCCAAAACCGGCAAAATCGGTGACGGTAAGATTTTCGTTTTCGATATCGAAAAGACCGTGCGCATCCGTACCGGCGAAACGGACGGCGAAGCCTTGTAATTCTTGCAGTTGACAGGGTTTTCCAAGAAAATGCCTGAACGCGGGCGCTGAAGGGCAGGCCCCCCGGAAAGGGGGCTTTGTGTATGCGCGGGGGAGTGCAGAGGCGCTCACGTTCCGTTTATGCGCGGGGGGATTCTGCGCATGGGGGGGTGTGCTGACGAGGAGTCGTCGATCCGCGGGCGCGCCCATGGGGGGAAACGTGACTGTCTTGGGGAGCAAGAATGTATCGCTTTGGGTTGTCACGATAACGCTGGCCGCGGTGCTGGCCGTGACGGGGCCGTGACGGGCTGCACGGCGGATCGTTTTTTTGTCCGTTCCCCGAATCTGCCCTGTTATGATGCGCAAAAGCCGAAAATTGTCCTGATGCCGCCCGATGTGCTGCTGTTCGAACTCAGTGCGGGCGGTTTCCTCACCCCAAA
>WOUV01000051.1:877-20717 GCA_009773045.1 Rhodospirillaceae bacterium | reverse complement strand
TCGGTGCGGCAGAAATCCCCGCAACGATTGATCAATGTCCGGCCAGTCAAGCGCCGCCACGACTCCTGCCAGATAAAGAGCTGCTCCCAGCACGCGTCCCCACGATACAGCAAGGTCCCTTACAATCTGGCTTTATCGCGTGTTTCTCACGCCGAACGCAAGCCGGAAATGCAGCCGCCTTCCAACGTCTTGAACCGACTGCTCACGGTTTGCACTCCCTCCTGCACTTCGCATACGCGTAGCCTTTTTTCGCCGGCCCTGCACGCCATCATGCGCCTTTTCTGAATAGTTTATGCGCAATTATTGTAAAATATGGCAGAGGAATCTCTCCCTGGGATGCACTCCTTGACATTCTCAACGATGGACAACGGGCAAAATGAAACTTTGGCGCTTGTTCTTTCTTTCTTCCGTTCTTCCGGCCCTGCTGCCGGCATCGGCCCGGGCCGAGTGGCTTTATCATCAAACCTATACCATGGCCGGAGACGGCCCCCCACCGGGAAGCGTGTGTCAAAGGAGCGGAAGGCATGCGTCGGGCCATGGCTGAGCGTCATGGAACCTGGCAGCATACCGCGACTCGCTGTCTTGACCAGATGACTCCCTTTCTCCGGGCCATCAAGGAGAATACGCCGCTGCCTTTTCCCTATGTCACCTTCCACGACATGCGGCAGTGGGTGCAGGAGGGAAAGGCTGGGCTGGCCGCCCGATATTGCCTTTTGACCGCGAGTGCTCCGTATTTCAATGGGGTTGGGCGCAGACTTGGTTACGTCCCCCATGCTTGGCACTGTAAAGGGCCTGATCAACCCGGTGGCAAAAGGTGGTCACGTCATCGCTATCCTGGAACCCGGTGGTCCCAAAGCTGGCCGTCACCTGTCCCACCGGGCCGAAATCGATGGCGGCAATCGATGCGCGCAACTGTTCCACCAATTGACCGGCTGCCCTTCCGTCTGTTCCCGGCAAAAGCAGAATGAACTCCTCGCCCCCCCAGCGGGCGAATGTGTCCGTGACCCGCACTCGTTCAGAAATCGTGGCCGCCACCCGCTTCAGAACGATATCGCCCGCGTCATGGCCGAAGGTATCATTGATCCGTTTGAAATGGTCGATGTCGAACATGACGAGTGACAACGGCGCCCCGTGACGATGATGACGCAGAATTTCACCTTCCATGACCTGGATGAATTTCAGACGATTGCGGATTCCCGTCAGGGAATCGGTTGTTGCCATATAATCCTTCTCTCGGATCAACCGGTCCGCAACGGCAAGAACATCGTTGAAGGCCCGTGAAAGCGTATTGATCTCCTCCCATCGGACCATCGGCAGGCGCCGGCTGAAGTCGGACGTTTCCATGAGGGAGGCCACACCCACCAGCAGCCGGCCCAGGGCCTACAACAGACCAATGATGGTGGAAAGGCCGACGGCAAGAATGACAATCGAAAAAACGACCAGCAGCCCGGTCCGCAGAAGGCTTTCATGATTCAACCGGATGCCTTCGGCGGACGCCTCCCGCCGGATCCCATTAAAGGACTGGTCCTCGATCTGTTTCAAACCATTGATCACCTGCGAGGCGGCCACATACCAGAACTCCGACGTGACCGGTGGAAATACCGGGTTTGATTTCGCCCCGCTCGTAAGGATGTGAAGAGTCGCCTCCAACTGCTTCATGGCCAGACTGTTCGCAAGGACCCCATGGGCGGCCACGATTTCCGGAGTGGTCCCCAGCAGAAAACGGTGCAGCCGGTCTTCATACAACGCCTGCCGTGCCCCGATCCGAACCAGCACCGTGTCGTCCACGTCGCGGTGTGTCAGGGCATGCATGATTTCTCCTCGCAACCGAGCGAGGAACTCCTTGGCCTGAACAAGGGCGCTGTGGGCCAGCAGGTGGTCCCGGACCGGCACGTTCAGCTTTTCGACCGCCACTTGCGCCTCCAGCGACGTTTCAATACGGTCGGTATAGAAGGCGAAAACCTCCTCAAAGGGTATCTAGCGAGTAGCGGATTGTGCCCGGATGGTGGCGAGCGTTGTCATGTCGAGCGGGCTTTGGGGCAGGGCGGCGATGGCCTTATCGGTCTGGCTCCACTGGGCGCGCAGGGCGCCGAGCAGATGGTCATCGCCGGCGCCGAGATGGGCGGCGCTACGGCCCCGTTCGTTCTGGAACGCATGGACCACGTTCGAAAGGCCCTCCGCCCGCTGGATCACCGTGGTCAGATCCTGCAAAAGGGTGCGCCACCGAAGATCCTCCGTCAGATGCTGGGCGAAAATGATCCCGAGGCTGCCGAGCGCCAGCACTCCCAGAAGAAGGATCTTCCTGCGTAGTGTCATGATT
Source organism: Rhodospirillaceae bacterium (assembly GCA_009773045.1). GTDB lineage: Bacteria > Pseudomonadota > Alphaproteobacteria > Rhodospirillales > Rhodospirillaceae > WOUV01. The sequence goes on along the minus strand of WOUV01000051.1, from coordinate 18,397 downwards.
CCGATCTTTTTCACGCACATAAAGGTGACGATAGGCCATCGACGGACCTTGGGAACTTGATCATGGTCAAGAAGTGTCACCGTGGGTCGCGGGGCGATCATATTCAGAGACGATTCCCCTGGCAGAGACGATTCCCCTGGAGGAAGGGCTTCGGCATAGAGGTGATTTCGCCAAAAAATCCCGTTCCACCACCAAGTGGTATATCCGGGCAGAGGCACGGATGATGACCACCTTGATGTTCCTCCACCCGGGTTGCGGCAGGCGTCCGAAAGACGCCAGTGTGTCCAGAACTTCTGCGGCGTAAAGATCGACCGCCAGCGTCCGCCCGGAGCGGAAGACAGGCCCGGTACAAGCTTACCGTCCGGTCGATGTTCTGCGCCGACCACGCCACGAAAACGCGCCCCATTGCCGCCGATCTCATGGGCGGCCCGATGGATGGTCACGCGAACTTCGGGCACGGCTTTCCCTCATTCCGGCGTCGATATGCCACGGGTAAACTCTTTGGGATTGCCCCTGAGGAGCAGTCTTTTGCCAAGGAGACTATCCAGTTTCTTACGGTGCGGGGTCCATATCTTGCCGTCGCGCTGGTCTTCGTCGAAGTCGAACACCACCAGCCGCACGGCTTCGTTCACATGCAAAGGCGTCCTGCCGGCAGCGATGTCGCGCATAAGGTCGGCCTGCTTCGCGTAGCGCTCCTGCACTCCCTTAAGGGCGGACAGATTTCCGCAGACAACGCGATAGGAACGTTCCAGATCGGCGGCATGTTCGACAAGCAGGTTCCGATAGTCCTCGATTTGCTTGACCACCTGCGGCTCGTCATCGCCCTCGGCGCGCAGCACACCTTTGTTCGAGAACAGTTTAGCCTCGAAGAAGACGAGTTGCGCCCCATCGGCGGCGGGACTCAGAGCCACGAAATCAATGCGCTTGGCGGCGGAAGCGTCTTCGCCATTGCCCTCGATGCTGAGGGCAACCTCGACATCGATGACATTCGGGTTGCTCATGACGATCTTATGGACTCCGTCCTTTTCGCCACCGGCATAGGGGTCCGCCGCACGTTTCAGAGACCTCACGTTCGACACTTCCGTGCAGAACAGCGCACTGGCATCCGGCAATACAACCATACCATTGTCAATCTGGATGTCATGCTTTGGCACGTTCGGCAGCAACAGATACTTGTAGTGTGTCTCCCCGACAAGCTGCCCCTTCTTCAGACGAAGTTCCAGCAGGCGGTTACCTTTCAAATAGACGTCGAGATATTCCTTACGGATGGCGATAAACAGCTCCGGGTCGGAGGAGATAGCATGCCACCAGCCACACTTCTCATATTCTTCATTGAGTCGTTTGACAAAATCCTTCCCAATCCCTCGCGCGAAGTCTGACATTTCCCCCCCCTATCAATGCGTGTTCCACAAAGGAAAGACCATCCAAGGTCACATTTTATGCGGATTGTGCGGAAACAGTATTGGACTCGAGCAGGCCGGTGGCAAGATCGGTGATGACCTCCACCCAGGCCAGCTTATTCAACCAGGCGGGCGGGATGTTACGCACACCGAACTTGGCGCCGACGATGGCGCCGGCAACCGCCGCCACGGAGTCCGCGTCCCCGCCCGAGGTTCGCCGCCAGCAGGACAGCATCCCGGAAGGTGTCGGTCTGACGAACGGCCCAGATCGCGGCTTCAAGCGTGCGGGGAGCGAACCCGCCCGAGTCAATCTCCTCGCGCTTCCACGTGCCGGCCGGATGTTCGTCCAGAGTGGCTGACTCACCGCAATCCACCAGCTCCCAAAGGATGTTGGCCAGAGTGCGGGTCGCCTCCAGGGCCTCGCGGTTGCCGTGGGTTAACCGCGCCTGGGAGCACGAGAAGTCCACGGCCCGGGTGCGGTCGCGATCCCAGTATAGGACGAAGGCCGGCACGCGCATCAGGCAAGCGTTGCCTCCCTCATCCTTGCCCAGCATCGGCTTGCCAGTAAGCCGGTACTTGGCCATGGTGTGCCGGGTGCCACTGCCGATATCGAAGCACCGACCATTGTGGGAGTACTCACCCTTGTCGGTCCAGGCGAGCATGGCATCCATCAGGGCCACAGGATCGTAGCCGCGCCGCTTGAGGGCGTCACCGAAGGCCAGCATCATCGAAGTATCGTCGGTCCACTCCCCCGCCCGCAGATGGAAGGTACCACCGCCGACCATATCGGTGATGTGCTTGTAGGTATCGCGGCCCTAGAACTCCAAGGTGGTGCCCACGGCATCGCTAGTAGCCAGGCCGACCATGGATCCGATGGCGCGTTCGCGGCGGGCAGTTTCGACAGTCATACGTGAATCCTCGAGTTTGTTCCCATGGCGTGTTTTCAGCCCGACCATACCAATATACAGGAGATTTCCACCATGGCCATAGAGTGGAGAGAGAGTTTCTCGTATCGTATTGCGACGCGCCTGAATTGCTTTATTCTATTAGATCCCGTCGTTGCAACACCTGTCCTCAAAAAAACATCTGTCTCAGAAATCCTGCATTTCCGACGATAAGGAGAGATGGCAGGTAGCGATTCGAAACCGATAGTTCGACCATCCCTCCGCTTGTGTGGAGGAAAATCATCTTCATATTTTCCTCTTATAACTGTTCGCCGCGATGTCAACTCTCTTTCACGCGCATAAAGGTGATAATAGGCCATCGACGGACCTTGGGAACTTGATCGTGGCCAAGATATCGTCACCGTGGGCCACGGGGCGATCATATTCAGAGACGATTCCCCTGGAGGAAGGGCTTGCGCTTCTCCGTTCCCTGACCCTAAATGAGGGGATAGGGGAAAACTTCCCCGCCATCGTTTTTCGGATTGATCGTTCTGTGCGGTTCCCTTCCATGCAACACCCCCTCCCCTCCCCCATCGCCCGGCGACGGACGTTTGCTATCATCTCCCACCCCGATGCCGGCAAAACGACCTTGACCGAAAAACTGCTGCTGATGGGCGGGGCCATTCATCTGGCCGGCGCGGTGCGGGCGCGGGGCGAAGGGCGGCGAACCCGCTCCGACTGGATGAAGATCGAACGACAGCGGGGCATTTCGGTCACCACCTCGGTGATGACGTTCGAATACGGCGGCTATACCTTCAACCTTCTCGATACCCCCGGGCATGAGGATTTCAGCGAAGATACCTACCGCACCCTGACCGCGGTCGATTCGGCGGTCATGGTGATCGACGCCGCCAAAGGCATCGAAAACCAGACCCGTAAACTGTTCGAAGTGTGCCGGTTGCGCGATGTGCCGATCCTGACCTTCGTCAACAAGATGGACCGCGAGGGACGGGACCCGTTTGCGCTGATGGATGAAATATCCGACCAGCTCGCCCTTGATACCACCCCCCTGACCTGGCCGGTGGGGAGCGGCAGCGACTTTCGCGGCTGTCATGACCTGTTGGACGATCGCATGACCCTGGTGGAAAAGGGAACGAACGTTCCCCTGACCCCTTTGGAACGGGCGCAGCTCGAGGAAGAGATCGCCTTGATCGGGGCGGCCTGTCCGGCTTTCGATCCCGCCTCCTATCGGGAGGGTCACCTGACCCCGGTCTTGTTCGGGAGCGCCCTGCGCAATTTCGGCGTGCGGGATGTGCTGGAAACCCTGGCCCGTTTCGCGCCGGCCCCGCGCGCCCAGCCGGCCGAGGCGCGTCTGGTGGACCCCATGGAAGAGCGGGTCACCGGTTTCGTGTTCAAGGTCCAGGCCAACATGGACCCGAACCACCGTGACCGCGTGGCCTTCATCCGCCTGTGTTCGGGGCGCTTTCGCCGCGGCATGACCCTGACCCAGGTCGGCACCGGCAAGACGATCAGCATCTACAACCCGATTCTGTTCTTCGCCCAGAATCGCGAGCTGGTGGAGGAAGCCTGGCCCGGCGATATCATCGGTGTGCCCAATCACGGAACCTTGCGGGTGGGCGACAGCCTGACGGAGGGTGAACGGTTGTGCTTTACCGGCATTCCCAATTTCGCCCCGGAAATTCTGCGCCGGGTGCGCACGATAGACCCCATGAAGGCCAAGCACCTGAAGCGTGCCCTGGAAAGCCTGGCCGAGGAAGGCGTGACCCAGGTATTCCGTCCTTTACCGGGAACAGACTGGATCGTTGGTGTGGTGGGGGCCTTGCAGCTTGACGTGCTGGCCGATCGCCTTGCCACCGAATATGGCCTTGATACCGTTCTTGAGACGGCGCCTTACGAAACCGCCCGCTGGGTGACGACCGATGCCGCGGCTGAAATCAAACGATTCATCGAGGCCCAGCGTTCCAGCCTGGCCGAGGATGGTTACGGGCGGCTCGTGTTCCTGGCCCGCAATGCCTGGGAAATCGGCCATGTCGGAGAGAAATGGCCGCTCCTCCGCTTCCAGAGCACATGCGAGCGGACGTGACAGACAGAAAGCCACCCGCCCCGTTTTCTTGATCCCATCACGCGAAGGTCACCGTGTCGCCGTTCCCAAGCACAAGCGGGCTTGAGGAACCCAAACCGCCCACAACCGGATACCCAAGCGCGGCCATGCGCTCCACCGCCGCCACGCCGGTACAGTGGTTGGCAGCGATTCTGCGAAAACCGAAACGCTTCAATCCGGCGATGACCTGTTCCTGTTCCGGCGTCAGCATTCCGAAAGGCGCCAGATGCAGCCCGCCATACAGGCCATAAAGGGTCGATTCCTCCGCGACATGGGCAAAAGGGCATACTCGGCAAGGGTCGTCACGGTCTGATGGCAGCAGCCGGTGACACAAACGGTCCCCTTGTCCCGCACCCGGAAGTACAGGGACTGTTCCCCCCTGATGCCAAGAAGAATGGGAAGATCAAAGGCCACCGCCACGCAGCCGGGATAAAGAACCGTCGGCGTGTCCGGCGGTGTGAACAAGAGGTGTCCGGCATGGGGACGGAGCGGCGCCACCTCCGTGCGAGTCGGGGGCGCGTGTTCCCCCCGGATAAAGGCCAGCGCCGTCTCGCTGAAGCCTGCCGGCACGCGCACGGAAATATCGGGCCGGTGGCGCAACACCGCCTGCAATCCCCATAGATGATCCAGATGTTCATGCGACAGGAACAAAAAGTCGATCTCTCCCCGCGCCAGCATGCCGGCGACACCTGTTTCCTCGAAGCGGCGCTGCATATAGGTTTCGTTCCACCCGCATCGGCCTTCATGATGGTGGACAGGCGGTGGGCGATCACCACGCGCGTGACCGACAGGCGATCGAGGCTTTCCGTCACGACCGACTGGGTACACGATTGTCAAGGGCGCTCGTCGCCTCGTCCAGAAGCAGCAGGCGGGGTTTGCCGACCACGGCCCGGGCCAGCAGAATGCGCTGCACCTGCCCGCCGGACAAGGCCGCCCCCCCTTCGGTCAGCACGGTATGCATGCCCATGGGCATGGCCTTGATATCGGCCTCCAGTCCCGCCATGCGGGCCGCGTCCCAGGCGTCATCGACAGAGGCACGAGTCGCCCCCTTGATGTTTTCGTAAATGGTGCCCGGCATCAACTTACCGTTTTGCAGGACCACGCCAATCTGCCGTCGCACAAGCTGCAAATCAAGGCCGCGCAGATCGCGACCATCGAGCAGAACCGCCCCGGTTTCCGGCTTCTCGAAGCCCAGAAGCAGTTTCATCAGGGTGGACTTGCCCGAACCGGAAGGCCCGACCACGGCGATGAATTGCCCCGGCTTGCCGGTGATGGACAAACCGTTCAACACCCGCGCCATGTCGCGGCTGTAGCGGAAGGCAACTTGGCTCACCTCGAACTCACCGGTCAGGATCCCGGGATCGGCCTTGTTGCCGGTGGTTTCGGGCAGCGTGGTCATGATCGGCGCCGCCCGTGAATACAAGGGCTTCACCACGAACACCTGCACGATAGCACGCGCCAGTTGATAGGCGGAACTGAGGAACATGGTGAAAGCGCCGACAAAGGCGAGAAAGGTGCCGGTGGACAGCTCCTCTCCCGCCATGATAGCAATGACGGCGAAAATGGCTGCCGTCGCCAGGATTTCATAGCCGGCGGTGAAAACCTGGAACTGATTGGTGATCTTACGCGACTTGACCATGCGCGCGCGCATCTAGCTAAAGTTTGACCCTCATTGATTGGAAGCGCGGTCCTCTGCCCCGGCCAGGCGCAACTTGGTGATGCCAGTGATGATTTCCAGCACCATGCTGTTGATGTTGCCGCTCAAAGCCTCCCCTTGCATGATCGCGTTCAGCTGCGTATAGCCAGCAAGCAAGGTCACAACGATCAGAAACAACAGAATAACGGTCGCCATCAGCGCCGCCCAAGGCTCGATATAGAACAGCAGCGCGAAACTGAAAACCGAAAATACCCCGGCGAGCGCCGAACTCAGCACCACACCGCTCAACATCTTGCGCACCTGTTCGACCATCAGGGTACGATTGGCCAGGTCGCCGGCGCCATAGTTGGCAAAAAAGGTGTTGGGCATCCGCAACAGCCGATCAACCACCGCGGCTTGCAGAATGCCGGCGATCTTGCCCTCCATCCGCAACAGGGCGATGTCGCCGGTGAGTTTGAAAATGCCCGTGGCAAGCGCGGCCACCAAAAGCGCCAAACCGACCTGAAGAATCTGGTGGCGCTGGTGGCCGGGAATGACCGTATCGAAGATATAGCCGGTGGCGATGGGGGTCACCGCCCCCAACAGCCCCCCCCAAGGCGCCGGTGATCAGCACCGCCGCCACGTCCTTCCGGCAGCGGGCGAGACCGAAGGTGATCAGATCCATGGCGGTGAGCTTGCGGTCCGGCAGCGGCGGATAGAATGTGTGCGCGACCGGCGACAGGGCCATGGCCAGGTCTTCGCTGACCGGCAGGCTTTTTCCCGACACCGGTTCATGCAGAACATAGCCCCGTTTGCCTGGCACCAGGGCAACCGGCCGGTTGTCGTCCTTGAAGGAGCCGACACCAGGGGGCCGTTGTCCTCGATCCACCAGACCCCGCGCAAGGCCACCTGACGGGCGCGGACCTGGCTGTAGCGGGCGATGTCATCGACCATCAGCGGCGGATCTTCGATGCGCTTGCGGCGGGCGGCAGGGGGCGGGGTCATGGTCAGGCCCAAGACCTTGCCAACCATGGCGCAACACTCGAACAGAGCATCCTCGGCGGTGATCCCGGGCCGGTAGGGCGATTCCGGGTCCAGCAGCGAGATGAATTTGACAAGGGTCTGTTCGGTGTCGGAGGCCATCTGGCTCGCCCGCTTGTCGAGGCGCGCCTGTTCCGTCGTCGCCGCATTGCGGAACCCAAAGCTCAAGGACTCGATAATGGCGTCATGAAAGGCCTCAAGCCGTTGCGACCAGCCCGGCAGCCGCAAAACGATATCGGTCGCATAGCCTTTTAATTTCTTGACACCGTCTTCCCGCAACCAGGCGTGGACGGACAGGGCCACCATGGCAGTGCCGGCGGGCGAAGGGATCTCGCAGATGTCCACATAGCGCCCGTTGCCGTCCATCAATTGCACCCACACCACCCCCTTGTGGGAGGAGGCGCGTTCGGCCTCGCTTAAACTGATCTCCTCGCCGGGGGCGATCCACAGCTTGGTATGACTGCGGGGCTGGATGTGTTTGACCACCCCTTCCGACAGGCCCTCGATCCAGGCGTTGATCGGGCGAGCGAGAATTTTTGCCTGTTGCACCGGCAGGGGCACCTTGGCACTGTCCTCAAGCCGGTAGCGCACCAGAACGCTGTCCGCGACCGCAAGACCCATCAGTCGGATCTCGTTTTCCGGACCGGAGGGTTTGAGACCAAAGGTAAGTCCCCCCGCTTCAACCGCGCACATGAAGGTGCGCGGCCCCACCTGGGCGCCGTCGTGGCGCTGCACGGCGAACACCTCCACCGATCCCTCGCGCACGTGCCACACCAGACCGGGGTCATCGAGCGCGAAAATCTCGCCCGCGCGCAGGGGAATTTCGGTGGCCGGGGTGTTGAACAGGGCGGGAGGACCACCACTTTCCTGCCGGGGCGCCCCCGGAGCGGCGCCCCCCACGGGCGGACGGGAAGACGGCGCCATCGGACGCGGCGACGGAGAGGTCCCCCCAGGCATCGCGGCGCTGGACGAATCGGGATGGCCATTCATGGTCTCCTCATGCCTCCAGCAGTTGTTTATAAGCCCCGCCACGATCCATCAACGCCTGATGAGTCCCGCGCTCAATGATCTTGCCGCGGTCAAGCACAATGATTTCGTCACAATCCCGAATGGTGGAGAGGCGATGCGCGATGATGATGCAGGTGCAGCCCCGCCGGCGGATATTATCGACCACCTGCTTTTCCGTTGCCGAGTCAAGGGCGCTGGTCGCCTCATCCAGAACGAGGATGCTGGGGGTACCGGCCAGCGCCCGGGCGATTTCAATACGCTGGCGTTGCCCGCCGCTGAAATTGCGGCCGCTTTCCATGACCTTGAAGTCATAGCTGTCGGGTCGCTCGGTGATTTCGCTGTGCACCATCGCATCACGCGCCGCCTGAACGATGCGGTCTTCGGGCATGGTGGTATCCCACAAACTGATGTTATCGCGCACGGATCCCTCGAACAAGGCGATATCCTGATCGACCATGGCCAGCGATGTGCGCAAGATATCACGCGGGATGTGCGCCATTGGCATGCCGTCGAACAGAATCTCGCCCGACCAGGGCCGGTACAAACCGGCCAGAAGTTTGCCGACGGTGGATTTGCCGCTGCCGGAACCGCCCACCAGGGCAACCCGGGTTCCCGGCTCCAGATCAAGACTGAAATGGGCGACCAGCGGCGGATCGGTTGGAATGAAGCCGAAGGTCAGGTCTTTCACGCTGACCCGTCCGGTCAGTTTGATCGGCTCGGGGGGGGGGGGGGGGGGGATGGGGGGAGGTTCCGCGGCTCCCGCGGCAACGTTCTCCGATGGGAACGCTTGCGAGTCCGGCTTTCCCGATTCCAAGGGAGCGTTCCCGCCGAGGAGGAGCGATGGTGTCTGTGGTGCGACGGTGGCGCCGGGCATCCCCCCCAGGCCCCGCTTGAACTCCTCATCCTCCTCCTGAAGCATGATGTCTTCCAGGCGTGTGATATAGCCCTGCGCCTCTTGCATCTGCGCTCCCAGGTTGACCAGACTGGCCACGGGCGTATGAAAGCTGGACAGCAACGCCTGAAAGGCAAACAGGGTGCCCACCGTGATCAGGCCGTCCACGACGCGCCAGCCCCCCACGGTCAGCACGGCCGCCGTGCCCAGCATCGACACCAGAAGCGGCGCCACCCCCAGAAAGGCCCGATAGCGCGACAGGGCCTGTTCGACGTTGACCACCTTGGCGTGATAACCGGCCCAGCGGGTAAAAAACAGGCCCTCGGTGCCGCTCGCCTTGTAACTGTCGATCATTTGCAGGCCTTGCATGGCGATGCCGGTCATCTTGCCCCGGTCCAGCAACAGGCGCTGGTTGGCATCGCCCAAACGGCGGGCCACTAGACCAAAGGCCGCCAGATTGAAGATGGCAAAGCCCACCCCAACCGCCGCCAGCACCGGATCGTACTGTCTCATGATCAGGCCATAGAGCAGCATGGTCACGAGATTGAGGATGGTGAGGCCCAGATCGCCCGCGATCAGATTGGCGATGCGGTCGTTGAACATGACCCGTGTGCCAATCTCGCCCCCATAGCGCTGCGAGAAGAACCCCACCGGCAGGCGCAACACATGCCAGAAAAAGGCGCTTGATGCGGTGATCGACAGTTTTGTCTGCAAGCGCAACAAGAAATGCTGTTGCAGCCCGGTCAATCCGGAGCGCAAGGCGGCGGCGGCCACCATGCCGACCAGCAACGGCCACAGCCACTTCTTCAGCCCCTCGATCATGTAATAATCCACGAAGACCCGCGAGAAGGCGGGAACGAGCAGGCCCGGAACCACCAGCGCGATGCTGGACAGAATGACGAACAGAAACGCCCCGCGCGAACCGGCAAGACGACGGATGAGTCCGAACAGAACCGATGGCAATCGTCCGGCCTTGACGAAATCAGGGTGCGCAACCCCTCCGGCTCCATGGTGAAGCCCTTGGCCTTGAGGCCATACCGGCGGGCGGCCTTGACCAGGTTGGAAGCCTTGGTGCCGTCGCGAGACACCCCGCACGCATAGCGCAATTCCTCAAGCGGCACATACCGACCGAATCGGGCGAGCACCATGCCAAGACACGCCGCCCCGCATTCCACGGCCTCCATTTGCAGAATGGTCGGCGTGCGGAACCGTCCGGTTTTTTGAGGGCGCCTTTTGCCTTTCTTCTCCGCCATGAATCCCCACCTGTTACAGAGTCGCGCCGGAGGGCGGAGGCATTGCGGCAGAATCGTTGAAAAGCTGTTCCAGCGCCGGAATCAGCAAACTGATCAGCCGGATTTCGCGCACGGTCAAGGTGGCCTCGCACAGTGTGCCACTCATGATGTCGGTTGTCGGTCCCAGGGAGGACGACCAGCGGGAAACCGCTCGGGGCTTTCGGATTGCGTTTGAGGGCCACCGTCACCTCGAACGGCGCGCCACCGTCGGAGAGTTCCTGGACCAGGGCCTTGTTTTTCAGAACCCGCAGCATACCTTCCTCGGAAGAGGGAACCGCCGCCACGCCGCGCACGGTGCCGACGATGAATCCATATTCCTCGCGTTTGACGGTGGAGGGCGCCACCTGGGCTTCCATACCGGCCTGGATTTTCTTGCCGTCTTCGGGCCGCACATAAAGCCTTGCCACCAGTCCGCTGGCCTCCTCCGCGTCCGGGTCGCCCGCGTCCGTCTCTTGCGGCAGAACGGTGAACAGGGCACGCCCCGGTTCGATCACCTCGCCGGCGTTGACCTTGAATTCGACGATGCGCCCGGCATAGGGGCTTTCGATCGTGATGTTGCGTTGCAGTTTGTCTTCCTGGCCTTGAACCGTCCGTTTGAGGGTGCTGATTTTCAGTTCAAGGTCCAGAATTTCGCGCTCGTTTGTGATGGCCGTAGTGGTTTCTTCGATTTCGATCTGTTTCAATTCGTTCTGGGCGGTGGCCACTTCTTCCTTAGCCCGGTTGATGTCGATTTTGGTGTCGATCACTCTTTTCCGATCGATCAGACCCTTGCCCTGCAACTCGGCTTCATACCCTTCGCGCTCCTTCAGCCAGCGCAGCCTGTCTTCCAGGAAACCTAGTTTTTGAGTGATGGCCGATCGCTTCTTGGTGTTGATGCCGTGCTGGTTGGCGGTGGTGCGCTGGTGAAACTCCCGGACCTGGCGGTAATGGTCGGTCTCTTCCACGAGGGCCGATCGTGCGGCCTCCAACTCGCCGATAAGGTCGGGCTGGGCCACGCGGGCCACCACCTGACCGACCGTGATGCGATCGCCCGGCTGCACCTCGAACGCGGAAACCCGTCCCGAGGACGAGGCAATGACGTCCAGAACGCCCCCCGGACTCAACAAGATTCCCCGTCCGGACACCTTGACGGGAACGGAGCCGAGAATACTCCACGCAAGCCCCCCCGCCACCACCGTCACCATGGCGAGAATCGCGATCCAGGCCGTGGGAGACGTGACCCGCATGACCTGATCAAGCTGCTCGGGCGTGGACAGCCGCTCAAGGGATGTTTCCCGAAAAAGGCTGCGGCTCATGACAATGGGACCAGAAAGCGCCGGTATGGTCTGGAGTTCATCTCGCTGCCAGCGAACAGGCTCGGGTGGTGATTCATTCTGCTCCCCCCCCCTTCTTACAACTGTTCTCTATATAAGGGCACAGGGTCGATTTGCCAACACTTTTTCCAACGGATTGCCCCGACCCTGGGGCCGGGATACCCTCTCATCCCTGAAAGTGCGTATTCCAATTGCAAAGGGGAGAATCGAGCCGTGTCCATGACAGCAGAAAAGACCCAAACGGCACGGCCAAGGCTGCTGTTCCTGATCGCCGAGGACTGGTTCTTCTGTTCCCACTATATCGAACGTGCCGCGGCGGCCCGCACGGCCGGTTACGACGTGGTGGTGATGACCCATGTCACCTCCCATGCCGATGCCATCCGGGCGCGGGGCTTGCGGGTGCGCCCCTGGCGGCTGCATCGGGGCAGCATCAACCCGGTGCGGGAGGCGTGGGCGCTTGCCGAGGTTTGGCGTGCCTATCGGGCGGAGCGGCCCGACATCGTGCATCACGTGGCGTTGAAGCCCGTCCTGTACGGCTCCCTGGCCGCCCGTCTTGCGGGGATAGGGACCATCGTCAATGCGCCGGTCGGCATGGGATACATCTTTTCTTCCGCCGATCGGCGGGCACGGATTTTGCGCGAACCGCTCCGGGTGGCCTTGCTCTGGCTGCTGTCCACGAGACAGGGAAAAGTCATCTTCCAAAACCGTGATGACAGGCAAGAGATGCTCACGTGTGGTTTTGTCCATCCGGGAAACGTCGTCCTGATCCGCGGCTCCGGCGTTGATGTGACCCGGTTCCAGCCAACCCCCGAACCGGAGGGCACGCCGGTGGTCCTGCTTGCCGCCCGCATGTTGTGGGACAAGGGGGTGGGGGAGTTCGTCGCCGCCGCACGCGCCTTGAAACGGGAGGGCGTGGCGGCGCGGTTCTGCCTTGCCGGAGATCCGGACCCGCTCAACCATGGATCGGTCCCGGAAGCGACGTTGCGAGCCTGGCAGGCCGAAGGGATCATCGAGTGGCTTGGCTTTCGCGCGGACATGGCGGAGCTTTTGCGCATGAGTCATCTCGCCTGTCTGCCCTCCTACCGCGAAGGACTGCCGAAATCCTTGCTGGAAGCCGCGGCGGCGGGACGCGCCATCGTCACCACCGACGTTCCGGGATGCCGGGAAGCGGTCACGCACGGACGCAATGGTTTGCTTGTTCCGGTACGAGATCCCGTGGCGCTGGCGGAAGCCTTAAAACACCTTTTGCTCCACCCTTCGTTACGTGTTGCCCTGGGACGGGAGGGGCGGAAAAGGGCCATCGATGAGTTCTCACAAGAAATAATTGTACGCGAAACGCTGCAACTGTATCATAGCCTGCTTCTCCCCTAAGGAATCGAGGGGGCACGGGGGAGACCGTGCCTCCTCCGCATTCTGGTTTTTGTCACGGAGAAGGAAAGCCTCCCCCCACACCCCCCTCGATTTCTTTTGGCTCAGGGGTGCCTGGAAGACGAAAGCGGCGGCATGCCATCCGGACTCCCCCGCGACCGGGAAGGCCCATAGTGCTCCACCAGATACTCCAAAATCCGTTGCCGAACCTCGGGCGCCGGCTCCAGCATGCGCTTTTCCGTGACCATCCAGCCCAGAACTTCGTCCCAGACTCGCCGGTCAAGGCGCTGCTGCTGCACGAGTTTCAAGGAATGACACGCCTGACAGGTTTCAAAAACCTCCTGCCGTCCCTGCCCTTCGGGCAATCCTTGCCAGTCGGTCGGAACATCCCCGCTCCCCGCCCCTTCCCGCAGGGTGACGAGATAGGCCAGAAGATCGGCGCGCCGCCCGGCATCCTTCAGACCGGCATAGCTCATGCGCGTTTTCGGCACGTCCACGGCTGGAGCGGCGAGGAAACGGTCAAGCCGGTCGATGGTCCACACCCCTCCCCGTTCCTTGAGAGCCGGTGAGTACACGAACCCTGCTACCACGGCGATGGGACGTTCGACCACCCCCCACAGATTCGGACCCACGCGGTTCCTACCCTCCGGCCTGGCATCGTGGCACCCGCGGCAGGCGGTGAAAACCTCCCGGCCTTTTGCCGGATCCCCGGGCGACGCGGGCGCCAGAGCAGCCCATCCAACCAATCCCGCCAGGACAACAGGGAACACCCAACGGCGGGGGGGCGCCCTGCCCCCCCCCACGGCCATGACCCTATCATCCGACACGAACGGCGATGCGATGCATGGCGTTGTTGAGATAGCCTCCGGGGTTCCAGGCGACCGCGAACGGCTGGCCGTGGCCTTCGTCATCGGTAGCCCGCGACCAGACCTCGTAATAACCGGGACCGGGGAAGGTGATGTCGGCCTTCCAGTGCTGCCAGGCATAGGGATTGGCTGGCTTGGCAAGGCTGGCCTTGTGCCAGGTTGCGCCAAAGTCGATGGACACATCCACCGCCGCGATCGTGTTGTCGCCGGCCCAGGCATGGCCCCCGATTTCCAGCGGTTTGCCGGCGGCCACCTCGATCCGGCTCTTCGGCCGGGTGATGAGGGATTTGACCGGCATCGCCTGGATGATGTTGGTGAAGGCCTCGTCCGCTACGGCCTCCCCCGGTTCCACCGATCCGCCCGGCAGACGGTATGAGTGCTTGGTCATACCCTTGCCGTCGTGCACCTTGTCGCGCAGCACGATCTTCGTCAGCCACTTGTGCGAGGTCGATCCCACCCAGCCCGGCACCACCAGCCGCAACGGGTGACCGTTCTGGGGATGCATCGCTCCGTCGTTCATCGCAAAAGCAATCAGGGTGTGCGGATCCATCGCCTTTGCGATGGGAATGCCGCGTGAGAGCGGCACTTTGGCCGGGTCATCGAGCGCTTGATCCGCCCCGTAGTGGGCGGTGTAAATGGCGGTGGACTTGACCTTGGCCGCTTTCAGAACATCGGCCAGGCGCACGCCGGTCCACCTGGAACAGCCAACCGCACCATACGTCCACTGGCCGCCCTTGGCCTTGGGTTCAAAAAAGGCGCGTCCATTGCCGCCGCATTCGATGGTGAGTTGGGCCGTGACGACCTCGAACTGTTTCTTCAGATCGGCGATGGAAAGGGTCAGGGGCGTGTCCACCTCCCCTTCGATCGACACTTTCCAAGTGGCGGCGTCCCCGTCTGGCACAGTCCCATTATTGCGAATGTAATGACGGCTGACCGGCGTGACCTCATCGTCCAACAGATGGGGCGGCGTTTCGGCGTTGAGCGGCTTGTCGCCAAGGACCACCAGCCCCTCTTTCCCCTCGATGGCCATCGCCTCCTCGGCCATGGCAACGGGAATGAAGCCGCCGGGCATGTTGCGGGAAAAAGGTATCGTCGCCCCCACCATGGCGCCCATGGTGGCAAGCCCAGCCCCTTTCAGGAACCCGCGCCGGTCCTCCTGCACCACCCGGACGAAGACAACGGCATCGGCTTTTTCCGGGTCATTGGCAAAGAGTTCAAAAAGATCCCTCCCCTTCAAACGTAATGTCATTCTGCTCAACCCCCAAAGAGTTTGGAAAAAACGCTCGATGCACACGAAAAGGCGCTGTGTGCGCGGAAGAATGCATCCAAGCTCCCAGTTTCTGGCACAGACTTTTACTCGCGTCAAGAGCGATTGCACGGGCCTCCAACAATGAAAGGGCAATCCTCTTCGCATGCAACTCTCCGGACCCAATAGTTAATGGAGGTTGAGAACCGTACCGACGACAGTGCACTCGATGGCCTTCAACCGCTCGGCCAGTGTGCGCACCTCGTTGAACCGTGTCCGGTTGCGGCGCGCGACGATGAGCGCGGTTCTGATGCGGGCCGCCGGATATCGGAATCAGCAAATTCCATGCCCGCGGCACAGTCATAGATCACGGCGCCGAACCGTTTTTCCAGCCGCAAGGTCAGGGCGATGAATTCCCCCGACGACAAAAGTTCCTGCGGATTGGGCGGCGAGGCCCCCCACCGGCAACAGTGACAAGGACGGCACGATGTTCTCGATCATGACCGTCTGCTCGTCCGTCTGTTGACGCAGCACCTCCGACAATCCCCGACTGCGACGTGGCACGTTGAACACCTCGGCGAGCCGTCCCCCCCGCATGTCACTGTCCACCAGAACGGTCGGGACCACCATCTGTGCCAGGGCTAGGGCAAGATTGGCGGCAAGATAGGTACAGCCATCCCCCCGTCGGGCGCCGATCACCATGACCGATCGCGTGCCCCGGCTCAAACAGGTCTGGACAAAGGCGCTGCGAATGGAACGAATGGCCTCGGCCGCCGCGCCAAAAGGATCGTGCCCGATCACCAGTTCATCCGAAAGATTCGTGAAAGAGGAATTTTCGCGCAGAATAGGGTAATGATACTGACGGGCAAGCGCCGTCATGATGTCGGCCTGACGCACCAGCCCCAGGATAACGGTGGCCTCGCCGAATGTACAATCGTGCAGGACCTGCCATCTCAACACCTGTTCGACCTGAGCAGGGTTCAGTTTGCCCATTTGTACCAGCAAATGACCAAGAGTCATCTGCCCGTCCTGGGATAAGGATAGCGCCGGAAGACCGGAAGAAAACTCCGTCGTTTCGCCCCCGGTGTCGTTCACGGGATCTTCCTGAACGGAATCCCGTTCATCGTCTCGGTTCATGGCTCAGTCTCACGGCGCCAGACAACGCTCCCATCCCCAGGAACCACCGCTTCCGCCTTGTTTTGCCGGCCATGAGCCGGCCGATGCTGTGCAGACCTGTCGCATACTCAAGATCGGCGGGTGTGCGAATGCGGCGATCGAAGATTTCAATCAGCAGGGCAAGAACAACCCCAAGGGCCAGACCAAAACCAGCCGCCAGCGGCAGAATCACACGCTTGCGCGGAAAGACCGGTTTGGTTGGCGGGGCGGCCTGGTCCAACGGAACGACGTTGACAAAGGAAATCTGCCCTTGCATCCGCAGGGCTTCGGCACGGTTGGCGGCCGAATCCAGTTGTGCCTGCCGAAAATCAACCTCGCGGGATAATTTTACTAACTGGTCGCGCTGTTCCTGCTGATCGATCATATGTTGGGACTGGCCGACGTGGGTCGTTTCAAGCTGCCGCACCTGATTGCGCAGGGTTTCGACCTTGGCGGCAAAGCTGCGGCGGATTGCTTTTGTTTCTTCCCTTATTTTCTCCTGAAGAGTGCTCTGGGACTGGATGAGCGCGGCATAGCGCGGATGCCTCGGTCCGACTTCGGTCCCCAGCCGTGCGAGTTCCGACTGAACCGTGGACAATTCCCCTTGCATGCGCGAAAGGGTCTGGGATTGCAACGAGGCATCGCCAACCGACTCGATGCTGTGGGACATCTGCTGCAATTGGACCTCGGCCGCCACCAGTTCGCTACGCATGCGCGTCAGTTGTTCGGCAAGAAGCCGGATCTGCGCCTGGTCGGAATCGGAATCGCTGCCAAGAATACCGGCATCGCGCTGGAACGTCAGCATCCGCTCGCGCGCGTCGTTGAAATCACGACGCAGCTTGGCAAGCTGGGTATCATACCACTGAACGCTCCGCTGGGCCGATTCGATCTTCATGTCCAGATTGGCATCGATGAAGGCGGCCATGAACGTATTGGCCATCAGGGCCGCAATGCGCGGATCGAAGGCAATGTATCTGATGTCCATGATGTTACTGCCCTCGTTGATGCGCGCCGTCATATTTTCAAGGAGTTGTTCGACGGCCCATTGCATGATGTTACTCGCAGCCTTGCTTTCCCGGAAGGCATTCTGCCATTCTTGGTTGCCGAGGAGGTTGAGGCGCCGCACCACCTCGCTCACAACACGTTCGCTCTGCAATAAAAGGGATTGGGTGCGCAAATGACTGCGGACAAGGGGTGAGGGGCTGACCATCTATCAGTTTAGCGCAATGGGTTGTTGACGGCAGGAATCTGCGTGTGATTCAAGGGGTCTAGCTTTGATGGAAGGGGGACTCAAATC
>WOUV01000051.1:0-851 GCA_009773045.1 Rhodospirillaceae bacterium | reverse complement strand
CCGTCTTTTGGGCAATCCGCTGGTGGTGAGCGACGAGATCATGGAGCCGTATTCCCGTGAGGTCCTGGAAAAGGCGGCGGTGGATGGGAAGCCGGTCACATAGACGACCTGGATCATCCCCTGCCGCGCAATGACGGCACGGCTGACCTCAAGTGGCGTGGAGCGTCCCGGTACGGAATCGATCGCAACCCGATCCACAGAACGAATAACCCACCCCCCACCGGGAATGCATTCCTGTGGGCTGTACGTTGCCACGGAATAGCGCTGGGAATCGTAGTACGCGACATAGAAATCAACCGGACCGTGTTCATCACGACGAACATAGCTCCTCTGGGCATAATCCGTCAACTGTAAAACCTTCAAATATTCCGGGGCCAGTGGAACCGGCATCCCCAACCACGTGGCGATTTGCAAAGGAAACTGAGAGAATGGCGTGCGAAAGGGAATAATTTCCTCCCGGACGGTGACAAGCGTCGTCGTCATAAACCCAGCCAGCGCCAGCACCGCGGCAACCTGCAAGCTGACCGGCGCCGGACGATTCCCCAACCCGACGAAATCAGCGCGACGCGGCTTGAGCACGTCCAGGGTCAGGAAGCGCCCCCGCGGGCCGATTCGCAACAAAAGCCATACTTCCGCCAGCAACACGGCAACGCAAATGGTAAAGATCACGAACCCTTCCATCAGATGCTGCACGCCTTCGGCCGCGGCGATGCCATGATACTCCACCATGACGCCAATCATGGCGATGCGCAGGGGTGTGAACCAAAGCTGTGCATTAGGCGGCACGGCGTCGTGAAGGGTTTGGCTGGTTACGATTTGCGGGTGTCGGCGGGTTGGCGGCGACAGTTGCC
>WOUV01000239.1 GCA_009773045.1 Rhodospirillaceae bacterium | reverse complement strand
CGGAGTCAGAATGGAACTCGTCGGCTTCACCGCAAGACGCGCCACGACGGGCTGGCCAGAGGAAATCCCACCCAGGATTCCCCCGGCATGGTTGGAGAGGAACGCAACATCACCCGTGCCGCCGATGCGCATTTCATCGGCGTTTTCCTCCCCCGACAGGGTAGCGGCGGCAAAGCCTGCGCCGATCTCCACCCCCTTGACGGCATTGATGCTCATCAACGCCTTGGCGATGTCGGCATCGAGCTTGTCATAAACCGGCGCCCCCAGCCCGGGAGGAACACCTTCGGCCACCACCTCGATGATGGCCCCGATGCTGGAGCCGCGGCGGCGCACCGCATCAAGAGACTCCTCCCACTGTTGGGCCGCCACCGGATCGGGACAGAAAAAGGGATTGCGGTCAACCTCCGCCCAATCCCAACGGGAACGGTCGATGGTCTGTGTCCCGAGTTGCACCAGGGCGCCACGGATGGTGATCTCAGATCCCAGCACGAGACGGGCGATGGCCCCGGCGGCCACCCGCAAGGCCGTTTCCCGCGCCGAAGCCCGCCCGCCACCCCGCGGATCACGAATGCCGTACTTTCGCCAATACGTATAATCGGCATGGCCAGGGCGAAAGGATTCCGAGAGATCAGTGTAATCTTTCGACCGTTGATCCACGTTTTCGATCAAAAGGCCGATGGGGGTTCCCGTGGTCTTTCCCTCATAAACACCCGAGAGAATTTTCACCCGGTCCGGTTCCTGCCGCTGGGTGGTGAAACGGGACTGACCGGGGCGACGCTTGTGGCACCCCTTCCACCACGGCACCGATGGCCGGCCCGTGGCTCTCGCCAAAGGTCGTGAAACGAAACAGCACCCCAAACGCATTGCCAGACACGGACCGGGACTCCCCGATTGAAAAATCGCCCTGACGTCACCCTTGCCGGGCCTTGAACTGGATCAACAGGTCGGCCACCTCGGCGGCGGCATCCACCGCCAGCATGCCGACGGTGTGATAGCCGGCGTCCACATGATGGACCTCGCCGGTGACACCGGAGCCAAGATCCGACAGCAGATACACCCCCGCCCCTCCCACATCCTCGATGGTCACGTTGCGTTTCAACGGCGCATTGAGTTCGTTCCAGCGCAGGATATGACGGAAATCGCCGATGCCAGAAGCGGCAAGGGTTTTGATCGGCCCCGCCGAAATGGCATTGACCCGGATGCCGTCGGTGCCAAGATCGGTTGCGAGGTAACGCACGCTCGCCTCCAATGCCGCCTTGGCCACGCCCATGACGTTGTAATGGGGCATAACCCGCTCCGCCCCGTAATAGGTCAGCGTCAGCATTGCCCCGCCCCGCGGCATCAAACGGTGTGCCCGCCGACAGACATCGGTGAAGGAAAAACAGGAAATGGCCATGGTTTTTAAGAAGTTGTCGAGCGTCGTGTCAAGATAGCGGCCCTTCAGCTCCTCCTTATCGGAATACGCGATGGCGTGGACGACGAAATCCAGATGCCCCCAACGTTCTTCCAGGGCGTCGAAGGTCACCGTCATTTCGGCGGGCTGGCTGACATCACAGGACAACAGAAAAGGGCGACCAAGGCTTTCGGCCAAAGGACGGACCCGTTTTTCCAGGGCCGCTCCCTGATAGGTGAACGCCACTTCGGCGCCGTGGGCGCACACGGCTCGTGCAATACCCCACGCAAGGGAGCGATCGTTGGCAACACCCATGACCAGGCCTTTTTTCCCAGCCATCAGGGGGGGGGGTACATTCATGAGTCCTCTCTTGATGGGAATCCTGCACCGCGGGCGGCATGGTACACTGAACCATGTCGCAGGAAAAGTTGCATGGTTGGGAAAAACAAGAGCACCGGGCGGTTTTCTTTCCGTCCCTTTGGGAAAAAGGGGTACGCGCTTTGTGCACGTACCCTTGCCCAAACGTGCTCCGCAAAAGGCGGGGAATACGGAACCTCAATGGACGCTGAACGGTTCCATATCGTGTTGACGAATGGCGGCAAATGCCAGCTCACGCCGCGGTGCCATGCCCATTTCCGCCCCGTTGGCGGCATGAATGGCCCAGGCTTCCTCGTCGTTGACCATGACCCGTTTGACGAAGGCCACGTCCTGCAACCCCCAGCTCGCCAGTTCCTGTAAGGTCATGGCGTGCCCTTTCGGGGTGAGGTTTCTGTCCGACGGTTCGTTCATGGCTTCAACCCTTCCCATTATGGCGTTTTGTTCCGCCGCGTGGTTGATGTTTTCTGGATTTGGCGCTCTTGTCATTCCTGCACACCGATAAACTGCGGCGTCCCCTCTTCTCCACAACGGATTTTCACGGAACGGACCCTTGGTTCGGCCCTCGGGCGCTTGAGATCAATGGCCAGCAAGCCATTTTGCAAAGACGCGCCCATGACCTCGATGCCTTCGGCCAGCACGAAACTCCGCTGGAATTGACGCGCCGCAATGCTCCGGTAAAGATAGACCTGCTCGCCACGTTCCTCCTCTTTCTGGCGTCCACGGATGACGAGCTGGCTGTCTTCGATGGCAACGCTCAAGTCACCTTCGGCAAAACCAGCGACCGCCAGCTGATACGGAGCCGGCCATCACCAATCTGTTCGATATTGCACGGTGGATATCCCTCCGCCGATGCCTTTGAAACCCGGTCGAGCACACGTTCGAAATGGTCGAAGCCCAACAACAGCGGGCTGCTGAAAACAGACATGCGTGTCATGATCCTGATCTCCTCTCCATGAGCGAGCACAACGCCGCGGCCCGGAATCGGCGCCTTGGCAAGAGTTGCTTCCTTCTCCCAAT
>WOUV01000050.1 GCA_009773045.1 Rhodospirillaceae bacterium | reverse complement strand
GGACTAGTGCTGCTGATGGTGATTCTGGGCGGCGTCACCCGGCTGACTCAATCGGGGCTGTCGATGGTGGAATGGCAGCCCCTGTCGATTCTGCCGCCCCTGAGCGAGGCACAGTGGCAAGACACCTTCGCCCACTATCAACAGTTCCCCGAATTCAGGTTGAAAAATGCTCATATGACCCTTGAGGGGTTCAAAAGCATTTTCTGGCTTGAATACATCCACCGTCTGGTGGGGCGGGTGGTGGGTGCCGTATTCCTGGTCCCGTTTCTGTGGTTCGTGGCGACGCGGCGGATCGATCGCCGGTTGGGAGGGAAACTCGCCGGTCTGTTTCTGCTTGGGGCCATGCAGGGGGTCATGGGCTGGTTCATGGTCAAAAGCGGTTTGATCGAACGGCCTGACGTCAGCCCATACCGCCTCACCGCCCATCTGGGGCTGGCGCTGTTGATCTATGGCTTGATGCTGTGGACGGCGCTGGGGATTTTGTGGGAAAGACAAACGGTGGCCCGGGCGGTGCGTTCTTTCGCGCGCGCCGCAAAGGGGGTTCTCGCGCTTTTAGTCGTCACGATCCTGTCGGGGGGATTCGTGGCCGGGCTTGACGCCGGGATGACTTATAACACCTTTCCCTTGATGGATGGTCAATGGATTCCAGAGGGGCTTATGGTCATGGATCCCTGGTATATGAATCCGTTCGAAAACATTGCAACCGTGCAATTCCAGCACCGTTGGCTCGCCATGACCACCATGGCGGCGGTGTGGATGGTGTGGGGGTGGAGTCGTTTTCTGCCCGCCGTCGGTTCCGTCCGCACCCTCATGACGCTGTTTGCGGTCATGGCGGGGGTTCAGGGGGGGCTGGGCATCGCCACCCTTGTGCTGGTCGTCCCCGTTCCCCTGGCGGCGACCCATCAGGCAGGGGCGTTTATCCTGTTGACACTGGGTCTTGTGACGATCCACCAACTGCACATATCCCATGATTCCAGACACGCGAAAGGCATGCCTTCGGCATAACACGGCGTGGCGGAGCGTCCGCTTCGCCACGCCAAGGGTGAAGGGCGTGCGCGCCCGGCGCCCAAAGGGAAGAACAAAACGGAGCAATTGCAGTCAAATGCGCTTTCCACGGGTATTTCTGTTTGTGCTTCTGCTGGTGATGCTGCTGACGGGTGGGGGAATCTCCGCCCGCGCCGCTGTTCCTGACACAGAGGAAGGCCTTGAGGCACAAAAGATCGTTGACCACGCGGTCGTGACCTTGGAACGGCTGCGCCTTGACGACAACTTCCAGCGCCACATGCTCCCCAAGATCAAACGGGCACGAGCGGTGCTGGTGGTGCCCTCGCTGGTCAAGGCCGGGTTCATCCTGGGGGCCGGGTACGGCCATGGCGTGCTTATGGTGCGTGATCATGCCACCGAGCGTTTCATCGGTCCGGCCTTCTTCAAGGTCATGGCCGGCAGCATCGGCCTTCAGGCCGGCGTGCAGGAAGCGGAAGTTGTCTTCATCATCATGACCGAGCAGGGGCTGACCGCCTTCCTCGACAACAAGTTCAAGGCCGGGGCCGGCGTATCGGTCGCCTTCATCCGCGGCGCGGCCATCGAGGCGGCAACCACCAGCAATGTCGGAGCCGACATCTATGCCTTTGCCCTGACGACCGGCCTGTTCGGTGGCGGCGCGCTGGACGGAACAATCATCGAATCGCGCACCGACTGGAACAATCATTTTTATGGCGACATCCGGGCCGACACGCGCGCCATCTTGTTTGAACGCCGATTCGACAGCCTGGGGGCCGATCGTTTGCGGGCCATTCTCGACCGTGACGACTGAACGCTTGGCGCGCGCCCTGATGGTGCAGGGGACCGGCTCCGATGTGGGCAAGTCGCTGCTGGTGGCGGGGTTGTGCCGGCTGTTCACCCGAAAGGGGCTGGTGGTGCGTCCGTTCAAGCCACAGAACATGTCCAACAACGCCGCCGTCACGACAGACGGCGGCGAGATTGGTCGCGCCCAGGCCCTACAGGCCCAGGCCTGTCGGGTGGCGCCATCGGTGCACATGAATCCGGTTTTATTGAAGCCGCAGGCCGCCGGCAGCGCTCAGGTGGTGGTGAGGGGCCGGGTCTGGGGAAACGCCGCGGCCCGCGCGTATCAGGCCCTGAAACCAACCCTGCTGCCCACCATTCTTGAAAGTTTCCATACGCTTGCCGCTGGGGCCGATCTTGTGGTGGTGGAAGGGGCGGGATCGGCGGCGGAAGTCAACCTGCGCGCTCACGATGTCGCCAACATGGGATTTGCCGAGGCCGCAGACCTTCCGGTCGTGCTGGTGGGCGACATCGACCGGGGTGGCGTGATAGCCGCCCTGGTCGGAACCCACGCCCTGTTGAGCGCGGCGGAACAGACGCGGGTCAAGGGATTCCTGATCAACAAGTTTCGCGGCGATGCGCGTTTATTCGATTCCGGCCTTGCGCTGATCACCGCCCGCACCGGCTGGCGTTCGTTCGGGCTGGTGCCATGGTTCGCGGACGCGGGCCGCCTGCCCGCCGAAGACAGCCAGAGTCTTCGCCAGACACCGGAGGCCGGCACGGACAAGAACCCCGGCGTGATTCGGATCGTCGTGCCACGGCTGCCGCATCTTGCCAACTTCGACGACTTCGACCCCTTGCGGAGCGAGTCTGATGTCGCCGTGTCGTTCATCGCTCCCGGAACGGCCCTGCCGGGCGATGCCGATGTCGTCATCCTGCCGGGATCGAAGGCAACCCTTGCCGACCTTGCGGCTGTGCGGGCGGAGGGGTGGGACATCGACCTTGCCGCCCACGTGCGCCGCGGGGGGCGAGTGGTGGGGGTGTGCGCCGGCTATCAGATGCTGGGACGCCTGGTCCGTGATCCCGAGGGCCTGGAAGGACCTCCCGGTGTCGCCCCCGGACTGGGCCTTCTGGAGGTCGAGACAACCCTTGCTGGTCCCAAGGTGTTGCGGGAGGTGACGGCCCACGATCCCTTATCGGGGGAATCGCTGCACGGATACGAAATGCACATGGGCCGGACCGAGGGACCCGATCGACGGCGGCCCTGGGTGCAGCTGGCAGGGGGCATCCCGGAAGGGGCCTGTTCCGCCGATGGCCGGGTTCGCGGCTGTTACCTCCACGGCCTGTTTACCGCCGATGGCTTCCGGCGGGCCTTTCTTGCGGAGGTGCGCCCCGCGCGTCCCCAGGGGGGAGGGATATTCGCGCATCAGGTGGAGGCCACCCTTGACGCCCTGGCCGATCATCTGGAACGCCATGGGGATACGCAAGGGCTGCTTGCCCTTGCCCAATGCCAAGGAAAGCAGACCCCGTAACAGAAAAACACACTATGGGGGGAGGCGCGGCCTCCCCCCATACCCCCCTCGGTTCCTTATTCTTGTTACCGGCGCCGTTTTATCCGCCGGTAGGCCATCGTCCCCACGCCAATCGCCACCAGCACCCCCACGATACTGATCAGAATCACTTCCTGATAGGTGCCAAGGAGTCGCTCTATGGCATGGCCGAAAAAATAACCGCCGCTCGTGAACACCGTCGCCCATAACGGGCTGATATTGCGCACGCCATAGATGAACCGGAATGACAGGATATACAAATCCTGATATTTCCGCACCAGTCGAAAGGCCCATTCGATTCTCGGCCTCAGGTGCGGCCATCGTTCCAGCAATGGCTGTCCGTAATAGCGCCCGATGGTATAATAAAACTGATCCCCGAGAAAACTTCCGGTAAACCCGGATACCCCCACCAGAAGCGGACTCATCAATCCCTGGGCAGCGGCGATTCCGGCCAGAATGACAATCGTTTCACCTTCAAGAAAGGTCAAAAGAAGAATGGCGAAATAGCCGTAGGTGCGCAAAAAAGTTTCAAGGTCGTGAAATGTTCCAAAGAATGTATCCAGAAATTCCTGCACGCGCCGGTCCTCAAGCATGACCCCAAAAAATAGCCTTGAAGGCACTTCCAAAAACCCTCCCCCGTTCTGGCATTCCCTCCCATGAGCCTAAGGGCTTGTTGCGACGGAACGGGGCACCAGGCGGGTGACGTGACCCATTTTGCGCCCCGGGCGCGTTTCTTTTTTCCCATACAAATGCAGCCGTGCGGATGGATCGCCCAGAATATCCAACCAGCGCACCACGTCGTCCCCCAGAAGATTGGTCATCGTGGCGTCGGCATGGCGCTCGGGGCTGCCGAGCGGCAGGCCGCAAATGGCGCGCACGCACTGCTCGAACTGGTCGGTCAGGCAGGCGTCCAAGGTCCAATGACCGGAATTGTGGGGACGCGGCGCCATTTCGTTCATCAGCAGGCGACCATCACGGGTGACAAACATCTCGACAGCCAGAAGACCCACCAGATCCAGGGCTTCCGCGGCGCGGTGCCCCGCATCCACCGCCGCAGCGGTCAGGAATACCGGCACCCGCGCCGGCACCCGCGCGCTCTGAAGCACGTGGTTTGCATGGGTGTTTTCGGTGGGATCGAAGGCGCTCCATGCCCCATCGATCCCGCGGGCGACAATGACGGAAACTTCCTGTGCAAAATCAACAAAAGCTTCCAGCACCCCCACGCCACCGCCCGTGCCGCTGATATGGTGCCAGGCATGGCCTAAATGCGCGTCATCGTCGATTCGCACCTGACCCTTGCCGTCGTAGCCGAAACGGGCGGTCTTGAGAATGGAGGGGCGGCCCAGTTCCGATATCGCCCGGGCCAGATTACCCTGGCCAACGACACGGCGCCAGGGGGCCGTTTCCAGACCGATGGTATTGAAAAAAGTTTTTTCCTGTACCCGGTCCTGCGCCACCTCAAGAACCTTCCAGTCCGGACGCACAGGGATCTGTTCTGCCACCAGGCGCACACTTTCAACCGGAATGTTCTCGAACTCGCAGGTGGCGACATCAACCGCCGCGGCAAAGGTGCGCAAGGCATCACGATCCTCATAGGATGCAATCGTTGCGTGCGTTGCTACCTGGGCGGCGGGACAATCGGCCTCGGACGCGAAGATATGACAGACATACCCCAGCCGCGCTGCCGCAAGGGCGATCATCCGGCCCAGTTGCCCGCCCCCGAAGATGCCGATCACGCTGCCGGGGGCAAGGGGACGGATCGGCGCTTTTTTGTCGCCTGTCATGGTGGTGTCATGGCGGCGTCGAGGGAACTTCGGCCACGCCATCGGTGTTGCGTTGGCGCCATGCGGCAAGGGCTGCGGCCACGGTAGCATCCCCAAGGCCGATCACGGCCGCGGCCAGCAGGGCCGCATTGGTGGCGCCCGCCCGACCGATGGCCAGGGTCCCCACCGGCACGCCGGCCGGCATTTGCACGATCGACAACAGACTGTCGAGGCCTTTCAACGCCTGGCTTTCGATCGGCACGCCAAAGACCGGCAGGGGTGTCAACGCCGCCGTCATTCCGGGCAGATGGGCGGCCCCACCCGCACCGGCGATGATCACCCGCATACCCCGCTCGCACGCGCTGCCGGCGTATTCATACAGCCGCCGTGGTGTGCGGTGGGCGGAAACGATGCGTGTTTCATGGGCAACGCCAAGCTCGGCCAAAACCGCCGCCGCATGACGCATGGTTTCCCAATCGGACTGGCTGCCCATGATGATGCCAACGACGGGCTGATCCGCTGCCAACGCTTCCCTCCCTCCTCCCCTCCTTGACAAAAAGGGACGCGCGCGAGGGACGCGCACCCTTCCGTAAAGGCATTGCCACTGACTCAGCGCGAATAGAACTCGACCACGAGGTTGGGTTCCATCTGGACCGGATAGGGAACGTCCGTCAGTTTTGGCGTCCGCATGAACCGGCCTTTCAAGGTCTTGCCCTCCACCTCCAGGTAATCCGGAACGTCACGCTCGCCGGACTGGGGAGATTCCACAAGCAGGGGAATCTGCCGCGACTTTTCCTTGACCTCGATGACGTCGCCGTCGTGCACGAGATAGGACGGAATGGTGACCCGCTGGCCATTGACCTGAATATGACCATGGTTCACCACCTGGCGGGCGGCGAACACCGTTGGCACGAACTTCATGCGATAGATCACCGCATCCAGCCGGCGTTCCAGAAGGTCGATCAGGTTTTCCGAGGTGTCGCCCCGGCGGCGCACGGCTTCGGCGTAATATTTACGGAACTGCTTTTCGGACACGTTGCCGTAATAGCCTTTCAGCTTCTGCTTGGCCATGAGCTGGGTGCCATAGTCCGACGGCTTGCGGCGGCGGGCGCCATGCTGGCCGGGGCCGGAGTCGCGACGGGTGATCGGGCTTTTGGGCCGGCCCCACAGGTTGGCTTGCAGGCGGCGGTCGATTTTGTGTTTGGTGGTATGGCGCTTGGTCATGAACGTTTGTTTTCCGGTTGTTGAGACATGCCGGCAGCCCCGGCGACCCCTGTCTTGACGATGCGGAATTTCCTTATAACAAGACGCCGGGCATTGTCAACCGTTCTCGGGGCGTTTCGCGAGACTTCGGCTGTTGCCCCCTTTCCGGCAATCCCTTATGGTGGGGCTTTGTAGAGAGGATTTCCGCCAAAGACCATGACCGACCTATCGCATATCCGCAATTTCGCCATTATCGCCCACATCGACCATGGCAAGTCAACGCTGGCAGACCGCCTGATCCAGCGTTGTGGCAACCTGGAAGAACGGGAAATGAAGGAGCAGGTGCTCGATTCGATGGAAATCGAGCGCGAGCGCGGCATCACCATCAAGGCCCAGACGGTACGCTTGCGCTACACGGCAAAAAATGGCCGCAGTTATCAGTTCAACCTGATGGATACACCCGGCCACGTGGATTTCGCCTACGAGGTCAGCCGATCCCTCGCCGCCTGCGAGGGATCGCTTCTGGTGGTGGACGCCGCCCAAGGGGTGGAGGCCCAGACGCTCGCCAACGTGTATCACGCCCTGGAGGCCGGTCACGAAATCGTGCCGGTCTTGAACAAGATCGACCTGCCGGCGGCGGAACCCGAGCGCGTGCGCCAGCAAATCGAAGAGGTGATCGGCCTTGACGCCGGCCAGGCCCTGCTGATTTCGGCCAAAACCGGTCTTGGCATCGAGGAGGTGCTGGAATCCCTCGTGGACCGTCTGCCGCCGCCTGCGGGCGATGCCAACGCCCCCCTGAAGGCGTTGCTGGTGGATTCCTGGTATGATGCCTATCTGGGGGTCATCATCCTGGTGCGGATCAAGGACGGGGTGCTGAAAAAGGGCCAACGCATCCGCATGATGGTGACAGAAGCCGTCCATCAGGTGGAACGAATCGGTTACTTCACGCCGAAAAGAATCGAATGTGCCGAACTGACCCCCGGCGAGGTGGGCTATATCACCGCCGGCATCAAGGCCGTCGCCGATTGCCGCGTGGGCGACACCCTGACCGACGAACGTGCGCCGGCCGATACGCCCCTGCCCGGCTTCAAGCCCCATGTGCCGGTCGTCTTTTGCGGCCTGTTTCCGGTCGATACGTCGGAATATCCCCTGTTGCGTGACAGTTTGGACAAACTTGCCCTGAACGACGGCAGTTTCTCCTATTTGCCCGAAACCTCGGCCGCCCTGGGATTCGGTTTCCGGTGTGGCTTTCTGGGCCTTCTGCACATGGAGATCATCCAGGAACGGCTGGAGCGGGAGTTCACCCTGGATCTCATCACCACCGCGCCAAGCGTCGTCTATCGCGTCCACATGACCGATGGCCGCACGCAGGAACTTCACAATCCCGTCGACATGCCCGACCCGACCCGCATCGATCATATCGAGGAACCCTGGGTTCGAGCCACCATCCTGGTGCCGGATTCCTCTCTCGGGGCGGTGTTGGCGTTGTGCACCGAACGGCGCGGCCAGCAAAGCGAGCTGACCTATGCCGGCAGCCGTGCCCTGGTGGTCTATCGGCTGCCCCTGAACGAAATCGTGTTCGATTTCCACGACCGCCTGAAATCCGTCTCGCGCGGCTATGCCAGTTTTGATTATGAAATAGCCGACTATGCCGTCAGTGATCTGGTTCGGATCAGTATTCTTGTCAACGGCGAGCCGGTCGATGCCCTGTCCTTCATCACCCATCGCGGCGCGGCGGAGGGCCGGGGCCGGCAGATTTGCGAACGGTTGAAGGATCTGATTCCGCGCCATCTGTTCAAGATCCCGATCCAGGCTTCCATCGGCGGGCGCGTCATCGCCCGTGAAACCATTCCGGCCTTGCGCAAGGATGTCACCGCCAAATGCTATGGCGGAGACATTACCCGCAAGCGAAAGTTGTTGGACAAGCAGAAGGAAGGCAAAAAGAAAATGCGCCAGTTCGGCAAGGTGGACATTCCCCAGTCCGCTTTCATCAAGGCCTTGCGCCTGGGAGATGAGTGACTCCCATAAGGAAACAGAATCTTTTCGCACGTTGTTTCGTTCATCTCTAACGGGATCTCCATGGCTTTTCGTGACCACATCGCCGCCTGCAACCGCCATGACATCAGCCGGTTCCGCCCTTTCCTGGTGGAGAAGAAGCCGGTGGGCTGGGTAGCCCATGATTTTGCCCGGCACCTCGCACGTTTTTCCGGCATTTTCCGCGTGACCGCGCAAACGGTTGCCCTTGACCCGGGTCTTTGCGACGTGGCGGAGCGCACGAACGCCGTGGCCGAAGCCTTGACGGTCTTGATCGATGACGGACACGCACCGCCCTTTCGGGGAGAACTGTTTCCGGTGGTGCAGCGTTTCGGCGCGCCCGAGCTGCTGCGGCTTGACCGTTCGGCGGTGTTGCTGTTTGGCGTGCGGGCGTTCGGGGTCCATGTGAACGGCCTGGTGTTCACGGAATCCGGCGCCAAGCTGTGGATCGGCCGGCGCAGCCGGAACAAGGCGATCGCACCGGGCAAACTCGACAACCTGGTGGCCGGAGGGCAGCCCGCGGGCCTGTCGCTGATGGAAAACCTGATCAAGGAAGGTGCCGAAGAGGCCAACATTCCCCGTGCCCTGGCCGAAACGGCGCGACATGTCGGCGCCATCACCTATTGCATGGAAAACGGCCGGGGCTTGAAATCCGATTGCATGTTCTGCTTCGATCTTGTCCTGCCGTCGGATTTCGTGCCCCGAAACACCGACGGCGAAATGGAGTCCTTTACATTGATGCCCGTCTCCGAAGCCATCGAAAAAGTGCGCACAACCGACGAGTTCAAATTCAACGTAAACCTGGTCATCCTGGATTTCGCCATTCGTCACGGATTCGTGACCCCGGAACGGGAATCGGATTATCTTGACCTGCTTTTTTCCCTGCGTGGTCCGGCCCAGCCCTTGCCGGGGCTGCTTTCATCCCCTTGGGGGTGACGAAAGTATCAAGGATGAGCCAGGAATTTCCCATATTGCCCTGTCGGCACGCCGGGAACGGAGCAATGGGGCAGGAAGGACGGAAGCTGTGCCCAAACCAAAAGATGTCATCATCGCCGAAATCGAATCCTACATCGTCCGCTTTGGAGGGGCGTTCCGGGAATGGTATGTGGGCTTTGCCTGTGATCCGGAGCAGGCGTTGTACGTCAAGCATGGTCTCAGAAAAGGTGACCCGGGCGTGCTGCGCACGGCCCATACCGACGTGCAGGCAGCGGACATCGTGCGTTATTTCGTGAGCCGGCGTCGGACCATGGGCGAGGCGCAAGGAACACCGGAAAACGGCAAGGTGCACGTGTATGCGTATAAGTTGCAGGACCATACCAAGCCGTGACCGACAGAACGACAAAAGGATTGCGCGCCGATCCGGCAGACGCTCCCGTGCAACGTCGCCACCCGCGGCCCAGGCCACCCTCCAAGCCACCCTCCAAGAAGCCAACGCCATCGTCCCGCAAGCGCGGCCCCCGTTCGAAACGGTGGATCTGGCGGTTCGTGGGATGGAGCGCGACTCTCGTCATCTGGGGGGGAATCGTCGTGCTGGGGGTGGTTGCGTGGTATGCCACCGATCTTCCCGATGTACAAAGCGCCGCCGCCTTGCAGCGACGACCGGCGGTGACGGTTCTTGCCGCCGATGGCGAAACCATCGCCGGGTTCGGCGATTTGTATGGCGATCCGGTCCAGTTGAAGGATCTGCCGCCCTATGTGCCCCAGGCGGTGTTGGCGATCGAGGACCGCCGGTTTTATTCCCACTTTGGCATCGATCCTTTGGGAATCCTGCGCGCCGCCATCACCAATTTCCAGGCCGGTCGGGTGGCGCAAGGGGGCAGCACCATCACGCAACAGGTGGCCAAAAATCTGTTCCTATCTCCGGAACGTCACTTCAAACGCAAGATCCAGGAAGTGTTGCTGTCGCTGTGGCTGGAACGCACCTTCAGCAAGGAACAGATTTTAAGCCTTTATTTGAACCGGGTGTATCTAGGGTCCGGTGTTTATGGAATCAACGCCGCGGCGCATCGTTATTTCGGTCGTTCGGCCTGGGAACTGACCCTGTATCAGGCGGCCATGCTGGCCGGCCTGCCCAAGGCGCCTTCCCGTTACAATCCCGCGACCAATCCCGAAGCCGCCGACGGGCGCGCCCGTCAGGTGCTGGCTGCCATGGTCGATGCACAGTTTCTGGAACCGCAGCAGGCCAAAACCGTGGAAGGAGGCGCCATGACCGCCCTTCTTGGTGGCATGGTGCCGACTGGGCGCTATTTCTCCGATTGGATCTTAAGCGAGGTGTCCACGCTGATCGCCCCCATCGATCGCGACCTGACCGTGCACACCACCCTTGACCGTGCCCTACAAATTGGGGTGGAGAACGCCCTTGAGACCATGCTGGCCACACCAACGGCGGTGAAAGCCCATGCGGGCCAGGGAGCGGTGGCGGTGCTGACCCACCAGGGCGCGGTGCGTGCCCTGGTGGGGGGACGGGAATATGGCGACAGCCAGTTCAATCGCGCGACGCAAGGGCTGCGCCAGCCGGGTTCGGCCTTCAAACCGTTTGTTTTTCTGGCCGGCCTGGAAAGCGGGCTTGCCCCCGAATCGGTGATCGAGGATGCGCCGCTCCGCATCGGCCAATGGCGACCGAAAAACTTTTCCGGCCGTTTCGAGGGACCGGTGACCTTGAGCCATGCCCTTGCCCATTCCATCAATACCGTCGCGGTGCGGGTGGCGGAGCGGGCCGGCCTTTCCCGGGTCACCGATGTGGGGAAACGGCTTGGCCTGCCCATGCCGGCCAAGCCCGATGCGACTCTTGCCCTGGGGACCAGCGAGGTGACGCTTTTGAATCTGACGGCCGCCTATGCCACCCTGGCCTCCGGCGGACGAAAGGCCGTGCCATTTGGCATCACCGAGATTCGTGACCGAGAGGGGCAGGTGCTCTATCGCCGTCCGCGCGGTGACGGTTCCCCGGTGGTTCAGCCAGGGGTGGCCGCCGCCCTGATCCGGCTCATGACGGGGGTTCTGACGGAAGGAACCGGGCGCAAGGCGTCCCTGGACCGACCGGCCGCCGGCAAGACCGGCACGACCCAGGAATTTCGCGATGCCTGGTTCGTGGGCTTCACGGCGGACTATGTGGCGGGCGTGTGGATGGGCAACGATGACAACACACCCATGAAAAAGGAAATGACCGGCGGCAACCTGCCGGCGCTTCTTTGGCGGGAGGCGATGCTGCTGGCGCACCGCTCCCGGCCGGCCCGGCCCTTGCCGGGTGCTGACGGACCAATGGTCCCGATGGTCGTGGAAACCACCCCCGCTCCCGCGGTCAAGGTCAAGGTCAAGGTCAAGGTCAAGGAGGAAGGGGGGCTTGACGGGTTGATCCATTCCCTGTTCGGCGGATAGGAATGGGCATCAAGGGGGTGGGGGGGAAGCGCGGCCTCCCCCCCACCTGGTCGTCTCCGGGCAGTCGTTCGCGGGCGCGAAAATCCCGTGGCGCACCCGGTCCCCCGGGCCGCAGGCCAAGCCGGAACACAAGGCCGGCATTGATCTCCAGCACGGCCCGAACGGGCGCCTGTGGGCCGATGGGATCCAGGGAATGGGGGGGAGTACGCTCGGCCATGGAGATAATCCGTCCCGTGTCGTCCAGAAACAGCATGTCGAGCGGCAGGAACGTGTTCTTCATCCACATGCTGACCGTGCGTGGCGTGCCATAATCAAACAGCATGCCGGACTCCAAGGGCAGGGTCCGTCGATGCATGAGGCCCCGGGCACGAGAGTCGGGATCGGCGGCACGTTCCACCATGAAGCGATGGCGGGCGCCGTCGGCGGTTTCGATGACAAGCGGCGATAAAGACTCCCCTGCCCCCACGCCGGCGGCACCGATCGCCGCCACCCATAAAACAAGCACGAGCCTGCGCAAAAAACTCACCGGTCCTCCGCGCCATGCCGTTGGGTGATCACGATGTCAAGGCCGCCCACACCCTCGATGAGCGCCGACAGCCGGTCCCCCGGCACACCACCGGCCCAACCCCTTCCGGCGTCCCGGTGAACACCAGATCCCCCGGCGCCAGGGTCACCAGCCGCGACAGGCCGGCGAGGATCTCCGCAACCGGCCAGATCATGTCGGCAAGATCGCCCTTCTGGCGCACACGGCCATTGACGGTCAGACCGATCACCCCCTGGGCCGGATGCCCGATGCACGCCGCCGGTTGCAGCAGGCCACAGGGCGCGGCATGATCAAAGCCCTTGGCCATGTCCCAGGGCAGCCCGGCTTGGCGCGCCGCCGTTTGCAGATCACGCCGCGTGAGATCAAGCCCCACCGCATAGCCAAACACGTGCCCAAGGGCGTCGGCGGCGGGAATGTCACGGCCGCCCCGACCGATGGCCACCACCAGTTCCACCTCGTGGTGCACATCGGCGGTGGCCGGCGGATAGGGTATGGCCTCACCCTCCCGCATCACCGCATCGGCGGGCTTGGTGAAAAAGCAGGGCGCCGGGTTGTCTCCCATTTCGCGGGCATGGGCGGCATAATTGCGGGCCACGCACCAGATCCGGCGCACCGGAAACGCTTTCCCCCCTGCCACCGGCAACGCCGGCATGGGCAAAAGCGGGATGACATAGGCTAAGGACATGTATGGATACCCCATGGCGATCGTTCGGTGCCCTCCGGCATGCCTCTTCCGGCCCGGATTGTCAAGGGCGCTTCCCAGGCTCCTCCCCCGTGATGGGGCAGGGAGAGGGCGCCTTCCTTGAGACTCATGGGCATATCATTCCTGGGCGATGGTGTTCAGCGCATCGAGATCGCACCGGAAACGGTTCAGACCCAGATGACGGACCATGCCCGATCGTTTCATTTCGGCGATCACCCGGCTTGCCGTTTCCGGCGTCGTGCCCAGGATGGCGGCCAGATCCTCGCGACCGAACAGAGTGCACAGGGTGTCGTTGGGCCTGTCTTGAAGGTGAAGCAACAAACGGGCGATGCGGGCGCGAATCGAGCCGGTTGACAGAAGGGTGAGCCATTCATCCGCCTGATGCACGAAATCACGAAATAGTTGCATGATCTGCCGGTACATCTTGGGATACGAGCCGGCCAGCGTGCACACCACATGGCACGGGATGCGGCAGGTGAACGTTGGAGCCAACGCCACCGCCGTGTGCTCATACGGACCCCCAAGAAGAGTCTCAAGCCCCAGCACGGCGCCTTGCCGGGCCAGGCGGACAATCCGGTATCCGCCGTTCGGCAGGAACTGGAGCAGCTTGACGAGTCCGGATCGGACGGTGAACACGGCGGTGCCCTCATCCCCGATGTTGTAGAGGGATGCGCCCTCGTCGAACTGAATATCGTCGATGGGCAGATGCGCACCGGCAAGAATTTCTGATGGAATTTCCGAAAAAAGAACCGTTTGGCGAATGGGGCAGGCCGCGCACCTGACAGAACCATGCTAGTTACCGACTATGCCGTTTCTTTTCATGGTACTCCCCCTCCCCGGTAATCGACATATGAGTAATACAGTACACATGCACAAGGAACACCCATAGTGTCATTTTATTCACATCATCACAGTGACGATTTGTCAATTTTTTCTGAAAACCCGCTGATACGCCTCAGTGAGGGGAACACCTGTTGCCGGCACACTGCATATGTCGATCGTTAGCCCCCTGGAGAAAAGTCCATGAAAAAGACAGAAACCGATAACGCCCATATGCCTGATGTGACAACAAGGAGAGAAACATTGCTGAAAAACATCGCCGGAACGGGGAGAAAACTCTTCATCGTCACGAACATGGTGGCATTTTCAGCGATGGTTTTATATGGACTTTCCGTTCTTGGCCTGATCGGTGCGAGCCACCTGTTGCAATAGTCTCTCGGGGCCTTGACCAGAATGTTCAAGGCTCCCCTTCTCTTTCCTGGCAAAAAAAGGGTCTTTATCCTGACCATCTATCAGTTTAGCGCAATGGGTTGTTGACGGCAGGAATCTGCGTGTGATTCAAGGGGTCTAGCTTTGATGGAAGGGGGACTCAAATCGTG
>WOUV01000049.1 GCA_009773045.1 Rhodospirillaceae bacterium | reverse complement strand
CGGTGTAATCGGAGTCGGAAAATTCCGGCAGATTCAAAAGCTCGTTCCACTGATGGGCCCCCACCACGCCGAATCGCTGACCATAGTCTCCAACCACTTGGGTCGCGCCGCTCAGGGCCGTAATGATCAATTCATCGGTCTTGCGCCCCAGCGCATAGGCTCCGGCGTTGGCGATGACGTGACGTTCGTCATGATTGATCCGGATTTCATCCAAGGTGTCGATCCAATCGCCGGCATAATAATCATACAAGGTGCATTCGACGGTCGCATGATCGACATTCATCACCGGCACCTTGCCGTGACGGGCTTTGGTGGAAGCGGTGCCCTTGCCGACGGTCTGGAAGACACAGGTCGAACCTGTTATATTGTTTTTCACTCGGACCATGTTGCGCAGCTTTGACCCCAAGCGTTGATAGGTGGCATGGACCTCTTTTTCGAACATCTTCACGAAATGATTGGTGATCGAAGTGGACATGAGCAGTTTCCTTTACTGAAGATCGGAAGAAGAAAGACCAGGGATACCAGAATAGGGTACCTCCCTGGTTCGGACGGAGACCCGAAAGGGGCCTCTGGTATCACGGAAGAACGGTTCTAGGCGCGTGGCAGCGGTTTTTGCGTGCAACCGGCGCAGAGGGGATTTATGCTTGCGGCGCATTCGCGGGAAAACGGATGGAAGGCGCCTGTACCCTGATCGTCGGGCGAACGCAAGGGGAGAATGCAATGGGACATTTACCGGACCAAGGAATGCGTGACACCGGCTTAGCTACCCGCATCGATGGAGCAACAAGCGCGTTGTTCTCTGACTGTCTTGATGCCTTTCACGCCTTTGTGGATCTGGATCAGTTGGCGGAAGACTTGCGCATTCTCTCCCTCAATGCCGAACCTGCGGCCGGGCGGGCCGGAGATCGGGGCCGGGCCGTGCGGGCGTTGACCCAGTATACGCGTGCTCTGGTCAGCCGGCTGTCCTCGGTCCAGGGGGATATCCTGCACATCCGCAGCGACACCTATATCAACAGCGCCCGGGCGCTCAACGAACTGTCCTCCCTGCGCCAGTTCGAACGCGCCGTCCTGGCATGCTAGGGCGCCAAGGGAAACGACCAGACAAAAGATGTCCTGGAAAAAACCCAGAACCAAGTTCTGGAGCAGTTACGCAAGGCCATTGCCAACATGCTGAAGGATGTCGATGTTTTGAGCGAACGCACTGATCCGGTGCTGGAAGTGGTCTCACAATCGGGCAGCATCGCCACCAATATTGCCATCGAGGCGGCAAACGCCGGTCAGTACGAAATCGAATTCCGCACCGTTGCCCAGACCATGCGCCGTTATGTGGATATGCTGTATGAAATCGGTGACAAAGCCAATTCGGCCATGCGTTCGGCCACCCGCAGCGGACAGACTCTGCAAAGTCTCGCGTCGGGAAGAACAAAGCATTGATGATTTGCATAAAGGCGGGGAACAGCCATGAAGTGTTTTTCTCTCTACGGCCGCGACAACCACCGCTGTCTTGCTTTCGGCCAGGATCCTAGTCGCTCCAAGAATCTCATCGACACCAATCAAATGGTCGTTGTTGATGAGGGGGTTGCCCTGTTACTCGACCCGGGGGGAGTGGAAATCTTTCCCCATGTGATCGCGGCCTTGACCCGTGAAGTCGCCATCGACACCGTTCATCATATTTTCATTTCCCACCAGGACCCGGATACGGGATCGTCCTTGGCCTTGTGGCGGCGGGTGTGTCCGAGCACTGTGAAAATATATCTTTCATGGATGTGGACGGGTTTCGTCTCCCATTACGACGGCGAGGCGAATTTCACCGCCATTCCGGACCAGGGGATGGAAGTCACGGTGGGACGGTCGCGTCTGCGCATTCTGCCGGCGCATTACCTGCATTCGCCTGGCAACTTTCATGTTTATGATCCCAAGGCAAGGATTCTATTCTCGGGCGATGTGGGCGCGGCTCTGTTGCCGGACGAGAGGCGCGAGGACATCTTCGTCCGTGATTTCACCCGCCACACCCAATATATGGATGGTTTTCACCGTCGGTGGATGGGTTCGCCCAAGGCCAGGGACGCTCTGGATTGCCATGGTCTCCCGGTTGCAGATCGACATCCTCGCCCCCCAGCATGGCCTTTTGTTCAAAGGCGATGACGTCAAGCGTTTTCTGGACTGGTTCGGTGCCCTGGAATTGGGAAGTGGTCTGTCGGCTTTTGCGCACGGGGCGGCATGAGGGTAAGCCCCTTATAGAATAAAGGGAAAGGGCGACACCCTTCCCCCTGTCCGTGTCGGGTATCCCCTTTGTCACGCTGCGGACGCATGTGTCCCGGTCGATGTGAGAGTATATGCCTTCTGATAGGATGGAAGTCAAGAACTTTTTTGCCGTCGCCAAAAAAATTTCCGCCCCCCATGAGAACGGTTCCCTTTGATCGCAGCGGCGTTGCAAACCAGGACCGGGCGCGCTATAACCCCCCCCACGGAAACACGCACGCAACCGAGGCGGCGCGGCCGTCTGTTCAGGGGCATGCCCAGCCGCTTTCACGAGGTTGCCTGACGATAACAATGGATCACAGTCAAAATGCCCAAACTGAAAACCAAAAGCGCCGTGAAAAAGCGGTTCAAGCTGACCGCCAGCGGAAAAATCAAAGGCAATGTTGCCTATAAGCGTCATAATTTGCGCAAGCGCCCGCAAAAGATGAAACGCCAGGCCCGTGGCACCTTCATCCTGGCCAAGGGAGATGCCAACATCATCAAAAAATACATGCCCTACGGCTGAGCAAAAGGGACCCCATCCATGAGCCGCGTTAAAAGGGGCGTGACCGCCCATGCCCGTCACAAGAAAATTCTCGCCATGGCCAAGGGCTACCGGGGCCGCAATGCCACGGTGTTCCGGGTCGCCTTGGAAAAGGTCGAAAAGGCCCTGCGCTATGCCTATCGCGACCGACGCAATCGCAAGCGTACCTTCCGTGCCCTTTGGATTCAGCGCATCAATGCGGGAGTCCGCCTGCACGGGCTGACCTATTCCCGTTTCATGGACGGCTTGAAAAAGTCGGGCGTGGCGTTGGACCGCAAGGTGCTGGCCGATCTGGCCATTTGCGAGTCGGATGCCTTCGCCGCATTGGCGCGCCAGGCCCAGGCCGCCCTTGGCGGTGCGTGAGTCCCCCATGGAGGAGGACCTGCAAGAACTGGAGATCTGGCTGCGGGACGCCCTTGCCATCGCCGATTCGGTCCTCGCCGTCGAAGTGGTGCGGATCGAGGCTCTGGGCAAAAAGGGCCGCCTCACCACGCTGCTGAAAACCCTTGGCCGCCTGTCTCCGGCAGAGCGCGCACGGCAGGGGGAAACCCTGAATGCCGTGAAGCAGACGGTGCTCGCCTTGATCGAAACCCGGCTCGCCGCCCTGCGGGAGGCCGAGATGGAGGTCCGTCTTGCCGCTGAACGGGTCGATATCACCCTGCCCGCGCGTCCGGAACCAGAGGGGTGCATCCATCCGGTCAGCCGGACCATCGATACGGTGGCGGCGCTCTTTGGCGTAATGGGCTTTTCCATCGCGGAAGGGCCGGATATCGAGGATGATTTCCACAATTTTACCGCCCTCAACATGCCGCTGGATCATCCCGCCCGCCAGATGCATGACACATTCTATCTGCCGAAGCGGGCGGATGGATCGCAGTTTGTGTTGCGCACCCACACTTCGCCGGTGCAAATTCGCACCATGCGGGCACAAAAGCCACCGATTCGCATCATCGCTCCCGGGCGAACCTATCGTTGCGACTCCGATATGACCCATACCCCCATGTTCCATCAGGTGGAGGGTCTCGTCATTGATGAGTCCACCCATTTCGGCCACTTGAAGGGGTGCATTACCGAATTCATTCACGCCTATTTTGAAAGCGATACCGTGCCGGTGCGCTTTCGTCCGTCGTTTTTTCCGTTCACCGAACCCTCGGCGGAGGTGGACATCGGGTGTTCCCGCCGGGGGGGGGAGATGAAACTCGGGCCGGGCGGGGATTGGCTGGAGATCATGGGCTGCGGCATGGTGCACCCCCGTGTGCTGACCGCCTGTGGCCTTGATCCCGAACGCTGGCAGGGCTTTGCCTTCGGCATGGGGGTGGAGCGTCTTGCCATGCTGAAACACGGGATTCCCGATTTGCGCACGTTTTACGAATCGGACGTGCGCTGGCTGCGGCATTACGGATTTCGGCCATTCGAATAAAAGGAAAAGGAATTGAGGGGGGCGTGGAGGAGGCTTAGCCTCCCCCCACACCCCCCTCAATTCCTTTCATTCCACGAGGCCCGCGCCACGCAAAATCCCCTCGTGGAGGAGGGCAAAGGGACGTTCCAGCACCCAAGCGATGGGACTGAAGTCGTATCCCAACCAACGACCGAAGACCGGCACGACGAACAAAAGCACGATCAGAAACAGCATTCCCTGCCGTTCCAACCGCGCAAAGCGCCCGGCCAGAGCCTGCGGCAACACCCCCAAAAGCACCCGTCCGCCATCCAAAGGGGGAATGGGAATCATGTTGAACAGGGCGAGCATGACGTTGATCTGAATGGCATGGGCAATGTTGGCGAAGGCCCATTCCCGACCGGGCAAATAGACCACGGCATGGGCCAGCAACGCGCTTCCCATCGCCAGCAGCAGATTGGCGCAAGGTCCGGCGATCGCCACCGCCACCATTCCGCTGCGGGGACGACGCAGGCGGTGAAAGGCCACCGGGACCGGCTTTGCCCACCCGAACAGAAACGGTGCGTGCAGCATGATCAGCACGGTCGGCAGGATCACGGTTCCCATGGGGTCCACGTGACGGAACGGATTGAAGGAAACCCGTCCCATGCGATAGGCGGTATCATCGCCCAGGCGCCAGGCAATGAACGCGTGGGCCGCTTCGTGCAAGGTAATCGCCAGCAGAACCGGCGCGACCCACGTCGAGGCCTGCTCAAGCCACATTGGCAAGCCATCCATCGTCATTCCCGTTATCATGACACCGGTTCTTTCCGCAGCCATTCCTCAAGGGTTGTTCCCGCTTCGGCCACATTCATTTTTGGCACCGCCATCATATGCTGCCGCCGCACGGCCTCCCCCTGTTCCAGACGCATCCTGGCGGCTTCGGACAGGCGGGGAGCAGCGGCGACGATGGCACTCATTTCCGCAAGATCGCCATTGCAATGCAACGCCACGTCACAGCCGGCGGTGAACGCCTGTCCTGTGCGGGCGCCAAAATCGCCCGACAAGGCCCTCATCGACAAATCATCGGTGAGCAGCAGTCCATTAAAACCGATGTGACCCCGGATCACCGTGTCAACCACCGTGGGTGACAGCGTCGCGGGCAAATGGGGGTCGAAGGCGGTATAGACCACATGGGCCGTCATGGCCCATGGCATGCCGGCCAGGGCCTGGAACGGCACGAAATCACTGGCCTCCAGCGTGGCCACAGGGGCCGTGACCACGGGCAGAGCGAAATGGCTGTCGGTCCGGGCACGACCATGGCCGGGAATGTGTTTGACGACTGGCAACACCCCCTCCGCCAGAAGCCCCTCACACGCGGCGCATGCTAGAACCGCTACTTGCTTCGGATCACGCGAATAGGCCCGGTCACCGATGATGTCGTGGGCGCCTTCGACCGGCACATCGGCCACCGGCGCGCAATTGACAGTGATCCCAAGACCGGCCAGCTCGATGGCCAAAAGGCGGCTGTTCAGCCGGGTGGCCTGTTCCGCGAGGCCTGCGCCGCGTTTCGACAAGGGTTCGAACACCGCCGGCGGCGGTGCCTTGCGCCAATGCGGCGGTGGCAGGCGCTGCACGCGCCCGCCTTCCTGATCGATCAGAATCGGCACGGTTGCCCGTCCCACCAACGCCCGCAACTCGGCCACCAGGGTGCGCACCTGTGCGGGGCACTCGATATTGCGGCTGAACAGAATGAATCCCAGGGGTTCGGCCGCGGCAAAGAAACGGCGTTCGCGGTCTGTCAGAACGGTGCCGGACAGGCCAAGGATAACGGCTCGCGGCGGTGACGCATCAATTGCGGGCAAAGAGACACCCCACGTTACGTTGTTTCAGGGTCTCACAGGTGGAAAGGGCTGCCTGCCCATCGCCATAGGGGCCGGCATAGATCCGGTACCACACACCCTTGGCGCCCAGGTCGACCTCCGTGATTGTGTGTAGTATGTTCCTCAAAAGATCGCCGTGACGCGCAATGAGTTGCGACCATGCCTTTTCAGCGTCGGGAATGCTTTTGAACGAGCCAAGCTGCAATCGTGCCCCACCCGTTGCCGCGGGTTTGGCAGAAGGGGCAGAAGGAGTCGTTTTCGTTGCCGGAGAGACCCCCGCGGACACAGGCGTTGCGGGCGCAAACGTTTTCACGGGCTGTGCCGTCGCCACCAAGGCCGGCGCAGCCTTGCCCGACGTGTCGGAAGGTTTGCTGCTGGTGGAATGTTCCGTTTGCCGTGTGATCAGATCCCCCAGTGACACAGGCGGTTTCACGGGGGGCGCTGGAGCGACAGAGGGCACGGTGACCGCTGGCGCCGGAACAGGGACATGTGCCGATGGAACGGGCGGCGCCACGAGGGGAACGGTGACAAGCATCTCGGGCCTGGCCGGAGGCTGGAGCATCGGCGTTGCCGTCATCGGCATGGTCAGATCACTGTCCAGTCGATTGGGAAAGGTTTCGGGCGCCGGAGAAGGGGCCACCGTTACGGGTTCGCTTTCCGGCAGCGGCGGTTCGGCTGGCGATTCGGCGGGGGGCAGAAGGTGTTCCTCGCCCCTCGATGCCGTCTCGCCCAGGTACTGATAAATGAGCTTGTCCCGGTTGGGCACGTCAAGCCCCCCCGAATCGGTCGGCCTGATTTTGACGGCCCCGGCCGGGGCCGTCAAAATGGGGATATCCGTTCCCGCCGGCGCCGTTCCTGGCAAACGGCTATAGACATACCAGCCGATCCCGCCCGCGACGGCAAGTCCCACCACGACCCCCACGGCAATCCCGACCGAGCGCCCGCGCACGCGATCCTCCCCTTCGTGCGGATCATCGGTCAGCAGGGCGTCCCGGGATATGTTCAGATAACTGCCCCCGCCACGGCTGAAGACCGGCGGGTCGTCGTCATCGTCATCCGTTGCCATCACCGCATCTCCTCAACGGGATCAACACCGAATACGGCAAGCCCAGAGGCCACCACCGTTGCCATGCCCTGCACCAGAGCCAGCCGGGCGAACGACAGTTCGGGATCGTCCGGCACAAGAAACCGCAACTCCGCCCTCTCGTTGCCTTTGTGCCACAAGCCATGGAAAGCGCCCGCGAGATCGTACAGATAATAGGCCACCCGGTGCGGCTCATGGGCAAGGGCGGCCCCTTCCACCACGCGCGGCCACCCTGCCAGCATCCGGATCAAACCAAGCTCTGAAGGATCGGTCAAGCGGTGCACCCCGTATGCCGACAACCCGCGCGGAGAAAGGTCAACACCAGGAAAAATCTCCGTCGCATGGCGGTGAACCGAACAGGCACGAGCGTGGGCATACTGCACATAAAAGACCGGATTGTCACGCGACTGTTCGGTCACCCTGGCAAAATCGAAGTCAAGATGCGCATCGTTCTTGCGCGTCAGCATGATGAAACGCACGACATCCCGTCCCACCTGATCGATCACCTCGCGCAAGGTGACAAAGGTGCCGGCCCGCTTGCTCATTTTCACGGGTTCTCCCGCATCGAGCAGGGCGACCATCTGACAGAGCTTCACATCGAGCGTTCCCTTTCCTTCGGTCAAGGCCTGCACCGCCGCCTGAACCCGCCGGACATAGCCCCCATGGTCGGCCCCCCAGACATCGATCATGGAGGAAAAACCGCGGTGGTATTTATCAAGGTGATACGCAAGGTCGGAGGCGAAATAGGTCCACCTGCCGTCCGATTTCCGCAAAGGCCGGTCGATGTCATCGCCGAAACGGGTTGCGCGGAACAACAGTTGCGGCCGCGGCTCCCAGTTGTCCACCTGCTTACCCTTGGGGGGGTCCAGCACACCTTCATACACCAGGCCGCGTTCGGCCAGAAGGCCCACGGCATTTTCGACTCCGCCCGCCGTCACCAGGGCGTGTTCGGAGGAAAAAACGTCATGCCGGACCCCCAGCGCCGCCAGATCTTCGCCAATCACGGCCATCAGTGCCTCGATGGCGAACGTCCGTACCGGCTCCAGCCATTCCGACTCCGGCGCGCTCAACCAGCGGCGACCCTCCCGGCGTGCCAGGGCCTGCCCGACGGGGAACAGATACGTCCCCGGATAATACCCTTCCGGAATGGGGCCAATGGTCTCCCCCAGGGCCTCGCGATAACGCAGATATGTCGAACGGGCCAGCACATCCACCTGCGCCCCGGCATCGTTGATGTAATACTCGCGCGTGACGGCATGGCCGGTCTTTTCCAGAAGCGCCGCCAGGGCATCGCCCACCACCGCGCCGCGCCCGTGCCCCACGTGCAGGGGGCCGGTCGGGTTGGCCGAAACGAATTCGACATTCACCCGTCTTCCCTGCCCCAGGGTCGAGTCGCCATAGGCGGGGCCGGTTTCAAGAATCTCCCGCAAACGCTCGCGCCAGAAATCATCGGCAAGACGCATGTTGATGAAGCCGGGGCCGGCCACGGTGACTTCCGTCACTTCCGGAAAGGCTTCCAGGCGAGCGGCGATCATTGCGGCCAGAGCGTGGGGTTTCATGCCGGCGGATTTGGCAAGCACCATGGCCGCGTTGGTGGCGACATCGCCATGGCCGGCCTCGCGCGGCGGCTCGCAGGTGATTTTCGATCCATCCT
Source organism: Rhodospirillaceae bacterium (assembly GCA_009773045.1). Classification (GTDB taxonomy): domain Bacteria; phylum Pseudomonadota; class Alphaproteobacteria; order Rhodospirillales; family Rhodospirillaceae; genus WOUV01. The sequence continues at coordinate 12,053 of WOUV01000049.1, read as the reverse complement.
GGTCGGAAGGGATTTTCCCGCTCGTCGCGAGTTCAGAGACCACGACGCGCAGCATGGTCTGGAAGTGGGTAAAGACATTCATGGGGGCATCCCGGGGTTCAAAAGCCGCGCATGTTCCTTGATCGCGTAACGGTCGGTCATGCCGGCGATATAATCGGCCACCAGCCGGGCCGTGGCGGGGGTATGGGTGCCATCGACCTGCCGCTGCCAGTCCTCCGGCAAAAGGCGGGGGTCAGAGACGAATGTGTCGAACAGATCCGTCACCACCTTCTGTGCGGTGTGGGTCATGCGATTCACCATGTCGTGGCGATACATGTTCGGAAACAGAAAGGCCTTGAAGGTCGCATCGTGCGCGCGCATGGCGTCGGAAAACCCCGCCAGGGGTCGTCCCAGACGGCGCACAGCATCCGGTGAATCGGGTCGGGCCACAGCAAGACGGCTTTTTGTTTCCTCCAGCAGATCCGTGACCATGGCCGCGATCAAACGCCGTACCGATTCGTGCACCCGCCGTGACCACTCAAGGCCGGGATGGCGCCGATCCACCGCGGCAAGCGCTTCTTCAGCGAGGGGAATCGTTTTCAGGGCATCGATCGTGAACAGACCGGCCCGCAGGCCATCGTCCAGGTCATGGGTGTCATAGGCGATGTCGTCGGCCAGCGCCACCACCTGGGCCTCAAGGCTTGGCCACGTGTCCAGTTCCAGATCGCGCAGATGGGCATCGTCCCTGATGACGGCGGGCAGAACAGTGCCTGTCTGCACTGGGCCATTGTGTTTGACCATGCCCTCCAGGGTCTCCCATGTCAGGTTGAGACCGTCGAACGCGGCATAGCGGTGTTCCAGACGGGTGACAAGGCGCAAGGCTTGCGCGTTATGGTCGAACCCGCCGTAGGGGGCCATGCATGTCTGCAAGGCATCCTCTCCGGCATGACCGAAGGGCGTATGCCCCAGATCGTGGGCCAGTGCCAGCGCTTCCGCCAGATCCTCGTTCAGCCCCAGCGCCCGGCACACCGAACGGGCAATCTGTGAGACTTCCAAGGAATGGGTCAGGCGGGTACGATAGTGGTCCCCTTCGTGGGAAACGAACACCTGTGTTTTGTGTTTGAGACGACGAAAGGCCGCCGAATGAACGATGCGGTCGCGGTCACGCTGAAAGGGCGAGCGAACCAAACATTTTGGCTCGTCGTGCAACCGCCCGCGGCTTTGGTCGGGATGACAGGCGTAAGGGGCAAGGAGCAGGGGACTCGTCATGGGTGGGACACTACCTGTCTTCCGGCGCCGGGGCAATACCCAACTGCCGGACATACTCACCCTCCCCGCGGATTTCAAAACATGCCATTGGCCTCAAAGTGACAGCGCCGACTTGAAAAGCCGGCGCTGTCACTTTTCTCTATCAGCACAGTCTGTAAGGAGCGCAAACGTCAAAAACATCTTTCTCTTTCACAAAAACGAAGCGAAGAACATTGCACCGATATGCATGAACGCCCCTTTTTGAACACCCTAATTGCTTCTCCATGCTCCCTCCTTCTCGAAACAATGCCTCTTCGCCTCGCCCCCCACTATATATCCACAGGCCCTTTTATATAGGCATCAGGCCCGTCATGATTATATCAGGCTCGTAATAACCAGAAGCATTTTGCGTTTCTTTGCATTGTTTCCTCCCTCATGCGATCGACCTTGACCGTCACCCCTTTCTTCTCCGCACCCCTTGGCGGATGAAGCCCTGTCCCTCCCCGCAGGCCACGGCCTGCACTGCCACCCCGCACCTTAACTCCCGCACACTTCGCAACGTTTTCATTTCCAATCTCCTGGAAGTCTTGTGAAGATACCGTTTCCCTCGTTCCTCTGGCTTGGGCGCCCCTGGCGCATCATTTCTTTCAAGCCAGATGACCTATCACACAGCACAACGTACACATTGAAATCATTGAAATCCATATGGCTTTCAGCGCGCCTGCCTTTCCGCATAGAGCGTTGTTTTCCATGACGGGCCTTCGCGAGGACAAGACGTCCCCCCCCCCCCCCCCCCCCCCCCCCCCGCTCTCCGGGCATGGGGCTGAAAGAAAGTCCCGTTCCTGTTATTTCTCCTGTATCGGCAATAAAGGGACATCCTCGCTTTCGCCAAGTCTCCCCCCGCCCCCACAGAAACCAAACCTCCAACCTAGCGGCCAGATCCGACAGGCCCATGAGAACAAATCTCACCCCATCATGGGAACGGCTCGCTTGAAAATTCGATCATTAACTCTCCCTTTCGTACCCTATACACATGTTCACCATGTGGTGCCCCTCATGGGAATGTGCGTGGGAAGGGAATCCTGAAAATGGACGCAACGGCTCAGGTTATGCATGCCGAGATTGCTCACCAATCACAAATTACAACTTACAAGGGTAATTTACGCGCTTTCCATTCTCCTTTTTCGCATCGGCCCTCCGTTCACCGACTGGAGAGGGGGTGTTCTGTTTGAAGACAGACCCGAAATGGTGGGGCTTGTTTCGGCCAAAAGACCATGGCAAGTCCTTTTGGTCTGCGCCAAAAGTCATGGAAGCCAGACGACAGGCCGATGTGCGCGCCCGGAGTATCCTGCTGGTCTTTCTGACGGTGGTTGCCGTGACCGGATTGGCTTTTGCCGTGGCCAATCGTGAAATTCATAGAATGCTGTTCCCGCAGGAGAACGGCAACGAGGCAGAGCGGACATTCCTGGGCATGGTCGCCTTCATGCTGGGGGGAGCGTGAGCGTGATCCTTGTCATGGCGCTTTTCGTCATGACCATCACACGACCGGTCCAACGCCTTGCCACGATCTTGCGGCATCTTGATCGTGCGCGCCACGATCCTGGCGTCGATCCAGCCGCCATCCTGCCCGCTTCGCTCCCGTACCGGAACGAAATCGGCATCCTTGCCGCCGCTGTGACCGTCTTTCGTGATACCCTGGTCAACCTCCACCTGATGCAGCGCCGATTACAAGGCCTGCAAGACAACGCGCTTGACGCCATCATCACGATCGATGCCCTGGGCAGGGTCATCGAATTCAACCCATCGGCCGAAAAGTTGTTTGGCTATCGCAAGGATGACGTGCAGGGGCGGTCCATCAGCACTCTCATCATCCCCCCTCGCTTTCGTGAGGCCCATCAGCGGGGACTCGCCCACCAGCGCGCGAGCACGGCCAGTACGTGCGTCGGTCAGCGCATGGAAGTGCCGGCGCCCTGCGGGCCGACAGCAGCGAGTTTCTGGTGGAACTGACCCTGACCACCATCGATCTGCCCGAAGGACGGTTGTTCACGGCCTTCCTGCGCGACATCACCGATCACCACCGGATCGAACAACAGTTGCGCAAACTCTCGCAAGTGATCGAACAAAGCCCGACGGCCATCATGATCACGGATACCGAGGGCGTCATCGAATATGTGAACGCCCAATTCTGCGCCAGCACCGGCTATGACCGGGACGAGGCCGTGGGGCAGACGCCGCGCCTGATCCAGTCCGGCCAGACATCCCACGAAACCTATGACGCGATATGGCACAATCTTTTGTCGGGGCGGGAATGGCGGGGCGAGATGCTCAACCGTCGGCGTGACGGCGCCTTGATCTGGGAATACGCAACCCTTTTCCCCATTCGCGATAAACACGGTACGGTTGTCAATTTCGTCGGCATCAAGGAAGACCTGACCGTACACAAGGAATGCGAGGAGCGTCTGCTGCGGCAGACCAATTATGATGCCCTGACCGGCCTGCCCAACCGGCTTCTGGTCCTTGACCGTCTGCACCAGGCCATTGCCAGCGCGAAGCGGGACAATCAAACCGGCGCGGTGCTTTTGATGGACCTTGACCACTTCCAGGCGGTCGGACATTCCTTCGGGCCGGCGGTGGCCGATGCCATCATATGCGACAGTGCCCACAGACTCGGTTCTGCGGTGCGGGGCAACGATACCGTGGCCCGCACATCGATACCGACCGGTTCGCGGCCCTTCTGACCGATGTCAAGTCGGACGTTGGGGCGGAAATCGCCATCCGGCGTATCCTTGCCGCTTTCGAGCCGCCATTTCTCGCAAACGGAGAAGACCTTTTCCTGTCAGCCCGCATCGGCGTGTCGCTGTTTCCCGCCGATGCCGAAACACCGCAGATTCTGATCCAGAATGCCGAGGCTGCCCTGCACCACGCCAAGGAAACCAGTGGTTGGCGCTTTTTCGTTCCCACCATGAACCAGGAATCGGCCGAGCGCTTCACCATCGAGGCCGGCCTGCGGCGCGCCTTGCGGGAATACGAACTCGAAGTCTATTTCCAGCCGCTGATCGGGGTGCGCTCGCGCACCATTCATGGGGCGGAGGCCGTGCTGCGCTGGAACGCGCCACAGGGCATGATTTCCACCGTCACGTTCATTCCCGTGGCGGAGGCAAGCGATCTGATCGTGCCCATCGGGGCATGGGTGCTGCACGCCGCCTGCCGCGAGGCCAAGCGGTGGGAAACGGATGGCTTTCCAATCCGGGTTGCCGTCAACATTTCCTCCCGTCAGTTCCGCGGCGATCATTTGCCCACAACGGTCCGCGCGGCGCTTGAAGAACAGGATCTCGCCCCGGACCGGCTGGAACTCGAGATTACCGAAAGCCTTCTGATCGACGACATTCCCGGTGTGGTCGCCGCATTGGAGGAACTGGACGCCATCGGGGTGACGCTCGCCCTTGACGATTTCGGTACCGGGTATTCCTCTCTTCAGTACCTGAAAAGTTTGCCGTTCCATGTGCTGAAGATCGACCGGGCCTTCGTCAAGGACATCGGCAGCGATGCCGCCGACGTGACGCTGGTGACGGCCATCGTCGGCATGGCGCACGGGCTGGGGTTACGCGTCGTCGCTGAAGGGGTGGAAAACCGGAACCAGTTGGATGTACTGCGCCGGCTCGGCTGTGACGTCATCCAGGGATATTATTGCGGCCGGCCCATGCCTGCCTCCGACTTCCGGCGCCAACTTCGCGCCAGTGGTCACGCCGATTGCCTGGAACAACAGTCAGAACAGACGATGGTTTAACTTGGGGATGCGGTTGCCATACTCATTTTTTCCTGGCTCCCCGGCAACCGCATCCTCCTTTTTCCAACCCGCGGGATCACGGCATCCCCAAGCCCCCCAACGGAGAAATCGTATTGGCCAAGCGATCCATGCCATAGGTCATCCGGCCCATGAAAGCATTCATGCGCTGGGTGGCCCCATTCACGGCGCCCATATCCTGACCGATGCCGTCAAGCACGATCCGCATCCGCTCGATGTCTTCCGCCATGGTGTTCTGGATGCCGGCGATATCGTGGTTGATCTGGTTCAGGTTGCGGTCCAGGGCGACGACGGCCTGTTGCATGGCCGCTGCATGATCCACCATGCGGGCGGTATCCTGCCGCATGGCCGAAGCGGCGGTTGATATCCCATGGATATCTTCGCTTACACGTCCCATGACGGCGGTCATGGTTTCAAGGGTCGTCAGAAAGGACATGACGAACCACACCGCCAGTGCCGCTCCAACGAAAACGGCGAGGCCCCTCACCCGGTGAGTCGTCATGACGTGCATCCCTCATCGAAAAATCCCACGGGGCTATGTTGTGGAGGCCACATCGCCCGAAGGATGAACAACATGACAGGCCGGCGCCGGTCGACCTTTTTGTCGGGGAAGGTTCTTACAGGCGATACGGGCATCCTTCCGGGTCAGGCCCATGACCCGCGCGCGATACAGTGTTGCCCCTTTGACCTTGGCGGTCAGAATCACGACCGTCGGCTTTTCTTGCGCCGTCGTCAGGCGTTCCATAACGGAACGGGCGCTGGCCCGCGCCTCGTCAACCTTGCGGAAAGACCCCAGCTGAATGCCCCAGCCGCCCGGTTTGGGTTTCGATGCCGTTGCTTCCGCCGCTGGCTGATCGCTGCCCAGGACTTTACGCACAAGATGCGCCATCCGGGCCTGCGATGCTGGCTCCTGTTCCTGTCCCCTTTGCGCCGTGTCGGGGGGCTTGACGGTCCTGACGGGGGGCTTCGTCGGAGAGGCGGTTTTAGGAGACTGAGACGCCGTGCTGAGGTTTTTATTTTTGGACAGGGCTTTGCGCCCCGGTGGCGGCACGCGCTTTGCCACCATGAGCGGTTTGTCCGCAAGTCGGGCAAAAGCGGCATCCAGAAGATCGGCCATATGGGCATCCCGCCAGCGCGCCGTCGTTCCGCCCAGAACAACGCCGATCAGCCGCGTGTCGTTCCGCTTGGCCGACGTGACAAGGTTGAATCCCGAAGCGGCGGTATAGCCGGTCTTGATGCCATCGGCTCCTTCGTAGTTCAGCAAAAGCCGATTGTGGGTCGGGATTTTCATCTCTCCATACTGGAACAGGCGGGTGGAAAAGTAGGGGTAATACCGTCCATGATTCTGGATCAAGGCCCGCCCCAACAGGGCCATATCGCGCGCCGTGGTGACTTGTGCCCGGTTGGGCAGCCCGGAGGCGTTGCGGAAAACCGTATTGCGCATGCCAAGCCGGTGGGCGGTAGCGGTCATCATCGTTGCAAATTCGGCTTCGCTGTCGCCCAGGGTTTCGGCCACCACGCAGGCGATATCGTTGGCCGACTTCGTGACGAGGGCGAGAATAGCATTTTCAACCGAAATGGTCGCCCCCACGGGCAGATTCAGCCTCGATGGCGATTGCGCGGCAGCCCGGGCGGAAACCTTCATCGGCGTTGCCAGAGTCACCCGGCCGTCGGCCAGGAACTGGAACAGCATGTACAAGGTCATCATCTTGGTCAGGGATGCCGGATGATTGATGTCGTCTGCGCCATCGGCATGCAGAATCTGGCCACTTTCGGCATTCATGACAAGTGAGGCATACCCCGCCCACGCCCCCCCTGGCCCCATCAGGCCCAAGCCGGCCAGCAAAAACAGAACATGGATAGGAACTCTTTTAAAATGCAACCATCCGTGTTTAGCCAAGGCGTGCTCCCTCTCTCTTATGGCATGATCATACCCGCACCGGACATCCCCGACAATATTTCGCCCACGATCAAAAGGCCGTCAACCGTCTATCGCTCTCGAAAGTCCGTCGATGGCGATAGACAAACAGTCTGGAATGTCGGGACGATCGTAAAAGAGGAGGAAAAGATGTTAAATCGCAAATTCAGATTCATCACGCGCAGCGATTTCGACGGCCTGGCGCGCGCTGCCCTTTTGCCAAGAGCGTGACCGGGTCGACACGATCCCCTTCGTCCATCCCCTGGCCCATGGCGGCGGGCTATCAAAAGGCCGGTCCGTGTGCCACGTTGCCAACAACAGGGCAGACGACCCCCTGTTGAAAGAACGAATCGCCCGCATCACCGCCAACGGCTGAAAAGCGCCTCCCATCGGAATCTGGAGGATATGGGGAGGGTTTCAGACAGGTTTCCTTGATTCCAGTCATTTCCCGGAATACGCCTTCCCCGCGACAGGGGATCTTTATTTTATTGCCTTCCGGCGAATGGTTCTATATTTCTAGAAGCAATGAATGAACGTGATGCCCTTGCCGCCCTGGCGGCGCTTGCCCAAGAAACACGCCTGCGGCTGTTCCGGCTGCTGATCACCGTGGGGCCGGAAGGATTACCGGCCGGGCGAATCGCTGAGGAACTGGGGGCAAGTGACAGCACCTTGTCATTCCATCTGTCCCATCTGCGCCAAGCCGGTTTGATCGAGCGGCGGCGCGAAGGGCGCCTGCTGATCTACCACGCCGACTTCGCGGCCATAACGGCGCTTTTGCACTTTCTGACCGAAAACTGCTGCAAGGGCCAGCCCGATTTGTGCTGTCCCTCGACCGAAACAGAGCCAGCCAATGGCTGAATCCCGCGAAATGAAGGGCATCACGACACCGCGGGGACTGATTCCCCCGCATTGCCTCGATTCCCCTTGGTGTTCGTCTTTCGTATTATCCATCAACCGATCCGGAGTTTCTTCATGATCCACAAGACCATCATCGGCATTGTCACGGCTGGTGTCCTTGCAACAAGCGTGGCCCATGCCCAGTCGGTCCGTGATCAAATCCGCATCGTTGGTTCATCGACCGTTTATCCCTTCGCCACCACCGTTGCCGAACGATTCGGCAAGACGACCGCATTCAAGTCCCCGGTGGTCGAATCGACCGGTTCCGGCGGCGGCCTCAAGCTGTTCTGTGCCGGCGTTGGCATGGCGTATCCCGACATCACCAATTCTTCCCGTCGCATCAAGAAAAGCGAGGTGGAGATGTGCCGGAAGAATGGCGTTGCCGATATCGTCGAGGTCAAGATCGGTTACGATGGAATCGTACTGGCCCACGCAAAGGGAACCCCACCCCTGAAACTGACCCGCACCCAGCTTTTCCTGGCCCTCGCCAAACATGTCCCAAAAGACGGCGCCCTGCGTGACAATCCCTATAAGACGTGGAAAGACATCGACGCCGCTTTCCCCGACACCACAATCGAGGTTCTGGGACCGCCGCCGACCTCCGGCACCCGCGATGCCTTTGTCGAAGTGGTCATGGACGCGGCCTGTGAAGGTTTTGCCGAATTTCTCGTCCTCAAAAAAGAAAACCATCAACAGTTCCAGGTCGCCTGCCAGACCATCCGCGAAGATGGCGCCTTCATTGAGGCGGGAGAAAACGATAACCTGATCGTGCAAAAGCTGGAAGCGAACCCTAAAGCCTTCGGCATTTTTGGCTTCAGCTTCCTGGACCAGAACACGGACCGTCTACACGGTGCGATCATAGATGGTTATGGGCCGACCTTCGATAACATCGCCGACGGCCGTTATCCGGTGTCGCGCCCCTTGTATTTCTATGCCAAGAATGCACACGTTGAAATGGTGCAAGGTTTGAAGGAATACATCGCTGAGTTCACGAGCGAAAAGGCCTGGGGGCGGGAAGGTTATCTCACCGACAAGGGTCTCATTCCTCTGCCGGACGCCGAACGCAAGACCATGCGCGAACAGGCCATGGCCCTTGTTCCTTTCAGCATGTGACGCCATCGCGCGTCAATCCTGGCGGCATATCTCGAAAACCTTTCTCGTGGAGAGGGGATGCGTGCAAGGGCACGCCACGACGGCGCAGGCGGGGGCAGGGCATCCGTCATGACGCCGTTGACTCGAAGACTCCCCGGCACCATGGTGAGAGAGAGAACACGATAAGAAAGGACGCCCCATGGCCTTGGCCATTGCTTTCGACACCTTGAAAATCGCCCACCATCTGCGTAAAGGTGGGATTACTGAAGAACACGCCAACGCGATCACCGAAGCCATCAAAGAAGCCTCGATCGACTCCGATCTCGCCACCAAGGCCGACGTGCGCGAATCGGAGCATCGGCTGATGGCCGAGATCCTCGTGATCAAGACCGACTTTCGCGAATTGGAACAAACGTTGCGCACCGACTTGCGCGAATCAGAGCATCGGCTGAGTACCCGCATCGACCATATGGAAGCGGCCGCCAAGGTCGATTTCGCCCGCTTGGAAGCGAAAATCGATACCGCGCGGGCGGGAGGCCAAGGCTGACATCGCCACCGTGCGCGCCGAGATGCGCGAAATGGAACAACGCCTGACAATCAAGCTGGGGGCCATGTTGGCGGTGGCGGTGGGCGCCATCGCCGCACTGGTCAAGTTTCTGTAATGTACACCTCCCTCCCCTGACCATGCCCTGTGGAGGAACGGCGCGTCACCCTCCGGGCGGGGGGACATGTCCGCCGAATCGCGGCCAGAAAAGGTGAGGTGTTCAGGACTCATACCGTCACACCTGACGTGCACTCCCTGTGAACCGTGATCGCGACCGACCAAAACTCCCCTCGGGCGCTGGAAGGCATCCTCTGGGTACTTTAGTGTGCATGCCGCGTTACGTATTACCACGATTGTGGTAACACAAAGTCGTATTGACGCTATCGATAGTACAGACCGGCGGCATCACAGACTAGCAAAAAGTTCCCCGAACAGTTCGCGCACCCTGATCTTCGTGGTTTCAAGTGCGGCGCGGCCATGGTCTGTTGCCTGATACAGGCGGCGTCCATGCGGCCCGTTCTGATCCTTGCGGGACAGGAGATACCCCTTGGCCTCTAGTTTATGGAGCATGGGATAAAGGGTGCCCGCGCTTAATCTATAGCCATGCCGAGCCAGTTCTTCAGCAATCCATGCGCCATACACCGGCCTTTCCACGGCGTGATGCAGGATATGCAGGCGGATAAGACCGGCATAGAGATCTCTGTCGTCACATTCTTGTTCGTCATGGGCCAGATGCATGTTCTTTCTCCGGCTTGCACCATATATCGGTTATCGCTATCGCTAGCGGATACCTATTATCCCTGTCTCAAGGATAAATGTGATGGAACTCTTCGTCATCTGTTTGACAGCGCTGTTGGCCACGATGGCTACATTTTTTTCGGGTTTTGGACTTGGCACCGTGCTTTTGCCAGTGTTTGCCCTGTTCACCCCAACACATGTTGCGGTGGCGGCAACGGCGGTCGTCCATCTTGCCAATAATCTGCTTAAGGTGATGCTGGTTGGCCGCAAGGCTGATGGTGGCGTGCTTATTCTGTTTTTAATTCCTGCCATACTGGCGGCGCTTGGAGGGGCGACTGTGCTTTCCCTGGCCACGGAAATACCGCCGATGATTGAATATAGATTCGGCTGGATCGCGCGTCAGGTGACGGTGGTCAATGGCGTGATCGGCGTTCTGATGATCAGTTTTGCCCTGGCCGAGCTTTTGCCCGGGGGAGAAAAAATCGTGTTTGATCGTCGTTTCCTGCCGCTGGGCGGTTTTCTGTCCGGTTTTTTCGGTGGCCTGTCGGGCAATCAGGGGGCTTTGCGTTCCGCCTTTCTGCTCAAGTGCGGCCTGTCGAAGGAAGCCTTCATTGGTACCGGCGTGGTGGCCGCGGTGGTGGTGGATATGGTGCGGCTTTCCGTGTATGGCGCCTCGTTTCTGCCGTCTGCTTTTTTGGCCGATGGGAGTGCCGGCATGGCGGGTGCGGCCACCCTGGCTGCCTTCCTTGGAACTTTTCTTGGCGCCCGTTTCTTGCCAAAGGTGACCGTGCGCGCGGTGCGGATCGTTGTGAGCGTTGGAACGGTGGGTGTCGGAACGGGACTTGTTCTTGGGATGATTTAGAACCTTCGTGCGTTTTTGAACGTGACTTTGGAGATAGGAAAATGTGACAACACTTGACGAAAATGTGTGTTTTTTCCTATAATAAGATTATGGATATTTCAGAAAAAGTCCGTTCAGCCTTGCGTCGCTCCATCCACCAAAGCGGGATGAAACAAGCGGTGCTTGCCCATAAGGCCGGCATAAGCTCAAGCGGATTGCGGGACTTCCTGTCCGGACGGGCCACAACAATTGGCGTTGCGAACCTTGAAAAGCTCGCGCTCGCGCTTGGTCAGGAAGTCACGGATTTGTTGATGGATGCGGGGGTGCCCTCGACGGTGGTTCCGGTTCGCGTCTACGATATCAGCGTGTCGGCCGGGTTCGGAGCCTGGCCCGAAGATAAAAATGAACCATCCCGGGAAATCGTGCTGTTCGATCGAAGGTGGCTGCGGTCTTTGAGCGAGGTCCGGCAAACGGATCTCTCGATCGTTTACATCCGTGGCGATTCCATGGAACCGACCCTCAGGGAGGGAGATCAGGCGCTGGTTGATTTGTCTAAAAAACACGCACCACGAGATGGTATTTATGTGTTTCAATCGGATGGGTGGTTGTTGGTCAAGCGCCTCATGCTCAACATCCACTCCGGTCTTGTGACGATTTCCAGCGACAATAAAGCCTATGGCCCCCCTTACGAGGTCAACCGAACCGAAATTCAGGCGCTTGGACAAGTCATATGGGTAGGGCGTAAAATATAGGGACGATCGGAAACAGAGATCAAAAGAATATAGTCACCCGTGAAGAGCGTTGAAGGTAGCGAGTTGCTTGGGATTGAGCAGATATCGAAGTAATCGGATATTACAGGCTTTTGGGGTATACGGTCCCGCAATCCGGTACAGAGAGTCCTAACTTAAGATAGATATGAAGACGGCTGTGAGGGCGGCGTAGTTTTTTGGGTCGCGCAGGTGGTGGTGAAGGCGCAGGGATCAATCGACCA
>WOUV01000048.1 GCA_009773045.1 Rhodospirillaceae bacterium | reverse complement strand
ACGATTTGAGTCCCCCTTCCATCAAAGCTAGACCCCTTGAATCACACGCAGATTCGTGCCGTCAACAACCCATTGCGCTAAACTGATAGATGGTCAGCTCGTCGCCCCGCGCGATCTGGTGGACATAGGTTTTGGCGGCGTTGTACTGGATGCGTTTCAAAAAGGCCGCCGCTTTTTGGATTTGCATTTCGACGATATAGGAAATGCCGCGATGGTCGCGGCATTTGACATCCAGGACCGAAGATTTGAGGTCCTGGATTCTGGGCGCCAAAAATGGATCGAGGAGGGTCAGCTCCGCGATGCGGCGCTCGCCCTCCAGGCCGAGAAGACTTTCCAGGAAATTGATCAGGATGTCTTTCGCCTCCTCGCTGCCGAAGATTTTCTTGAAGGCAAAATCAATGCGCGGGTCGATGAATTTCACGGGAAAACCCCTGAGGAAGGCCACACTCCTCCCTGATTTTCGCCGAAACCGGCCCGTTCGTCCAGAGCAATGGGATCTGGGCGCAGGACGATCGGGGGGAACCTATCGGTTCTTTCCCTCAAACGCCGGGCGCCGCAGTCCTTGGCTTGGTGACGCTGGAGCCTCCTTGAGGCATCAACGGTCCTTTTGATCCCCGTCTCACGTTCAGGCAGAGAAACCCTTTCCTCAGCCCTGGGGAGCGCTCCAAAAAGAAGAGGAATGTCTTTTTCGACGGTTCCGACAGCGCCATCCTGCCTGTGCCCGCCACCGGCCTGGTCTCGACCATCGGGTTTGGTATACAACTTTAGAGCACTTATGTGCAATAACATACTCTCATAGAGAGTCATGACGGTCAAGGACAGCGCAATAGGCGTTGTCGTGGCCCGTCTCATTGTGGAATGCATTCCAGAGTGGGAACCTGAAGAGTCATAAAGAACATTGTCGAACGGGCCGTGCGCCGCTATTGTAGAGAAGTTCGTGTCTGCCCCTGGTCGATCGCGCGATCGAAGCTGGCGCCGGATGGTAGCTACCACAAGGGTATTGCTTTCCATCGGCGGAAACGGTAGCCGGGCCTCCATGGGAACGGTCGCGGTTCGCAACAGAGAGTCGCGATTTTGTCCTGTGGCAACGACTCCGCTTTGAGTTCGCAGCCGGGCGAGCTGCCCGATGGATGTTGGCCATGGTTCCTGGATTTCGTCACGATTCCACGCCTTCCTTCTTCATCGACGGCGCCCCCTTTGTCACGATTCCCTGTCCCGTCCGGCGCCCGATGGCGCGGCAGGCCGCTGGAGATTCCCGTTATCATGGTCAAACGCATGTTGATCGATGCCACCCACCCGGAGGAAACCCGGGTGGTTGTGGTCAACGGAACACGCATAGAAGAACTTGATGTCGAAACATCGACCAAGAAACAACTAAAAGGAAATGTATATCTTGCAAAAATCGTCAGGGTCGAGCCATCCCTTCAGGCGGCGTTCGTCGATTACGGCGGCAGCCGCCATGGGTTCCTAGCGTTCAGCGAGATTCATCCGGATTACTACCAGATTCCAGCTGCCGACCGACGGAAATTGCTGGAGGCCGTTTCCGAAGACGAAGACCCTGAACAGGACGAGACCGCCCGTGACGTCGATGAGAACGAGGAACCCGACACGCGCCCGCTCTATCGCCTGATGCGGGAATACAAAATCCAGGAGGTGATCAAGCGGCGCCAGATCCTGCTGGTGCAGGTGGTGAAGGAAGAACGCGGCAACAAGGGGGCGGCCTTGACCACGTATCTTTCCCTCGCGGGCCGCTATTGCGTGCTAATGCCAAACGCGACTCGCGGCGGAGGCGTTTCGCGCAAGATCACGAGCCTTGCCGACCGCAAACGCCTGAAAGCCCTTTTGACCGAGTTCAATCTTCCCCCCGGCATGGCAGTGATCCTGCGCACCGCCGGAGCCGAGCGGGTCAAAAGCGAAATCCGGCGGGATTACGAATACCTCGCCCGAAGCTGGAATCAGACTCGCGACACGACCTTGCGTTCGTACGCCCCTGCCCTGGTGTACGAGGAAGCGAGCCTGATCAAGCGGGCCATTCGCGATCTTTACAGCCGCGACATCGACGAAATCATCGTTGCCGGCGAGGAAAGCTATCGCCTCGCCAAAGATTTCATGAAAATGCTCACCCCCTCCCATGCCAAAAAGGTCCAACGGTACAAGGAGGAAGAACTTCCCCTGTTGCACCGCTACCGTGTGGCGGCGCAGATCGATGCCATGCACAGCCCGGAGGTGCAACTGCGGTCGGGCGGCTATATTGTCATCAACCAGACCGAAGCGCTGGTGGCGATCGATGTCAATTCCGGCAAGGCTACTCGCGAACGCCATATCGAGGAAACCGCCCTTAAGACCAATCTTGAAGCGGCGGAGGAAATCGCCCGCCAGTTGCGCCTGCGCGACCTTGCCGGCCTGATTGTCATCGACTTCATCGACATGGAGGAAAACCGCAATAACGTCACGGTCGAAAAACGCCTCAAGGAAGCCCTGAAAAGCGATCGGGCGCGCGTGCAGGTGGGCCGCATCAGCCCGTTCGGCCTTCTGGAGTTGTCGCGCCAGCGGCTGCGTCCCAGCCTGATGGAAACGAACTTCCTGCCCTGTCCGCACTGCAACGGTACCGGTCTTGTGCGTTCGGTCGAATCGTCGGCCATGCATGTTCTGCGCGCCATCGAGGAAGAGGGTCTTCGGCATCGGTCGCTGGAAATCAACGTCATCTGTCCGATGGCGGTGGCCCTTTATCTCCTCAATCACAAGCGTCAGGCGCTGGCCGGTATTGAGGTCCGCTATGGCTTTCACGTGCTCGTGTCCGTCGATACGGACATGGTTCCGCCCGCCTACCGGCTGGAGCGCCTCAAGACCGGGCGGGAGGAAGGCGAGAGTGATTCCCCTGCCGACGACCTGTCTGGAAATCCGCTCCCCCCTGCGGAGGACGATACGCAAGCGATCGCAGACGATACCGCCCTCGCCGATGAAACCGCAAGCAAGGCCGAAGACGGCGATGCCGATGGGGGCGAGAACAATCGGCCACGTCGGCGCCGGCGCCGACGTGGCCGGCGGGAAGACACGCCCGACAACGACCCCGAGGGTGACGAGGATGCCGCCGCCGAAGAAGAAGGCGGGACGACGGCGGCCTCTCCGGAAATCGATGATGACGGCGGCGATGACGCTCCCGCCCTTCCCGGCAGCGAGGAACGCCGGAGGCGGCGGCGCGGGCGCCGCGGCGGACGACGACGGCGGAGAAGTCCTTCGGAGACGGAAGAGATGCCAGTCCCCTCAGACGCCGAGCCGCGGGCTGAAGGGGAGGCGGCGGGAGAGAAGGTTGGCCGTGCGCCTCAGGAAGCGTCTCAAGATGTGCTCCAGGAAGAAGACATACCCGCAGCCAGCTTTCTGACGCAGTCCGATGAGAATGAAACAGAGAAAGACCATGCCATGGAAACCTCTCCGCGTCGTATCGGCTGGTGGACTCGTTGATGGGCGCCCGCGGGATAACAGGAAGGGCGGCGTCAACGCCGCCCCTCACCGCCTTCACGCGGCGGGAAGCCGCTGTGCTCCCTGTGCACTCCCCTTCCGCCGTGATCGTCAGGGCTTCCCTTGCGGCCCTTGGCGCATCCGCCATGGGGTACGCCGTCACACGTGCGCCTTGAGCGTCAGTCAAGACTGACCTCAAGGATATGACATAACATTCTGCGGAGGTTCGAGGCATGATCATCATCACGGGGGGAGCCGGCTTCATCGGGTCCAACATGCTGGCCGCTTTGACGGCGCGGGGAATGTATGACGTAGTGGTTGCCGACCGCCTGCGGGATGGCGAAAAATGGCGCAATCTCGCCAAGCACGAAGCACGGGGCATCGTCACGCCCGAACAGATGTTCCCGTTTCTGGAGATGTACCGGGGATACATCAAGATCGTGATCCATATGGGGGCGATTTCCGCCACCACCGAAGCCAACGGCGACGCGATTCTCGAAAACAATTTCCAACTGTCCTTGCGGCTGTGGGAATGGTGCGCCGCGAAGAGGGTCCGGTTGATCTACGCCTCCTCCGCGGCGACCTATGGCGACGGATCGGCCGGTTTCAACGATGACTTCACCAGCGCCGAGGCGCTGGCCCGTCTGCGTCCCCTCAATCTCTATGGTTGGAGCAAGCACATGTTCGACCGTTGGGTGTGGCGCTGCCTGGCCGCGGGTCGCCCGTCCCCACCCCAGTGGGCGGGTCTCAAGTTCTTCAACGTTTATGGGCCGAACGAATATCACAAGGGCACCCAGGCCAGTGTCATCGCCCAGAAGTTTCCAGCCCTCGCACGGGGGGAGCCGTGCCTGTTGTTCCGCTCCCACAACCCGGACTATCCCGACGGCGGGCAGATGCGGGATTTCGTTTCCGTCGAGGACTGCACGAACGTCATGCTATGGCTGATCGATACGCCTTCCGTCAGCGGCCTGTTCAACCTTGGCACCGGCACGGCCCGCACCTTCAGGGACGTGGCGGAGGCGATGTTCCGTACCCTGGGGCGGGAGCCGCGCATCCAGTTCATCGATACGCCCGTTGCGATCCGCGACAAATATCAGTACTTCACGCAGGCAGGCATGGAAAAGTTGCGGGCTGCGGGCTATGACAAACCCTTCCTCTCCCTGGAAGAAGGGATCGGGCGTTACATCACGGACTTCCTGGCCACGGGCGACCGTTATCGTTGAGCACGCATCGTTGCACAAGGCACCCGACAATGAGTCTCATGCATCCTGGTTTCGATCCGGTTGCCCTTGCGATGGGTCCCGTGGCCATCCGCTGGTATGCGCTTTCGTATATCGTCGGCATTTTCGGCGCCTGGGGGTATGTGCGCTTCATGGCGCAAAGACCGGCGAAGGGGCCGCCCGTGATCACGCCGCAGCAGACGGAAGATTTCGTGACATGGGCCGTCCTTGGCATCGTTTTCGGGGGGCGGCTGGGGTATGTGCTGTTCTACAAGCCGCTTTACTTTCTGGACCATCCGCAGGAAATTCCGTTCCTGTGGCAGGGGGGAATGTCGTTTCATGGCGGGCTTCTGGGTGTTATTCTCGCAACGGTCCTGTTCGCCCGTCGCCGGGCGGTCTCCGTGGGTGGGCTGGGGGATCTGCTGGGGTGCGCCGCGCCGATCGGCCTGATGCTGGGACGGATCGGCAATTTCATCAATGGCGAACTGCATGGCCGTCCGGCACCGCCCGATCTGCCGTGGGCGATGGTCTTTCCCCAGGTGGATTCCCTGCCCCGCCATCCCAGTCAAATCTATGAAGCCCTGCTGGAAGGGGCGCTGCTGCTGGTCGTCATGCATCTCTTGTGGCGGATCCGGGCTTTGCGCGCCCGTGAGGGAGCGCTGCTCGGGCTGTTCCTGATCGGCTATGCCGCGGCCCGTGGCACCGCCGAGTTCTTTCGCGAACCCGATGCGCATCTTGGGTTTCTGTTGGGGGGCGCCACCATGGGGCAGGGGCTGTCCTTGCCCATGGTCGTGATCGGTGCCCTGCTGGTGGAAGAAGCGTGGCGTCATGGGCGAAAGCGCGGCTGAGCGTTTGCGAACTCTCATCCGCACCGGGGGGCCGGTATCGGTTGCAACCTTCATGGCGGAGGCGGGGGCGGCCTATTACGCCCGGACCGAGGAACCGTTCGGGGAGGGAGGCGACTTCATCACGGCACCCGAAATCAGCCAGATCTTCGGCGAGCTGATCGGCCTGTGGTGCGCCGTGGTGTGGCAGGCCATGGGGGCGCCAAGGATCGTGCGCCTCGTGGAACTGGGACCGGGCCGCGGCACGCTGATGCGTGATGCCTTGCGCGCGGCGCGCACGGTGCCCGCCTTTGCCGCGGCGGTGGCGGTGCATCTGGTCGAAACCAGCCCGCGCCTTGCGGCCCGGCAACGACAGCGGCTGGCAGCGTGCGGAGTGCCCCTGGCCTGGCATGACCGGTTCGATGCGGTGCCGCCCGGTCCGGTGCTGGTGGTGGCCAACGAGTTTCTGGACGCCCTGCCGGTCCATCAGTTCGAACGCACGTCCGAGGGGTGGCGCGAGCGACAGGTGGGGCTGGCGGAGGGGGCTTTTTGCTTCGTGCCCGGTCCACTGACGCCGGTCCCGTCTGTGCCGGACAGCGTGCGGACGACGGCTCCCGTCGGGGCCATCGCCGAAGCCTCGCCGGCGGTGTTGGAGGTTGTGGAGGCCGTTGCCGCGCGTCTGCTGGCGCACGGGGGGGCGGCCCTGTTCATCGATTATGGTCCTGCCGTTAGCGCGACGGGTGATTCGGTGCAGGCGGTGCGCCGTCACACCTTCCATCCGGTGCTTGAGGCCCCGGGCGAGGCGGACCTGACCGCCCACGTGGATTTCGCCGCCGTGCGCGCGCGCGCGAAACGGTGGGGCGTTCGCGCCTGCGGTCCGGTTCCGCAAGGGCCATGGCTGCGCCGGCTTGGCATTCTGACCCGGGCGGAACGCCTGTTGGCGCAAGCGGACCCCGCCCAGGCCCGTTCCCTGGTCCGTGGGGTGCGCCGTTTGATCGACGATGCGGAAATGGGGCACCTGTTCAAGGTTCTGGGGCTGGCCCATCCGGCCTTGCCCTGTCTGCCGGGTCTCGAATGAGGCCCGTGCCCCCGAAGGCGAGGCCTCTGGCGGAAATAATGCTTGACCCAGGGCATGGGCGGCCTCACTTAATCCTCGTCCTGAGAATGCTCTTGCGGAAGCGCCCCTGTTTGCACTGCGGCATGAGGTTTGCACTGCGGAACGAGCACGGGACCGAAAAGAAAACGAGGTAACTGACGTATGACAAAAGAAGACGTGCTCGAATTTTCCGGCACCGTGGTCGAACTGCTGCCCAATGCGATGTTTCGGGTGAAACTGGACAATGAGCATGAGATTCTGGCGCACACGTCTGGGAAAATGCGCAAAAACCGAATCCGGGTGTTGGCGGGGGATCGTGTCAATGTCGAGATGACACCCTATGACCTCACCAAGGGTCGCATCACCTTTCGTTTCAAGTAAACCGGGGGCGCCGTTCCCATGGAGGAAGGGGAAGCGCGGGAACTACCGCTGGTTCTTGCCTCGGCTTCGCCGCGGCGGAAGGCGCTGTTGCGCCAGATGGCCATCGTCCCCTGCATCATTGATCCCGCCGATCTCGACGAACGGCCCGTGCACGGCGAAACCCCGGTGGCCCATGCGGAGCGTCTGGCCCGGGCCAAGGCCGCGGTGGTGGCCGCGCGTCATGGGGGGTGGCATGTGCTGGCCGCCGACACGGTTGTTGCCTGTGGCCGGCGTATTCTGCCCAAGGCGGAAAGCCTGGACGATGCCGCGCGGTCGCTTGCGCTGTTGTCCGGTCGCCGGCACCGGGTGGTGGGGGGAGTGTGCCTGCACACACCATCGGGTCATACCATCGTGCGCGTGGTGACGACGATCGTTGCCTTCAAACGACTCGATTCCGATGAACAGAGCGCCTATCTTGCCACGGGCGAATGGCAGGGCAAGGCCGGTGGCTATGCCATTCAGGGCCGGGCGGCGGCGTTCGTGCGTTTTCTGGCCGGTTCCTATTCCAACGTGGTCGGGCTGCCGCTGTATGAAACGGCGGCCCTGTTGCGCGGCAGTGGTCTTTTGGAAACCGGCCGCGGGACGGCAGCCGGCGTCTGACCATGAAATCCCCGGACACCGGTTTTCTGATCGTCGCCTCGCGCTCGCCTGGGGAAAGCCGCTATGCCCTGTGCCGGGATGGGCGTGTCACCGATGTGATCGTCGTGCGGGACGCAAGCCGCCCCTATGGTTCAATCCATCTTGGCCGGGTGGTGGGGAGCGTGCGGGGGGCGGTATGGGTTGACATGGGGAGCGCGCGGCCCGGCTTTCTGCCGCGGGAGAACTTTCCCGCCTCTGGCCCACCCCCGGAAGGGACCGCACTGCTCGTACAGGTGGTTCAGGAGGAACAACACACTAAGGGAGCGAAGATTTCCGCTCGCATCACGCTTGCCGGATCCCTTGCCGTGTGGTCGCCGTTTCGGGCGGGCGTGAATGTTTCGCGTCGGTTGGGAGAAGAAACGTGCGCGCGCCTTCTGACGGCGGTGCGGCCCATGCTGGCGGCGGGAGAGGGGGCTGTCCTCCGTCACCGGGCCGCCGGGGTGGAACCCTCCCTGCTGCATGCCGAAATCGATTCCCTGCGGCGGCGGTGGCAGGCTCTGCGTGTGCGTGTCGCGGGGGTGGCCCCGCCGGTTCGGCTCGATGACGGTCCGGATCCCCTGATCGAGCTTGTGGATCGCGCCGGGTCGCAGGTTTCCATCGTGTGCGACGATGGCGCTTTTCTGGCCCGTGCCCGCGCCCTTGAACGGGTGTCGGGGGGGAAAATCGCTTCGGTTCGGCTGGAGCCGACCCCCGGCGCCCTGTTTGAAACCCATGGCATCGAATCCGATCTCACGGCGGCCCTGGAGCGGGAGGTTCCGCTGGCGGGGGGGGGAAGGCTGATCATCGAACCAGCCACGGCCCTGACCGCCATCGATGTCGATACGGCGGCGGCGGGGTTGG
This sequence comes from Rhodospirillaceae bacterium, assembly GCA_009773045.1. Taxonomy (GTDB): domain Bacteria; phylum Pseudomonadota; class Alphaproteobacteria; order Rhodospirillales; family Rhodospirillaceae; genus WOUV01. The sequence continues at coordinate 2,843 of WOUV01000048.1, read as the reverse complement.
ATGCCGCCGATGCGGTCAATCTGGCCGCTGTGGATATCATTGCTTGGCAGATGCGTTTGCGGAATCTCTCTGGCGCGCTGGTGGTGGATTTCGTGACCTGCTGGCCGATCGATCGCCTGCGCCGGGTCGTTGCGGCGTTGCGTGCGGTTGTGGCGAGCGATCCGTTGCCGGTGCAGGTGTACGGTCCCTCGCCCCTGGGTCTCGTGGAAATGATCCGCAACCGCTGCCGTGCCGCGCTGGCCGATGTGTTGCGGCAAGGCTGTTGCGGGATGGACCCCGATCCGGTTACCGTTGGCCTGTCGGCCTTGCGTCTGGTGCTGCGGGAAACGGCGGCGCGACGATGCACGGGGCTGGGCCTGGCCTTGGCGCCCTCGGTCGCGGAACCCTTGAGGGGGTCCCCGGCGGTGGCAGAGGCCGAACGGCATCTGGGGCACCGGCTGGTGATTCGGGCGGATCCAACATGCCGGTTGGAGGATATCATGGTGATCCCGCCTGCCGAGAGGGGGTCTTGAACACGTGCCGGAAGTATCAAGCCTATGGATACCGCTTGTGCTGGCCGTTGGCACGACGGTTCTGCTAGCGGTCCTTTTGGTCCGGCGGCGAAGGCAGCTGAACAGTGACCAGGCCGCCCTGAAATCAACCTTGCGCGCCCGGACATGCGAGGCGGAAGATCGTGCCTCGGAAGCGACCGAAGCCCGGCGTCGGGCGGAACTGGCCGAGATGCAGGCCCGTCTTCTGGCCATCGAGGTGCAACGTCACGCCGATCATCTCGCCACCCTGGCAACGGAACTCCAATACGCTAAAGAAGAAGCCGAACAGGCCAACGCGGCCAAGGGACGTTTCCTTGCCACCGCAAGCCATGATTTGCGCCAGCCGGTGCAATCGCTTCTTTTGTTCTGCGCCGTTCTGGATGCAAAGCTGGCCGGCCATCCGGCGCGGGCCTTGATGGCGCCGATGCACGCGACCCTAGCATCTTTACGGGATCTGCTTGAAGCCCTTCTTGATGTGTCCCGGCTGGAATCCGTTCGCCCCCGGTTCACCACCGTGGCCCTTGAGGATCTGGTGCGGCGGCTGGTGGCCGAATACGGGCCGCGCGCCCGGGCGGCGGGGATGTCGTTACGGGGGGTGACGTCCTCGGCCGCCGTGGTCACCGATCCGACGCTTTTGGAACGGCTGCTGCGCAATCTTTTGGAAAACGCCTTGCGGTATACCCGCCGCGGCGGAATCGTGATGGGGTGCCGGCGGCGCGGCAACGGCTAGCGAATCGATGTGGTGGACACCGGAATCGGCATCGCCTCTGCGGAACAGAAACTGATTTTCGAAGCCTTCTATCAGGTTGATTATCCTGGGCGTTCCCCTGGGGTAGGCTTCGGGCTGGGGCTTTCCATCGTGCGGCGCCTTGCGCATCTGCTGTCGGCCCGCGTTTTGGTTGCTTCCGCGCCCGGACGCGGATCGCGTTTTTCGGTGGAGCTGCCGGCCCGGCCGGAAGAAGCCCCGTCCGATTTCCGCGCGGAGTCGGCAGGGCCTAAACCATTATCCGGTTGTGTCCTGGTCGTGGAGGACGATGCCCTGCTGCGGCAGGGCCATGGGGCTTTTGCTGTCGGAGTGGGGCCTTGTGGTCATCAAGGCGGCTTCCGGCGATGAAGCGGGGATCGCCCTTGCCCGGGCCGAGCGATGGCCGGATGTGATCCTTGCGGATTACCGGCTGAGGAGGGGTGAAACCGGTCTTGACGTCATGGCCACCCTTGCGACCAAAGCCGGTGCGGCGCGGCGCACCTTCATCCTGACCAGGGACACCGCGCCCGAGATCCTCCAAGCCATCCGTTCCGCCGGCCATGAGTTGTTGCAAAAGTCGGTGATGCCCTCTGTTCTGTTCGGGAAACTGGAGGAAGCGCTGGCCTGGGAAGTGGACTCCTCCAAACCCTCTCGGGGGATGGATGCGGCCCCCGAGGAAGAGTGCCAACACGTACCCTGATCTTTGGGATCAGACGGATGTGCCGTTGTTGCAGGCTAGGGATCGTCTGGCGGCAAGAATGCGCTCCGTGGATGGCAAGATAGGCGTTGATTCCAGAAGATCGATCGCCTGAACGTCTGCCTCCCGCATGGCTTGCCTCAAATAACCCTGCACCAGATCCGTGAATTTTTGTGTCGGCATGATGGTGACCATACGCCGGTCCTGGGGCGAGATTCCTTTCGCCAGCAGGCCCTGGGCGACGAAGCGTTCGATGCGGCGGGCGATGGTCATCTGGGATTGGCCGGTGCGCACGAACTCTGGCAGATTCCGGTTGAGGGCCTCGGCAAACCGGCGGGCGTTTTTCAGATCCCTCTCACCTGTGGATAAAACGTCCATCTTCTGCGCGGCGTGTTCATTGGCTTTCATCGTGTCCATGGTTGTTTGAGGTCTTTCCTGGTCCTTTTCCAAGGAGTTCATTCCAATATCCGTTCTTTGCGAACGGGAAAGACCATGACACTGTTCTGTTATTGCGTCAAGCGTTAACGCAACGCATCGATGTGCGATACTTGAGAAGGGCATGTTCGCAAGGGAGCATCGTTTCATGGAACACGTTTCGAACGACGGGATCGCACACCTCAAAATCCTATGGCCTGGGACGGGATCGTCAACGACACCCCGCCGCCCGATGCGCCTTGAGGGGAGCCTGGAGGCATGAAATGGGCTGAAACGTCCCGGCCCCCCCCACAAAAAAACATCGTTGATGCCCCTCGCGACGCCCTGGGGCACAGCACGAACCTTGTCGGAATACCAACGGGCCTGCTCGCCAGCCCCCGGTTCAACGATGCGCCCGTGGCCCTGCACATCGCCGGCGCGCGCGAGATGAGCCGCG
>WOUV01000047.1 GCA_009773045.1 Rhodospirillaceae bacterium | reverse complement strand
CCGCATGGTGGAAAAATCACCCGGATCCCGGTTGAAAACCGCCTGGAACGTGCTGATCGCCTTGGAAAATTCAAGTTCGGCGTTAACCCGGCGGTCCTGGGTTTGCAGGAGCTGGACCTTGGCCTGCAACACGTCGGTCGAATATCCCCCGCCGCGATCGACGCGCGCCTGTTCAAGGCCGGTCTGCTTCTGAACATTTTCCTCGTTCTTCCGGGCATGACGCAGGAAATTAAACCACCGGTAGACGCCAACATAGGCATTGACCGCCGCGACCACGCTCGACTGGCGGGTGCTTTGGGCGGTTAACTTGGCCTGTTTCACTCTCAGCCGTCCGATTTCGATGGCCGTGCCGCTCTCGCCGAAGTCATGCACGAGCTGGGAAAGGGAAAAATCCACTTCCTTGGCGACGATCGTGGTATCGGCCTCGTTCGGCTTGTTGGTGTGTTCATGTCCGGCCCAGCCCACCGCCTTGAACACCGGATAATACACCCCCATCACGGCCTGAAAGGTCTGCTCCGCCACCTGGGCTTCAAGTTCAGCCCTTTTCATTTCCTCGTTGGTGGTAAGATATTCTGGCAGAAGTGCGTCCAGCGTTTCCGCCCCGGCGGAAGGGGTAAAAACCATGATCCATACCGCCACGCGCCCTTTACAACAAAGGCTTCGGTTCCCAGTTTTCACGGCCTTCCCCCAAAAGCCAATTCCTTGATCGCTTTCTCTGTGACAGGATCGTTTTACAATTTTCTTAACGCCAGTGTCCTCCGCAAAATTTTCCTCCCCCACATGATGGCCCGCATGATGGATGAAGGATCAATAACCACACCGTGGGGGGAGGCGCAGCCTCCCCCATACCCCGCATGCGTTCAACGGCAGTGGGGTGTTTCTCCGTTAAATGTTTGACGCCGTGCACAAATGCCATTCATCCCCTTGCAGACCAAACAGCATGGCCACTTTCTGCTTTCCGCCCCTGAAAACGACCGCCCGGAAACGAGAGCCGGTACAGGCGCCCGACTGTTTGACAACCGGCAGCCTGACATGTTTCGATTTCAAACACCCCTCCACCTCATGGGGAATGGCGGGAAGGGCCGATTCCAGTTTCCGCCCGTTGACGTGCAGGAAATAGGTTTTCGGTGTGCCCCCGTCCACTTCGGCCATCAGTTCCATGCGGGTGAAACGGGACTTGTATATGCCGGCCTCATGGGTCCCATTGGGCATGCCCATGACCAAAGGACGGAAGGAAATGGCCGCACACGACGGCGGTGCTTTTCCGTGCGGTTCCTGTTTCGGGGTGGCCCCGGCCGGCTGGCCGGTTCCGAGCATAAGGAGCGCAACAAGGATTCCCCCTATCCCCAGGCGACCCAACAACGAAACTTTTGCGCTGGCGACCATGCGTTCTTTCTCCTGATCCTGATGGTATGGAAACGGCTTCCACCCCTCCCTCGTGCCATCCTTCTCATGGCGGCGCCTGTTACACGTCTCTGCAAGGGAAAATGGACGTCATGCCGTGCCTTTTTTATTTTTTATGTTATTTGCTCTGTACTGTTCTGGTCTTTACCGTTCTAGAAGGTTCCTCCGTTCCACCCCCACATCCTGCCTTGGACATCGGCGAATTCGATATAAATCCTCTCGCCGGGGATACCAAGGGTCTTGGTGACGAGATGACACAAGACCTTCGACAGACTCGCCGTGTGGGATGCCGGCAGGCCGATGCCTTTCAACTCAAGATAGGCCGCAGGCGTTGTCTCACCGGCAAACATCATGGCCGTTGCGTGTTCGACGATCACCATGACATAGCGTTCGGGTTTGCCCAGCTCGGTGATAATGGTGCGGGAGGCCTCCGCAAGCAGGGCGGCTTTCGTCGACTCATCCACGGTCTGGCTGGTTTGTATTTTCAAAACGGGCATTGCCTTGTCCTTTCTCCCTTGTCCAATGTACCGGCGGCATCGCATGGTACAAGTGTACGGATGTCATTGTTTTTCTTTTTCTTCATGCGCGCGTTCCTCATCCGGCGTGGTGGAATCCTGCCACAGGCCGATGCGGGACTCCCGCGCCGCTGTTTCATCTCCCTGGTAGGTATCGGTTTCCGCTATGCGCGCCATGGCCCAGCCCTGCCGGACCATGGCACGGTTGATGTCGGTCCCGTGGACGAAACAGACCGCGATCAGGCGTCCATGATCATCCGTGGAATTGCCCCGGCAGTGGAGGGCATGCCCCCGGACCCTTTCCAGAAGGTTCGCCGCGGCCAGACGCCCGCACGGCCACGTGTGGCCAGAGGAATCACGGCACGTCTGGGCGAGATCAGGGGCCTTGATGCCATAAAGCCGGACCGACGTACCACCATTGCAACGGTTATAGGCGCGCCGGCCACCGATTGACACGGTGTTGCCATCAACGACACAGGCCTGCCCCGTGATATCCGCAAGCGCCGTTGCGCCGATGAGGCAGAGGACCGCCGCAAGGGTTACAGAGTGTTTCATAGGCCCTCTCTTTTTCTTGTTTTTAGCTGGTCCGATGATACATCCATCCCCTTTCGTTGTCACCAGTGCGCGTTTCCTAATCGAACGTGGAAGGACGGGGGGGAGTCTTCGCCTGTTCGGCCCAGTCTTTCAGGTGCTGGCTGAGCGTCAGGGCTGTCGCAGTGTCGAGGTCGAGCTGGGTGAAGCGTTTCCCTTCCCGAATCGTGATCCGCAGCATCGCAAGGCCGCTTTCATACGCCACGGCCTTAAGGTCGATTTCCTTGCCCCAGGGGGCTGGAAATCTGTTCAGGGGGGTCAGAGTTTCCATTTCGCTGTTCATGGTGAATCCTTAATCATTTTCCATAGTGGTGCCCGCGACTCGTTCCAGGAAGCGCGCGCGATAGAGCAGACGCCGTTGCCAAGGGGTGTCGCGAAATGCCGTGCGCGTGTGCAGGACATTGTTGCAGATCATCCCCTCCCCCGCTTCCAGACGATAATGAAAGAGATATGGCACGTCCTGCGCCTCCAGAATAGCGCGCAAACGAACCACCGCCGCCGCCGCCTCCCCCTGCCAGGCGATACTGCGGGTGCGGTGGGTGTAGCGCATGTGCAGGCGGCCATTCTCTGGATCAGAGGAAAAAACCGGCCCCGTCTGCTCTGGACGATTGTCGTCATCGTTGGCGGGAATGGCCATCGAATCGGAGCGGAACAATGCGGCCACCAGATCCGGCGACTCCTCCCGCAGACGGATGTAAAGAATTTCCGGATCCAGCAGGGCGTTCACGCCTCCCTCGATGGCGGGGACGACACAATGCAAAATCATGCTGCGCACCTGCCGGTGAGGCGGGTTGTAATAGCCGTCCGTATGCCAGGCAATGGGGTGATTCGTATAGGGGATATAACGGGAACGTTGTCCCGAAGACTCCGCAACCGCCATGATGGACGAGACTCCGTCGTCGTCGGTAAGCATGTTGGCATCAAGGCTTTCCAGGCCGAACAGTCCCGCAAAGGCCTTCAGCCGGTCCTTGTCCGACAGGGGGTCCGACGGGGGATTCGGCAGGGAGTCCGACGGGGAACGCGCCGCATAGACGGCCATGTTGGTCTTGCGGCACAGGCGCTCGATCTCGGCCCGCTCGGCCGGTGTGGGCTGGCCAGGGGTGTGGATCTCCACCCGTAGCGCTTCGGCTGAGGGGGGATAATCCTTTATTTTGGCGTCACGCCAGCGTCGGTAGGCGTCGGTGGCGCGGGGATCAAAGGGTGAGCGGCGGCGGAGATGAACCATGACGACTCCCTTTCGATTGCCTTTCACTGTTACCGGTAAGCCACCAGATCGCCATCATCGGTCAAAAAATAAAGCGTGCCATCCGCCACGACGGGGGCAAGGGTGACCTTGGCCGACATGGTTTCCTCCCCCAGCAAGGCCCCGGTATAGGGGGAGACGGTCATCACCTTTTCATGGGAGCCGGCCACGATCAGCCGGTCCCCCGCCAACACCGGCCCCACCCAATGGATACGCCCGGTCAGATCTTCCGGATCTTCCCAGCGCGGGAGTTCGCTCACCCAGGCCACACGGCCATTGCGGGCTTCCACGGCCACCAGATCGCCATCGTTGGTCAGCACGAACAGGAAATCGCCCGCGATCCACGGCGGGTGCGCCCCGCCCATTTCCACTTCCCACAACCGCCGCCCGGAACGCAAATCGATGGCCACCATCACGCCGCTGTGGCCAACGGCATACACCCGCCCCCGGTCGATGACCGGCAGCGCCAGGATGTCGGTCAGATTGGCCACCGCCCCGATGCGTCGCACGGCGGCAAGGGAATCGCTCCACAGCTGATTCCCGTTCTCGGCGCGCAACGCAATCAGTTCACCGGACGACAACGCCACGACCACGGTGCTGCCCTCCACGGCCGGCGCCGCGGCCCCCAACAAGGTCGTGGTTTCGGCCAGTCCCTGATGACGCCACAATTCGGTCCCGTTTTCCGCCACCAGGGCGCGCACGTCGTTTTCCTTGTTAAGAACGAACACCCGCCCCCCACTGACGGTAGGGGCTGCCCGCACCGGCGCGCCCACACTCCGGCGCCAGATCTCGGCCCCCGTATCGATCCTCAAGGCCACCACTTCGCCCCAGCCGGTGGTCACGAACAGCCGCCCGTCTTCATGGGCGATGCCACCCGCCAGCAGAGTATCGGACTCTTCACCTTCCGGCCGCAGAGACACCGACCACGTCCGGGCGCCCGATTGGGTATCGATGGCCCAGAGCATGGCGTTGGCGTCCACCCCATAGATCCGCCCCGCGACCACGATCGGACTGGCCAACAGACGGTCCCGCGCCCCCACTCGCCTGCCACCGTCGCCTCGCCAAACCGGGTGGAGGGACTCGGCGATTTCCAGGTGGTGCATGGCATGCTGGGCATAACCGCCGGCTTGCGGCCAGCTTTCGTTGCGGCGTGGCCGGGGCAAAACGATCGCGATGGGCGCGCCCGGATGCGGTTTCAAGGTCCGCTCGTGGGCCACGACCGAAATCCGCTGTCCCGGCAGGGGCGGGTCCTCTTTGGCCCCAGACCAGTGCTCACAGGCAGCCATACCCACTCCGGTGGCGAGGATGGCCATGACAGTCACGATGCGGTGCGACACGTTCGAAAGACTCCCCCTGATTTTAAGGATTGCCGCCCTGAGGCAGCCCTTGCATAAGAAGGCGTGCGCGGCTGCGAACGCCCGCGGGGGCTTGCGGGTCATCGGTCAGGCGGGTGAAGAGGGCGCGGGCATTCACCGTGTCGTTTTGTTGCAAGGCAAGAAGGGCCTTGATTTCAAGCGCCGAGAAATGCCACGGATTGTTCTCGTTCATCAACGGTTCAAGGAGGGGAGTCACTTCGGCGGGATCGACAACGCCAAGACCATTGACAACCGCCAGCAGGGCGGCCGCTTCCCGATACGGCCGGGGCGCCGACGAGTCGGCAGCCACCTGCCGCCACAGGGCAAGGCCCGCCCTCCTGTCCTGCTGGGCCAGCGCGGCCGCGTGCCGCAGGATGGCCATGGTCCGGTATCCCTTTTCGGTGTCGGCGGCCAGGGCCGCCAGGACCGCGGTCCCCTCGGGCAGATGACCGGATTCGATCAGAGCCACCGCGCTGTCATAGCGCAGGGCATGGGCCGTGGCCTGTCTGTCCTGCCACTGCTTCCATGCCTCATGCCCGCCCACCAACACGACAAGAGCGACCGCCGCGGCAAAGAGCGCGGAACCATACTTCTGCCAAAAATGCCGCAGACGCTCTTCCCGCAGGTCTTCATCGACTTCGCGGATAAAGGCGCTTTCCTGAGAGGAATCGGATGTTGTTGATGCCATGACCAGATTATACTCCACCCACATCCCGCTCGTCCATCCCGATGGATCCGAGCCAGCCGTTCTCATGATGACCGTTTGGGGGGAACCTGGCGGGCACCCGAGCGATCCCCCTTGATTCCAGTATCGCTCCGTCAAAGCCCCGAAGGAAGGAGATCCACCATGGCGGCAAACAGGGTGGCCGGAGGATAGGGTTTGTACAGCACGCGCGTCCGGGGGAGGGTTTGCCGTCTGTCCGTATCGCCCGTCAGAAGCAGCGCGGGAACGTCACGGCCCACCATCCAACGCAACCGGGCGATGGCTTCTTCCCCCGCCGCGCCGTCCGGCAACCACACATCGCTCAGGATGATGTCCGGAGGAGTCGTCAACGTGCGCACCACCTGTTCCGCTTCCGCGGCCGATCCCGCCGCTGCCACCTGACATCCCCAGGTGTCGAGCATCATGCACTGGGCCAAACGCTGCAACGCATCGTCCTCGATGACGACGACGACACGCCCCGCCAAAGCCCCATTCGGTTCAGACATCGCCGTCCCCATTCTGAAGGCCCCATTCTGAAGGGCACTTCCAAAAACCCTTTTCTCCCTCCCCCCTGATGGGGGAGGGTTTTCAGAAAATGATTCCCTGTTGTTCCGAGTCGTTCCGATCGATCCCCGTTCCGCTTTCCGCATACAGGGGGCAGTTGGTCTTCGGGCAACGATCAGGCGACGATATCGACGGGCCGGCGTTCTTCCGCCCGGCTGCGCGGCTCGTCGTGTGTCCTGTTTTCGGCATCGACCCGGACTGCCGCCCGTTCATCGACAGCTTGCTGTCTTCGCGCTTCAGTTGCCTCTTCCACCTGTTGATTCTGTTGATTTTCAGGGGCAACCGGGGTTGTGTTCTGGGTATAAGCGAATGAAGGAGTGATCCCGCTGATTGCCATGATGCCCTCCTGGCACGATAAAACGTCCTTTCGCCATAAGATTTTCAGGCTCTTCTTACGGCGTGTGAGTCATTGTATCTTTCCTCAGAACGGTTGTCCACAAGAACATTCCTCTCCTGTATTCACCCCTCCTCGGATGAACAGCCGATCGGCAGGCGAAGGGTGAAGATCGCCCCTTCGCCCATACACCCGCCGACCTCGATCCGGCCACCATGTTTGGTCACGATGACATCCCGGCAAATGGCAAGCCCCTGGCCCGTGCCTTTGCCGACCTCCTTGGTTGTAAAGAAGGGATCGAAGATCGTGTCCGGGATCTCCTCTGGAATGCCTGAACCGTTGTCTTCGACCGCGATGACCACCTCGTTGTTTTCCTGACGGGTTGAAATCGTGATCTGCCCAGGCAGAGACTTGCCGGAACCTTCGATGGCATGAACGGCGTTGACGATCAGGTTCAGGAAGACCTGATTCAATTCGCCAGCATAACAGGAAACGGATGGCAAGGAGGAATCAAAGGTGCATTTTATCTCGGCGGTGTGCTTCCAGGTATTGCGGGAAACCGTCACGGTGCTTTCCAGCGCCCGGTTGATATCGGTTGATACCTTGCTGTGGGAACCGGGGTGGGAAAATTCCTTCATGGAAAGAACGATGCGCGCCACCTGGCCAACGCCTTCCAGCGACTGGCGCACGGCATTGGGGAGTTCTTCCAGCAGGTACGTTAAATCATGATGCTCCGCCATTTTTTCGTAACGGGCGAGAATGCCTTCTTTCTCCTTTTCGTCCGATACGGATTCCGTCAAAGGCCGCACGGTCGCAAAGACTTCCTCCAGACTGCCTATGCCATCGGCGATGAAGTGCAGATTGTCACCAATATACTGAATGGGCGTATTGATTTCATGGGCGATGCCGGCGGCGAGTTGCCCGACGCTGGCCAGCGGTGAGGCCTGAAACGCCTCTCGTTGCGCCTGTTTCAGGACGCCGATGTCCCGGAAGGAAATAATGGCTTCCCGCCTGCCCTCCTCCCATAACGGCGAGCAGGCATAGGCCACCAACAGCGTTTGGCCCGACGGCAGCAGGAAAACCGCATCGTCGTCACGGATGGTTTCTCCGCCCGCCACCACCCGGTACCACGGGGCTTCGGCGAACGGGGCCGGTCTGCCCTGTTCGATCAGCAGGAACACGGCATCAAGGCAGGCGCGGTCCACGGGTTCCAAAAGCCGCCGCGCGGAACAATTGGCAAACACCACAATGCCCCCCTCGTTCACCACCAGCACGCTTTCAAACAGATTGTCGGCAATGCTTTTCAAGCGTTTCTGTGAGGCGCGCAGGGCGACTTCGGTCCTTGCCCGTTCCTCCACCTCCTGGGACAGCGCCCGGGTCCGTTCTTCCACCAGCCGTTCCAGCTCGCGCTGCGTGTCGGCAAGGGCGCGGGCGCACTGAAGACGCAACGTCGCATCGCGGAACAACACCACCGCCCCCGACACGATGCCCCCCTCCGCCAGGGGGGCCACGAAGTAATCGACCGGACGATGGCGCACGTCATTGATCCAGAACACCTCTTCCGTCACCTGATACGCCGTACCATAACGATAGGCCATGGTGATGGGGGAATCCTCTGACGGATAGGGGCGGCCATCGGCCCGGCGCGGCTGGATCAGGGGGTGGAAATCGTGTCCGGTTATCATCGACGGCTCCCGCTCCAGCAAGGCGCCGGCCATGGGATTGGCCAGAGTGATCATGCCCTGGGTATCAAGACCAATGATGCCTTCGCCGGCGCAGGCGAGAATGAGTTCATACCGGCGGCGCAGGTTTTCTTCACGGGTGATGTCCGCGCCAACGCCGCGGTAGCCCAGAAACACGCCGTTGTGGCCGAAAACGGGCACACCGCTGACCAGGATGGTCTTGCCGCCCATGCCGTCGGCCTCGATCGGGAAAACGAGATCGCGGAACGGACGATGGAGCGCGAGATCGTCCCGATGCCGGGCGGCAAGTTCCGGCAGGGTCTCAAGGCCGATGTCGAAATAGGTATACCCCAGCATCGCCGCCGGCTTGACGCCAAGAATGCTCGCGATCCGTTCCGAAATAAAGGTCAGGTGGCCGTTGGCATCGGTTTCCCAGAACCAGTCCGACGTGGAGACGGCGATGTCCCGAAAGCGGCTTTCTCCGGCGCGCCGGTGGACCTCCGCTTCGCTCCGGAGCCGATTCGCCTGAGAATCAAACGCTTCTTGAAGGTTTTCCAGGAAAGCGATCACATCGGCCACATCAACCTTGCCATCCGGGGAGGATGTGACGATTTCAGCAAACCTCTGGACAACCGAGATGTTCATCTGTGCCTCGCAAACCCGATCTGCCGAGTGAGCATGATGGACATGGTCTATATCTATATATCACATAGGACATGTACGGAAATTTGTCATCCCGTAAAGATTATCTACCATCCATGAAACACGTCCGCACGCCATACATCCCCAAACATATCATAGCGCGTCGTGATTCTATCTATCCTAAGTTGAGTTGTGCCCCAAATCGCTCACCATCCCCTGCCCTCTCTTGCGCTTTGCGTTACAGGGAGTGCCTACAATATGTATCAATAATTAATAAAAAGAGCCATAACTCCCACCAATGGACCATTACAACGTCCATAAAGGCACGTATACATTGCATAATTGAGCATTAATTCTTCCATTCAGGGGGCAGAAATTTTATATTTTAAAAAGCATCCTGAAAGAGATGCCACACAACCGCCTCCGTTCTGCGTCGCAAAAAACAGTGACAGAAAAAATAAAACAAACGGCTCTTTGAGGAGATTTTTCATGTCCATCCCGACATCCCTGCTGATCCCTCTCATCCCGTCCGCCCTGCACACGCGGCAGAATTGCCATCGAAAGATGTACAACGAAGTCGTTGCGGTCGCTTTCGATCAGGAACGACCACAGAAATCATCTTCGGAACGTGATCAGGCCATCCGTGACATCATCGCGCACTTCCCCGATGGTCTTCTGGTCACCGCGCACGGCATCGTGCGGATGGCCAATCGCGCCTTTGAACGCATTTGTGGTCTTGAGGCGGGCAGTGTGGAGGGATGCGCCGTGAAGGAGATCCTGAAGACCGTTGGTCTTTCAGAGGGCGTGGTTCAGACTCTGACTGTGACTCTGACTCTGACAGGCCGACAGACGAAAAGCGATCCGATCGAGGTTGAGGGACGCGATGCCGCCGACACGGTGCGGATCCTGCAAATCCGCCGCTTCCCCATCGCGGAACAGACGGAACACGATGTTCTGGAGGGTCTTGCCTTCGCCGACATCACCGAACGATGGACCACCAAATGGTCGATCGACATGTTACGCGAGCAGCTTCTGGCGGCGGACCGCCGGGCGGCGGCGGGGGAAATCTCGATGGCGCTCGCCCATGAAATCAACCAGCTGCTGGGGGCCATCATCAATTTCGCGGGCGCGGCACGGCGCCGGTTGCAAGGGCGTATCATTCGCGCTAACGAAATCGAAAACGCCCTGCAAAGCATCGCCGCCGAAGCCACGCGGGCGGCGGAGGTGATCAAGAGTCTGCGCTCGTTTCTCCACAGCCGGTTGCAACCGCCGGAGCCGGCCGATATCAACAACGCCATCGAGGCAACCCTGGGCTTCGCCGAACCGGCGCTTCAGGCCCATGAAATCCGGGTGAACCTTTCCTTTGCCCGCGGCATGGGGGCCGTGCAGGCCGACCCGGTGATCCTGCAACAGATTCTGCTCAACCTTGTGACCAACGCGGTCCAGGCCATGAGCGGTGTTCCGGTCGAGCAGCGCCATCTGCGGATACGGACCGGGGGCGGCCGCAACGGCGTCATTCTCGTCATCGTCGATGACACCGGCATCGGCCTGCCCACGGCCCTGGGGCAGCAGATTTTCGAGCCTTTCGTCACCACCAAGGAAAATGGTTCCGGTCTTGGCCTGTCCATCACCCGAACGCTGGTGCAGCGCCTTGGCGGCAGCATTGAGGCCCATCCCCGGCGTCCCCATGGCGCCCGGTTCATCATCCGTTTGCCGTGCAGCCCAGTCAAGGAGGCCAACGATGCCTGACGCGACCGTCTATGTCGTCGATGATGATCCGGGTCTCAATACCTCCCTTGCCGCCCTGTTCCAGTCCGTCGGGATCAAGACCGAGGTGTTCCAGGACCCAGAGGCTTTCATGGCCCAACCTACCATCAACCGCCCGGGCTGTGTCGTGCTGGATGCGCGCATGCCGGGAATCTGCGGTCTGGATGTGCTGGAGCAGATCCGGAACCGGCGCTGGAGCATCCCGATTCTGATGATCAGCGGCCATGCCGATGTGGCCATGGCCGTGCGCGCCTTGCAGGCCCAACGAACATCGGTGCCTTGCCGTGCGACAGAAGCTTGCCATCTTGACGGAACGGGAACGCGCCGTGTTGAAATGCGTCATGGCAGGCATGTCCAACAAAGCCACGGCGCGGGAAATGGGTTTGAGCGTCAAGGCCGTGGAAGGGCACCGTGCCAATCTGTTGCACAAGATGGAATGTCCTTCCGCCGTGGAACTGGTGCTGGTGGTGGGTACCTGCCCACGGAGGGTTTATTGTCCGCTGACCGCTCCGTCGAAGGGCGGGTGCGACTGTATGCATGCCTGACCCCCCCGTTCGTACAGACAGGAGAGATTCACCTGGACAAGAAAACGCAAGACCACTAAACAACGATCAGAAGAGAGATGAAAGAGGGAAGTTTTCTCAATAAATCGTCGTGAACTTTTAACCGCTGGAGCCGCTGGGGCTGCCGTGGTCGCCAGCATGCCGCTGCCGGCCATCGCATCGGGCAAGCGGGAAATGAAAATGGTCACGACGTGGCCGAAGCGGCTGCCGGGCCTTGGGGTGGCCGCCGAACGTCTCGCGGCCAGAATTGGCACCTTGAGTGGGGGACGACTCGAAATCAAGGTCTATGCCGCAAACGAACTGGTGCCGGCCCTGGAGGCTTTTGATACCGTCAGCCGCGGTGCCGCCGACATGTCCCATGGCGCCTCGTATTATTGGCAAGGAAAGTCGAAAGCATTCAACTTCTTCACGGGTGTGCCGTTCGGCATGACCGCCGCCGAAATCAGCGCCTGGGTGCGTTATCTGGGTGGTCAGGCGCTGCGGGATGAAGTGACGGCCCCGTTCGGGTGCGTGTCGTTCATGGCCGGCCAGACCGGAACACAGGCCGCCGGCTGGTTCCGCAAGGAACTGACGGGGCTTGCGGACGTGAAAGGGTTGAAATTCCGCACCCCCGGCCTTGGGGGGGATGTGTGGAAAAAGCTGGGCGTCACCGTGGTCAACCTGCCCGCCGGCGAGATTTTCCAAAGCCTGCAATCGGGGGCGATCGATGCCACCGAGTTTGTCGGGCCTTCCATCGACATCGCCCTTGGCTTCTGGCAGGTGGCCAAAAATTACTATTGGCCGAGTTTCAACGAACCCGGCCTTGCCCTGGAATTGACCGTCAACAAAAAAGTGTACGATGATCTGCCCCCCGACCTTCAGGCCATCATCCAATACGCCTGCCAGGCCGATTGCGAGGAAACCTATGCCGAACTGCGGGCGCACGATGCCCTTCTGAAAGCGCACAAGGTGTTGAGTGTCATGTCCGACAGGGCGGATCGTGCCTTCCTCGATGCCCGCAGGCTGCCGGTAAAGTACGGATAGGGGCTTGCCTTGGCGGAAGGGTCTTTGTACAGTGGGGCTTCCCTGGTGACGGGGAAAACGGTCGGAGCGTAGCGCAGCCTGGTAGCGCATCAGACTGGGGGTCTGGGGGTCGTGGGTTCAAATCCCGCCGCTCCGACCATGTTTTTGTTCCGCCTTCAAACGAGTCGTGGTTTGGGGGGCAGGAAAAGGGGCCGGTCAGGGGGGCAGGTTGAATCCATGGGTACCGAAACCGCCTCTCCCCACCTTTATGTTGCCCTGTCACCCCATGGGTATGGTCATGCGGCCATCACGACGCCCGTATTGAATCGCCTGCGCACGCGCTTTCCCTCCCTACGCCTGACCATCGAAACCAATGTGCCGCGTCAATGGCTGACGGAACGGCTGACGGGTCCGTTCGATGAGATTCCGACTCGGGATTTCGGCATGGTCATGCATTCGGCGACACGAGTGGATGCCAACCGTAGTCATGCCGCCTATCTCGCTCTGCATGCCGACTGGCCGGAGACGGTGACCAGCGAGGCCAACCGGCTGCGGGCGTTACGACCCGATGCCATGCTCGCCAACATTCCTCACCTTGCGCTTGCCGCCGCAGCCAGGGCGGGCATTCCGGCGGTGGCTTTGTGTTCGCTGAACTGGGCGGGTATCTATCGGGCCTATTGCGGGGACCAGCCGGGGGCAGACCGGGTGCTGGCGCAGATGGAAGAAGCTTATGGTTCGGCGCGGACCTTTCTTCGTACCCTGCCGGCCATGCCGATGCCATGCGTGCTCCATGCGCGGGACATCGGCCCCATCGTGCGTCACGGGTGCAACCGCCGGGATGAAGTGCGTCGCTTTCTGGGCGTGTCGGCGGAAACCCGCCTTGGCCTTCTTGCCTTTGGCGGTATCGATCCGGCGTTGGCGTTGGATGCCTGGCCGCGCCACCCCGGGTGGGTGTGGATGGCGGGACTGCCCCAGACACTCCCTTCCCGGCCCGACATGGTGCGCACGGAAACGCTGCCCTGGCCATTCATCGACCTTTTGTATTCGTCGGATGTGGTGCTGACGAAGCCGGGCTATGGAACCTTCACCGAAGCGGCGTGCGCGGGGGTGGCGGTGCTGCATTCGTGCCGTAACGGTTGGCCGGAAGCCCCCCCGCTCTCTCAGTGGCTTCGGGAACACGCCCGGGCCTTGATCGTTCCGGAGGAGCGGCTGCGGGTGGGGGCTTTTGCGCCCGAACTGGAAGCCGTGTTGACATTGCCCCAGCCCACTCCGCCCCAGCCAACCGGGATCGA
>WOUV01000046.1 GCA_009773045.1 Rhodospirillaceae bacterium | reverse complement strand
GAAGCCGTGTTGCAGGCCTTCCTTGAACTGATGCGGATGATCGATGCCGGCACGGGCACGGCCTGGCAGGATTATTACCGCCGGTATGATTCTTATCTTGGCCGGCAACAGGCCTTGTTCGGGGCCGACTGGCACACGCCAACCGATATCATCGGCGAGGCGCGCCATTATGGCTTTTTCGGCCCTGGAACGCTGGGGCAGCACACCGACCTGTTGACCCGCAAGGCCTTTCACGTCGTCCCTTACGCCTCCGCGGAACGACGGCGCCCGCCGGAGGAAAAACGGTGCCTGGCCGTGCCTGTTTCAAAGGAAGAAGCGCCATGACCCCCCCCCACCGATGTGGAGGCCGTGCTGGCCGAAATGAACGGGCTTGACCTCACCCGCCAGGGCGCACAGCGGTTGCGAGTCGCAGTGGCCCCCGAGGCCCTGCCAACCCTTCTCAACCTGTTGGAAGGCCGGGCGGGGTATTTGCATCTGTCAGCCATCAGCTGTGTCGATTGGCCGGATCGGGATCAATTTGAACTCGTCTATCACCTGTGGTCCTATGAAACCCGGGTGCTGGTGAGCGCCCATGTGTTCATCCACCGCACTCCGGGGCGGTTTGTTTCGGTGTATGATATTCACATCCCCGCCGGTTTCTTCGAACGTGATATTCACGAAATGTTTGGCGTTGTCTTCGAAGGATCCCCCGATTCGCGCCCCTTCATCCTGACGGAGTGGACCGGACCGCCACCGATGCTGAAGGCCTTCGCGACCGAAGATTATGTGAATGATTTTTTCGAGTGGAACGACTATCACCCTCAATGGCTTGAGGACATCGAGAAAAAGGGGGGCGGTCTCATCTGAGGGACACGCAACGATCATGCGGCCTGAAAACTATCATCCCGTTTACCATCCACCTAGTCACGAGTATTAATTGTATTTTGGCCCCAACCATCCGGGCATTGAGGGCAATTATGCGATTCGCGTGCGGCTGAAGGGCGATGAGGTCCTGAAGGCCGAGGCCGACGGCGGCTATCTCCACCGTGGATTCGAAAAACTGATGGAGGAACGGCTGTGGATTCAGAACGTGGCCCTGGTGCCGCGCATCTGTGTTCCCGACCCGGTGCCGATGGAAGAAACCTACGCCCGCGCGGTCGAAATGCTGGGGGGGCTGAAGGTGCCGGAACGGGCGCAATGGATTCGGGTCATGGTGCTGGAGATGTCCCGGATCGCGGCGCACCTGTTCATGGTGGGCGGTCATGCCGCGACCCTGGGGCTTTATACCAACATGTTCTGGGGGGTGGCGTTGCGGGAACTGCTGCTTGACCGGTTCGAGGAACTGACGGGCGGGCGCATTTATCACATGTACATCACCCCCGGCGGCGTGCGACGCGACCTGCCCGACGGTTTCCTGGGGCGGCTCGCGGCGGTTCTTGATGAAATCGAGCGACGCCTGCCCGATTACGACGATCTTTTCTTCGACAACGCCGTGGTGGTCCGCCGCACCCGTGGCATCGGGACATTGACCCAGGCCGAGGCCCTGGCCTGGGGGGTCACCGGGCCGAACCTGCGCGCCACCGGCCTTGCGTTCGATCTGCGCCACGAGGACCCGTATCTTGTCTATGACCGCCTTGCCTTTGACATTCCGACGGAACGGGAGGGCGATGCCCTGGCCCGTGCCCGGGTGCGGCGGGCGGAAATCCGCCAGTCCATCCGCATCCTGCGCCAGGTGATCGGCCATCTGCCCGGGATCACGGGGCCGGTGCGGTGTCCGTTGCCCAATCCGCTGGCCTGGAACCTGCCCGCCGGCGATGTCTATGCCCGCACGGAATCCTCGAAGGGCGAGTTGGGGTTCTACGTCGTTTCCAACGGCGGCCCCAAACCCTGGCGGGTGCATGTACGCGGACCCTCCGCCATGCATGCCGTGCAGGTTCTGGAACGCCTGTGCGTTGGCGCGCGGCTCGAGGACGTGGCACAAATCATGTTTTCTCTTGATGCCTGTCCTCCAGAGGTCGACCGGTAACGGAGTTCGTCATGCCCGCTTGATGTGCGCTCGATGGTATAACAGGGAAGCCCCCCCATGCCCGATGTCAAACCCAAGCCCAAAGGCAGCCTGCTGCGGCCGCTGAAGGCTTTGTCGTATCTGTTCCGCGAGCCGGTGACCCTGCCCCTGGAGCCGCGCCCCGCCGCCGCCACGTACCGCGGCTTTCACCTGAATGATTGGAAGGCCTGCATCGGCTGCGGAACGTGCGCCGTCATCTGCGACAACCAGGCCATCCGCATGGTCACCCTTCCCGAGCTGCCGGCCGATTCGGTCAAGGGGGTGCGGGCGCGAAGGCCGGCCATCGACTATGGCCGCTGCTGCTGGTGCGCCCTGTGCGTGGACCTCTGCCCGACCGGATCGCTTTCCCTGTCGCGGGAATACATCCATATCGGAACCGACCTGAACACCTTTTTCATTCTGCTCTGCCCGACGAGACCGGCATGCATCACCGGGCCTTTCCCCCCGGCTGGAACAAGGGGCCAGACAATGACCTGCTCGACCTCGTGCGCCAGCCGATGCCCGAACGGGAACCAGCCCGGCGGATCAGGGATTTCAAGGAAATCGTCACCGGCTTCGACCCCCAGGGCGCCCGTGTCGAAGCCTCGCGCTGCATCCAGTGCGGTCTGTGCCATGAATCCTGCCCGGCACACATGCACGCCCCAGAATATATCCGGGCCATCGGAATGGGGGATCTGGACGAAGCGGTCCGTCAGATTTATCGAACCAACCCCTTTCCCCATGTGTGCGGCAGGGTTTGCACCCACCGCTGCGAATCAGCCTGCGCCATCGGCCGGCGCGGGGAACCGGTGGCGATCCGCTGGCTCAAGCGTTTCGCCATGGATCAGCTCTCCCCCGAACGGGTGCGGAGCATCGCCCTGGCCGGACAAACGCTCCCTTCAGGGCGGCGGGTGGCCATCATCGGCTCGGGACCGGGGGGGCTGACCGCGGCCTGGGATCTAGCGCGGGCCGGGTGCGCGGTCACGGTGTTCGAGGCCAATGACCGGCCGGGGGGAATGATGCGCCATGGCATTCCCGCCTATCGCCTGCCCGCCGCGCGGCTGGACGATGACATCGCCGTCATCATCGCCGCGGGGGTTGACCTTCGGTGCACGACACGAATCGGACCGGACCTCCCCTTCGAGGACGTGCGGCGCGCCTTTGATTGCGTCATCCTGGCAACCGGCCTGTGGCGGTCCCGTTCGACCCGCATTCCGGGGGCCGATCATCCACAAGTGCACTCTTCTATCGACCTTTTGCGCCGACTGCGGGCCGGCGAGACGCTCGCACCGCCGCGGTGGGCGGTGGTGATCGGGGGCGGTAACGTCGCCATGGACATCGCCCGCAGCCTCGCACGGATACAGATGGCGGCGTCCGGCAGCGTCGCCGTGCTCCTCACCTGTCTTGAGGAACGCGGGCATATGCTGGCCGACGCGGACGAAATTCGCGAGGCCGAGGAGGAAGGGGTGCACCTCCTGGCAGGTCGCGGCCCGAAACGGATTCTGACCGAGGGCGATGCCTTGAGCGGCCTTAAAACCGTGCGCTGCCTTTCGATCTTTGATGCCAGCGGGCGTTTTCACCCCTGCTATAACGAGAACGACACCCTCTTCCACCCTGCCGACCTGGTGGTGGAGGCCATCGGCCAAACATCGGAACTGGGGTTCCTGGGGCCGGAGGTGACCGAGGCGCTGGAATGGCGCGAGGGGCGTCTTGATGTCGATGCCAGCGGGCGGACGTCCCTTCCCTGGCTATGGGCGCTGGGGGACTTGGTGGAAGGACCAGATGTGATTCATGCCATTGCCGCCGGACACCGGACGGCACGGGCTGTCATGGAAAACGAGGGGGTCATGGCCGAACGCGAACATGTTCACGATCATATCCGGGATCTGATCGCGGTTCCGGTCTCGGATCACAAGTTTTCCAACTATATTCACACGCTGGAGTTGGGTGAATCCCCCGATGATCAGGCGATTTTGCAATACGCCCTGGGCCGCGAGCAGACGGCCCATGAACACTACGCGGCCCTGGCGGAAACGACTCCCATTGGCCCGATCCGCGATCTGTTCCGCTATCTGGCCGATGAGGAACTGCGACACAAGGGGGAGTTGGAAAAAATGTATTACGCGATCGTACACCGGGGAGGGGTATGATTTGGAATCAAGGGGGAGGCTGCGCCTCCCCCGCGGTTTGGTTGCATTACACGGTGAAACGCGGAAAGATCCCGTGCGGTTTTGGCAAGGGCGTCCCAGCGGACAAGGCCCCCGCCGGCCCAACGGCCGCAAAGGTGCGCGCCGCGGGCGCTATCGCCAGTTGATCGAGCAGACGTCCCGCCGACCCCGGAACGAAGGGCAGCATCAGCAGGCCAAGATGCCGCAAGGTTTCCGCCAGCACATAAAGCACGGTCGCCATGCGCGCGGGGTTCGTTTTGCGCAAGGCCCACGGCGCCTGACGGTCGATATACCCGTTGCTTCCCCGCACCACACTCCACAGGATATCGAGTGCCTCGTGAAACGCCTGCCGGTCCAGGACCGGGCGCACCCGCTCCAAAAGCCCATGGGCCGCCGTCAGCAGTGTTTCGTCTTCAGGCAAAAAGTCCCCTGGTTCCGGCACTCTGCCCGCGCACTGACGTTCGATCAGCGAGAGCGTCCGTTGCGCCAGGTTGCCGAATTCGTTGGCCAGTTCCCCGTTCATCCGGTTCACCAGCACGCGGTGGGAAAAATCGCCGTCGTTCCCGAACGGCACCTCGCGCAGCAAAAAATACCGTACCGGATCCAGGCCATAGCGCTCGACCAGCGCCAGGGGATCGATGACGTTGCCAACGGATTTCGAGATCTTTTGTCCTTCGTTGGTCCACCAGCCGTGGGCGAACACCCGCCGTGGCGGGGCAAGGCCGGCGGCCAGCAGAAAGGCCGGCCAATAGACGGCATGAAAGCGCACGATATCCTTACCGACCATGTGCAAATCGGCCGGCCAATGGCGGGCGAAGACTCCTCCGGTCTCGGGATAGCCAAGGGCGGTCAGATAGTTGGCCAAGGCATCGAGCCACACGTACATGACATGGCCGGCATCTCCCGGCACCGGCACCCCCCAGGTGAAGGTGGTACGGGACACCGAAAGATCGGAGAGGCCCATGCGCACGAAACTGATGACTTCGTTACGACGACTGTCCGGGGCGATGAAGTCGGGCCGGGCTTCATACAACCGCAAGAGCGGTTCCTGCCACCGGGACAGACGGAAGAAGTAGCTAGGTTCCTCCACCCACTCCACCGCCGCGCCGGTCGGGGCCAGCCTGCCGCCATCTGGTCCCATCGAAAGCTCGTCTTCACCCCAGAACGCCTCGTCCCGCACCGAATACCAGCCGGCGTAGCGGCCAAGATAGATCTGGTCCCGCTGAACGAGTTCGTTCCACAACGCCTGACAGGCCAGGATATGCCGCCGTTCGGTGGTGCGGATGAAATCATCGTTGGAAAATCCCATGGTCTTGGCCAGATCCCGAAAATTCTGCGACACCTGGTCGGTGAAATCTCCGGGCGCGAGGCCAGCCGCCCGGGCGGATTTTTCCACCTTCTGGCCGTGTTCATCGGTGCCGGTCAGAAACCGCACATTGAAACCCTCCAAGCGCTTGAAACGCGCCAGCACGTCACAGGCAAGGGTCGTATAGGCGTGGCCGATATGGGGCCGGTCGTTCACGTAATAAATGGGAGTGGTGATGAAGAAAGGTTTTCCCTCGCCCATGGCAGGCTCCATTTTTCTGATGTCTTGCCCATCAGGCCAAGATTCACTGCACCTGCGATCGAACCTGCCTCTCCCTGCACACGGCTGATGGATTGGCCGTGCCGGAAGGCTCCTGACTCGCGATCATCCCCGGAACAATCTGCCAACCGCGAGGAAGGCATTCAAGACTATTTGTTTGCGATCGAGATTGAGGCTTTCGGTCCGACCGAAAAGATGCGTGGTCTTTTCCCACACATCCCCCCATCGATCAAGACCAACGACAGATGTCAGTCGGGCGGCCAGAATCTCCTCGCCGGGAACCGCTTCCGCCAGCGGCTGCCCTGTCACACCGCGGCGCGCCATGCGCACGAGCAGGGCACGGAACAGCTCCGTCCACGTCACGAACAACCGATCTCCCCCTTGCGCGATCCGCTCGCCGAAGGCATGCAGGGTCCCGCCATCCAGACGGGGCATGCCGGCCAGCAGATCCACCATGCTTTGATAGAGGGCAACCCCGTCGTCCTCGGCCAGTTCCAGCGCCCGCCCGATGCTGCCTTCGGCCAGACGGGCCACGGCCAGCGCCTCGGCGGGCGCCAGGGCCGGACGATGACGGGCCAGCAGAGTTGCCACCTGTCCCTCGGCCAGCGGACGCAACGCCAGCCGGCGGCACCGGGAACGCACGGTCGGCAACAGCCGTCCCGGACTGTGAGACACCAACACCAGAAGCGCGCGCGGCGGCGGCTCTTCCAGCATTTTCAGCACCGCGTTGGCGGCACTGTCGTTCATCGTTTCGGCCTCGTCGATCACCACCACCCGCCAGCCGCTTTCGTCCGCGGTGAGGGTCAGGAACCGGCCAACCTCGCGGATGTCATCGACCACGATCTGGGTGCGGCGCTTGCCGGAGTCCCCGATCCCACGCGCGACCAGACGGAAATCGGCATGGCCACCGGCGGCGATGCGGCGGAAGGTCGGATGATCGGGGGGAATGTACAAAGACCCTTCCCCGCGCCCCGTGGCCGCAAGGACGAAACGGGCGAGACGACAGCCCAGTGTCGCCTTGCCGATGCCGCGCGGTCCCCCCACGAGCCAGGCATGGGCAAACCGCCCGCTGTGCCAGGCCTGCATCAAGGCCTGCTCGGCGGCTTCATGACCGGTCAGATCCGAGTTTTCTTCCGGACGCAACAGTTTCAAGGGAGAACCTTCACGCATGCCTTCAGGAAATACCCAATCGCCCGGCCACGGCCGCCCATACGGTGGCGTGCACGGCAGCAATGGCCCCGCCGGCGTCCATCACGACGCACCGCTCCGGCTCGGCCGCCGCGAGAGCCAGAAAGACCTCCCGGACCCGGTGATGAAAAGAAACATCGTGCCCCTCATGGCGTTGCACGGCCGTTGTCCGCTGCAAACCACGGTGTGGCGGCAGGTCAAGTAGGATTGTCAGATCGGGCTTGAACGTTCCGGGTACCAGAGTGGCCAGGGTGCGCAACGAAGACATCTCCACCCCCTGCCCGCCCCCCTGATAGGCGAACATGGAATCGGTGAAGCGGTCGCACACGACCCACCGCCCCGCCGCCAGGGCCGGCCAGACGGTCCGACGCAGATGGTCGCACCGGGCGGCGCATTGGAGCAGTGCTTCGGTCAGGCTATCCCAACGGCCGGGGTCTCCCGTCACCAGCAGCTGCCGGAGGATTTCCGCGCCGGTGCTGCCGCCCGGCTCACGGGTCAGCAGGGGATCGTTGCCCACCCCTTTCCGGCGCAAGGCCTCCACCAGCGCTGCGGCCTGTGTCGATTTGCCACAGCCCTCACCGCCTTCGAAAGTAATGAAACGTGCGCCGGCATGTGTCGTCAGGAACCGTCTCCTCCCCAGAGGAGGTATCCGGCGGCGGCCAGCAGACGACCAAAGAACCCAAGCCGTCCCACATCGGCGCCAGCCAGCAGGGGGATTTCCTGGGGATCGATTCCGGGCACCGTAATGACAAGGCTTGCCAGCCGGTCCCCTTTGCGGATCGGTGCGGGAATCGGGCTATCGAACACCGCGGCCACCTTGATATCCTTGGTGACCTTGCGGGGCAGGGTGACGGTGATCCCCCGTTCGATCACGAGCGGAACCACGGCCTGGCTCCCCAGCCAGACATCGGCGCTTGTCACCTCCGCCCCGGGGCCGAACAGAGTGATATTGGTGAATTCCCGGAAAGCCCAATCGATCAGCCGTTCCGATTCCTGTGCCCGTTCCTTCATGCTGGAAAGGCCGTTCAAAACCATGACCAGACGGCGGCCTTCACGGACGGCGGAGGCGACAAGGCCGTACCCGCCTTCCTCGGTATGCCCTGTTTTCAGGCCGTCCGCTCCCAGCTCCGGCTTGTGGAGCAGCGGATTGCGGTTGCCCTGACGAATGCCGTTATAGGTGAAATGCATTTCCCGGAACAGAGGATAATACTCCGGAAAGTCGGCGATCAGATGCCCGGCCAGAACGGCCAGATCCCGGGCCGTCATCAGATGGTCCGGGGCCGGCCAGCCGGAGGCATTGCGAAAGGTCGATCGTTTCAACCCGATCTGATGGGCTTTCGCGGTCATGGCCTCGGCAAAGGCCTCTTCGGTCCCGGACAGGTTTTCGGCCATGACCACACAGGCGTCATTGCCCGACTGGACAATGATCCCACGCAGAAGATCGGAAACCGTCACGCGGCTGTTGATGGCGACGAACATCTTGGAACCCGCCGTGCGCCAAGCCCGCTCGCTGACGGCAAACGTATCGTCAAGGGACAGATTGCCTTCATGCAGCCGGTCAAAGACCATGTAAATGGTCATGAGCTTGCTCATGGAGGAGGGATGCATCAGCTCGTCGGCATTTTTCCCCAGCAACACCGCCCCGGTTTCGTGATCAAGCACCAGGGCCTGTTTTGCGGCGGTGTCGAGGGCACGGACCGGAAAGGAGGCCATCGTGGCGCACACCAACACCGCCCCCCACAGCCTGAAAACGGTGGAATACCAAAAACCACTTCGGACCATGCGACAGGCTCCCTCGGTAACGGAGACGTGGAGGTGCGTGGAGGCCCCTCCGCGTTGTGTTGCAAACGCAGTATACTCTTTTCACTCTCCCCTGACGATCCGGGCATCGGCATAGCCGGCCTTGCGAACATCGGCCAGTAGCCGCTCCGCCTCCGGCACGCCGGCCAGCGGACCGATGCGCACACGATATAACACCCGGTCGCCCGTACCCTGTTGCAGCACGCTGACACGGCCCTTCGCTTTCAAGTGCCGGGAAGCCCGTTCGGCAAAGGCGGAGTTGCCGAACGTGGCCACCTGAATGTAATAGCCGGAAACTGCTGCTGGTTGTTCCAAGGGTTTCGCCCCTGGTTTCTCCGACGGTTTTGCGATCGGTTTCACGATGGGTTTTGCCGCCGGCACTATGGATTTTGCCGCCGGCGATGGCTTCGCCCCAGGCTTGTCCAGCGGTTTTGTGACGGGCTTCGTGACGGGTTTTTCCAAAGGTTCTGCCAGCGTTTTCGCCCCCGGCGCGGCTCCCTGCCCTGAAAGCGCCTTCGTTCCCGGGGAAGATGGCACGGGCAGCTTCATGACCGACAGGGGCGCCAAAGGTTCGGTGACGACGGCCACCTGCGGCGCGGCATCGATTTTCGGGCCTGCGATCAAAGTACTGTCGCGTAGAAGTTGGCTTTTGAGGGTGATGCTCTCCTCGGCCAGGATTTCCACTTTGACCTGCGTGACACCCTGCGCCGCGAATCCCAGAAGCTGCGCGGCCTGCCGGGAAAGATCGAGGATCCGGTCGTTGACGAACGGACCGCGATCGTTCACCCGCACCGCAAGGGCGCGGCCGTTGACCAGATTCGTCACCCGCACCACGGAGGGCATCGGCAGCGTCCGATGGGCCGCGGTGATGGCATTCATGTCGAAGATTTCGCCATTGGCCGTTTCCTTTTTATGGAAATCCATGCCATACCAAGAAGCCACGCCCGTTTCGCGGTAATCATAATCTTCATGGGGATAATACCATATCCCCTTGATCTGATACGGCTCGCCCACCTTATAGAGGCCGCGGACCGGGGGACGCTCCCGTTCAACCACCGGGGGCGCGGTGACCGGCTGGGGGGCGGCGCAGGCCATCGGCACCAGGCACAGGATCCCCCACCCCATCTTGCGTACCCATGTGCGCACCGTCCATGAATTCCCATCCATAAGCGCAAAAACCCCCTTCCCCCCTGTCCCTGGATGAAAAACACTCTATCGGTCCCGCAGGTGGTCTGCAAGATGTCCAACCGCAAGCGCAAACAGATTCGACCGGTTCCATTTCAGAAGGACTTCGTAATTCTCCTGCACAAGAAAGGCCGCCCTTTCTTTCCGGGGGGTGTCGCCGCCATTGGGCAACACCAGCATGGCAGGCAAAGACTGCCCCGGCAGAGCGTGGCCATCGACCCCGGTCACGCCCAGGGCGGCCCATTCGGCAAGGCTTTTCTTCACCTTCCGCTCCGCAAGGACACCATCGAACCCTTGCGGCAGGCGGACCGCTCGCCCCCAGCCCTGTTCCCTCTGCCATCCCGATGTGGCGAGGTAATTGGCGGTCGAGGCGAACACATCGGCCGTGGTGTTCCAGATGTCGCGACGCCCGTCGCCATCGTGGTCCTTGGCAAAACGCAGGAAGCTTGACGGCATGAATTGATTCTGCCCCATGGCGCCGGCCCAGCTCCCCAGCATGCGCTCCGGCAGGATATGACCCTCGTCAAGGATCGTCAGGGCATCGAGCAGTTCCCGACGGAAATAGGCGCTTCGCCGCCCGTCATAGGCAAGGGTCGCCAACGCCTCCACGATCGGAAAGGTCCCGGTCAGGCGCCCGAAATCGGTCTCGATTCCCCACAGGGCGACGATGAAACGGGGCGGGACGCCGTAAGTTTTGCCGATCTCGGTCAAAAGCGGACCGTGGGCCGCCATTTTCCGGCGTCCCGCCGCGATGCGGGCCTTGGTGACCGTCCGGGCTAGATACTCCTGGAATGACAAGGTCAATTCGGGCTGCCTGCGGTCAAGCTCGATGACCCGCGGCAGGGGTTTGATCCCCTGCAACGCCCGCTCCAGCACGGCCGGTTTGATCCGTCGTGTTTCCTGCGCTTCCGTTTTCAGCGCATCGAGCCAGGCCGCGAAATCCTTTTTCCCTTCTTCTGCTGCGTCCGGTGCGCGTTTCTCGGCGCTTGCCGTTACAACCGGAGACGTTCCCGCCCCCGGGGCGGCCCCTGCAACGTCAGCGGTTCCCGGCCCCTCGCACCCATACAGTGCCACCCCCATGATGACCATCAGAAACACGCGCTGTTTTTTTGTCCCGGCCACCATGTTTTTCCTCTTTCCGTTTCAGGGAACGTCCAATTCAGTCGCGATGCACGTGGAATTTAGTGTTGAGATGGCACAAGACCCGGGGTGACACGAAAGACGACACATCGCCCCCCAGCCGGGCGATTTCCTTCACGAAGCGCGAGGAAATGAACTGGCACCGCTCGGAAGCCATCAGAAACACCGTCTCGATGGTGGACGCGATGCGCGCATTCATGGCGGCCATTTGGAATTCGTATTCGAAATCCGAAACTGCCCGTAAACCCCGCACGATCATATCCGCCCTGCACTGGAGCACGAAATCCACCAACAGAATGCTGAACGGACGCACCTCGATCCGGGTGCCGTTGCCAAACGACAGGGCGGCGATTTCCTCCTGCACCATGGCCACGCGCTCCGGCAACGGGAACAAAGGCCCCTTGCCGTCGTTATCGGCGATGGCAACGATCAGGTTGTCAACAACCCTTATCGCGCGCATGATGATATCGAGATGACCATTGGTGATCGGATCGAAAGTCCCCGGATAAATTCCGATACGCTCACCCATCCTCCCCTCCCCCCTCATGATCTTCCTGAATGCTTTCGACCTGAGTGCTTGCGGACCCCTCGCACCCCTCCTCCGGAGGAGCATTCTTTCCGTTCTGACCAAGCTCCTCCTCGCTCACATCCGGCAACCTGACCGCCGAGACCACCCGCTGGTTCTCCCCGGTGCGAAACAGGGTGACGCCTTGCGTGGCGCGGCGGGCGATGCGGATGTCGTTGACCGGCAGGCGGATGATCTGACCGCTGTCGGTGATCATGACGATCTGATCGCTGTCGCGAATGGGAAACGATGCAACCGCCAAGCCGTTGCGTTTCGTGGTCTCGATATTGGTAAACCCCTGTCCTCCCCGACCGGTCACCCGGTATTCATAAGAAGAGGTCCGCTTGCCGAAACCGTTTTCCGTGACGGTCAGGATGAATTCCTCCTGCCCCGCCATGCGATCGTACTCTTCGGCGGAAAGCGCCACGACCCCGTCCGTTGGTTCTTCTTCTTCCACGCTCCCCGGCTCGCCGCTACGCCGCATCTTCAGATAGGTATACCGTTGCCCGGGGGATGCCGTGTCGTGTCCCAGGACGGACATCGAAATCATCCTGTCTCCTTCGGCCAGCCGGATGCCCCGAACGCCCGTGGAGGTGCGCCCGGCAAACACCCTGACATCCGTGACCGGGAAGCGGATACACTTCCCCTCGCGCGTCGCAAGCAGAATGTCATCGT
This sequence comes from Rhodospirillaceae bacterium, assembly GCA_009773045.1. Taxonomy (GTDB): domain Bacteria; phylum Pseudomonadota; class Alphaproteobacteria; order Rhodospirillales; family Rhodospirillaceae; genus WOUV01. The sequence continues at coordinate 4,324 of WOUV01000046.1, read as the reverse complement.
TTTCGGTGCAGGTCATGACCCCGATCAGGGTGTCCCCCTCGTCGAGTTTCATGGCGATCTTGCCGTTGGCCATGATGTTGGTGAAATCCGAAAGAAGATTGCGCCGCACGGTGCCAGAGGCGGTGGCGAACATGACATGCAGATGGCCCCAGCTTGCCTCGTCCTCGGGCAACGGCATGACCGCGGAGATGCTTTGCCCCTCCCCCAGTGGCAGGATGTTGACCATGGCCTTGCCCCGGCTTTGCGGCGTGCCCTCGGGCAGCTTGTAGACCTTGAGACGATAGGCGATGCCGGCGGAGGAAAAGAACAGAACCGGCGCATGGGTGTTGGCAACGAACACGCGACTGACGCAATCGGCTTCCTTCGTGACCATGCCGGTGCGGCCCTTGCCGCCGCGACGCTGGGCGCGATAGGTGGAAAGAGGCACCCGTTTGATGTACCCGGTGCTGGTGACGGTGACCACCATGTCTTCCCGCTGGATCAGATCCTCGATGTCCTGTTCGAAAACGTTGTCTTCGATGGTGGTGCGCCGCGGCGTTGCGAACTCCTCCTTGATCTGCACCAGATCCTGACGCAAGATGGCGTAAAGACGCTCACGCGACGATAGAATACTCAGGTACTCCTCGATCTCGCCCATGACCTCCCGCAGATCGGCCTGCAATTGTTCGCGCTCAAGCCCGGTCAGGCGGTGCAGGCGCAAATCGAGGATGGCACGGGTCTGCGCCTCCGATAGATGGTAGGCGCCATCCACCACCGGATGATCGGGTTCGTCCACCAGGCGGATCAAAAGCGCGACATCATGGGCCGGCCAGGCGCGCTCCGCGAGGTGCGCGCGCGCCGTCTGGGGATCGGGAGCGGTCCGGATCAGGGTGATGATCTCGTCCAGATTGGTCAGCGCCACCGCAAGACCAATCAGGGTATGGGCCTTTTCCCGCGCCTTGCCCAATGCGAACAGCGTGCGCCGGCGGATCACTTCCTCGCGAAACGCGACGAAGGCGGCGATGATCCCTTTCAGGGTCATCATCTCCGGCCGTCCCCCGTTCAGGGCAAGGGTATTGACGCCAAAGGAGCCTTGCAGCGGCGTGAAGCGGTAAAGCTGGTTCAGCACCACATCGGCGTTGGCATCGCGCTTGATTTCCACCACCACCCGCACCCCCCGCCGGTCGGACTCGTCGCGCAGATCGGCGATGCCCTCGATGCGTTTGTCCCGCACCAGTTCGGCGATGCCCTCGATCATGCGGGCCTTGTTGACCTGATAGGGAATTTCGGTGATGACGATGGCCTCACGGTCCTTGCGCACCGTCTCCACATGACAGCGGGCGCGCACGATGATCGAGCCGCGCCCGGTGACATAGGCCGCCCGCGCGCCGGCCCGCCCCAGAATGATGCCGCCGGTCGGAAAGTCCGGGGCCGGCACCAGAGCCATCAGCGCTTCAAGCGACAGGGTGGGATCGTCGATATAGGCGCAACAGGCCTCGATCACCTCCCCCAGATTGTGGGGCGGGATGTTGGTGGCCATGCCGACGGCAATCCCCCCCGCGCCGTTGACCAGCAGGTTGGGAAAGCGGGCCGGGAGAACCGTTGGTTCCTCGCTTGTTTCGTCATAGTTGGGCTGGAAATCGACGGTGTTCCTGTCGATATCCTCCAGCAGCACATGGGCGCTCCGGGCCAGTCGGGCTTCGGTGTAGCGCATGGCGGCGGGCGGATCCCCATCCATGGAACCGAAATTGCCCTGGCCGTTCACCAGTGGCAGGCGCATGGAAAAATCCTGCGCCATGCGCACCATGGCATCATAGATGGCGCTGTCCCCGTGCGGATGGTATTTACCCATCACCTCGCCGACGATGCGCGCTGATTTGCGGAACGGACGGTTGTAATCGTAGCCGCCGTCCTTCATGGCGAAAAGGATGCGCCGATGAACGGGTTTCAATCCGTCCCGCACATCGGGCAAGGCCCGGCTCACGATCACGCTCATGGCGTAATCGAGATAGGACCGCTTCATTTCCTCTTCGATGGTGACCGGTGTGATGTCGAAAGCGGGCATGATGTTGCTCAAGGTTTGATGCTCGGAAACGCGGTTGCCAAAACGTCGAAAAAAGTGTCCGTCCTATACCGCATGGATCAAAGATTTGCACGCGGGAACAGCATAGCTCATGTTTCCAGAAAGAAGAGATAAGATCGGACGTTCCTTCACCGCGCGGTTGTTTCGTGTACGCTTTTTATGCATTACCATCGCGGTAAATCCATACGATGCAACCGTGACCTGACCAGGCATGTCAGGCACTCACACACCACGGCCCCCTTGCCCTGGCACAGCAACTCAAGGGGCGCCGCCCCCAGATCCGGGTCCTCTGTCTCCAGCCATCGGCGACGTTCCGCCGGCGATGACAGCAGGAGAGCCAGGGCATGCTGCACACCGATCACCTGACGCAAGCCCTGTAAACGCTCCTCCTCCAGCCACTCGGGAAACGTGTGTGTCTCCCCGCCGGTGGCATCGGCCGTCACGGCAGTCCACCCGCCGACGATAGGGGGGGCAATGCCGGTGATGGCCGCCTGTTCATGCACGTCAAGCCCAAGATCGGCCGCCGCCTGCCCATAGCGGCGCAGAAAGATCCACCAGCCGACACAGCGCCACACCATCGCCCGCTCCGCCGGATACAGGACGGCCGTTATGGGGGAAGTGTCCCGCAGCGCTTTTCCGTCCTCGGTCTTGGCACACAGTTCGGCCAGGGCCTCCCCTTCCTGGTGCAAGGTTTCCAGCCGCTGCACAACCCGCCTTTTCAGATCCGGATTGGACCGCGTTCGCCGCAGGGCGGCCTGGTGATAGGCGATCGTTTGCATCGATACCATCAAAACCACAGCCCCCTAAAGTCCGCGAAGGACCTTGCGCCCGATGACGGAACTCCATCTATTCGATCGTTCTTACAAAGTCCTGAAGATTGGGCCGTTGACGATCGAGTTGAGTCTGGTTCACGGTGATCGTCTTGTCGGAAAGTTTTTTCTTTCCCGCCGTAAGAACCGATATCGGAATGCCAAGGGCGCTAGACACAACCGATGCCGTATTGGCATCACAGATCTCGGCCTGAAACATTTTGCGAAAATCAGTTCGATGCGACGGAAGCGCCTGTCCCACGGCCTGTCCCAAAGGATGAATATAGAAAAGTCCTGAATTGGCGCCCCATACTTCCCATATTTCCTGGCCGATTTCCGCAACGACCGTTTTGAAGGCGGTTGCGGAGGAGTTGTTCATTTGTGTCAGACGGTTGCCAACATAGCAGTAGATTGCCCCTGCCATACAACAGAGACAAAACCGCGCGCACGGCCCGTTTGGATGACCCATCGGCCGAAAACGGAATGATCAAGCGATCCGACGCAGACATCGCTAGTTCCGTGTAAATCGTAAAGCTTGGGTTGCAGTCGATGAAGACCGTTGTGTCCTCAATGTTCCATGATCTGCGAATATCCGCGATCAGATCCGAAATCCATCCATGCACAATCCGCCACGCATCGTCAGGCCCGGGCGAGCACGCCTTTGCAACACGTGACGCCTGGATCTCCAAATCCTCATCACCACTGACCAGAAAAATATTTTCAGGAATGGCATCATTATACGGTTGAATCTGCAAGACGTATTCCGCACCAATGCACGGATTGACATAAGGACTGAGAACCCGTCCATTGATATATCCCGCAATGGTTTTGCGAGGATAAGATCCCATTATTTCTTCAAGATTTCGTTCACCTTTTTCCACGCCTCCCAACAACATGCTAGAGGCATTCGCCTGCGGGCACATATCAAGGACCAGCACCTTGTATTGCGGATGTGTTCGGGCATATTCGCAGGCAATCTGGAAGGTCAAGTAGCTTTTTCTAACGCCTCCTTTGTTGTTCCACAACGCATAAATGGCCATGGTCTCTCCCTCACACGATCAGGCGAACAATGGGAGAGCATGCCATGTTTTGTTTCCCTACTGGTACAAAAAGATGGAAGCGGGTATCATGAAGCCTTCTCGAAATTTCCAGAACAGACCGAGAAAAAACATCCTGCCGGTGCTTCCGGAAAAAATCGATGGTGATGAGTTCGTCTTCTCCCGCAGGGTGCTGGGTCTCTTGAACAATACAGCAGAAATGAAGGATGGCCATGATCGCTCCCGCCTCCCCCACCGACCTTGTCGGGCTTCTGCCCGATGACCTCGTGGCTCTCATGGCGGAGCTTGGCGAGAAGCCCTTTCGTGCCAAACAGCTTTGGCATTGGATCTATTATCGTGGCGCCACGGACTTTCACGCCATGACCAGCCTGTCTGCGACCTTCCGTGGAAAGCTT
>WOUV01000045.1 GCA_009773045.1 Rhodospirillaceae bacterium | reverse complement strand
CGCCGTCGAGCACGCGTAACACGTCGGCGGAATACGGTCCCGCCAGTTCCTCCGCGAACGCCGGAGTCGCCAGCAGGCAGGCCGCCACGAAGGCAGCCGAATGCATGATTCTAGACATGGCCGGACACTGCCGGCCGGAGGCCGATGGGGGCGCAAGAACAGCGGGCCGGGCTTGAGCCAGACGAGCCGGAGACAGCCCCCGACCCGCCAGCGCCCGCCTTCAGCCTCCGGCCGTGCCCATCGTGCCGCACACATGCGGCGATGCTGTAGAAATGCCGTGCCTTCGGATATAGTCCAGGATAGCCATGACCGAGTTTTCCTTAACTGTAGGTCGGTTGTGGTCAGGGGCGGATCGGTGTGTGATCACCGTTCCGTCCCGCTTCGCCTGTAACAGGGGCGAGCGCGGAAATCAGAGTAGCGTGTTCCGCATCCACGATCCACCCTGAAATGAAGGAATCGCCGAGACCGGTGTTCCTTTCGTTGTGGCCGTAGCGCGCAAACCTCAGGACCCGCACCACGTCGGCAGGCACGCCAGTTCCTTTCTCCGCAAACGCCGGAGTCGCCAGCAGGCCACAAAGGCAGCCGGATACAGTGTTCCAGGACATGGCGAACACTGCCGGCCGGAGGGGCATGGAAAAAGATGCGGACCTTCGGCATGACGGGGTTTCCGACCCGATTGCCCCGAGATGACCGTTGACACGGCGCCGTGTTCCTTGTAGAAATCTTGGAGAAGGGACGAAAGGCCCAGGTGGCGGAACTGGTAGACGCGCTAGATTCAGGTTCTAGTGATCGAAAGGTCGTGGAAGTTCGAGTCTTCTCCTGGGCACCACACTCCCTTCACTCTCTTTTCAATGGGGCTTTCCTGAAACAACGGAAGTTTCAGGAGAGGGAGGGATTGACCAGAAATTCCGTCGGTGAGGTCAGTTGAGCAATGGAAAGAAGAACGCGCGTTCAAAATCAAAGGTGGGGCGCGTGATAACGCATTACCACCGGGGTGATTTGCCGCACGAGGTTTCGTTCGGCGATGTGGTTGCGGTGGATACCGAAACCATGGGGTTGATGGTCAGGCGGGACCGTTTGTGTGTCGTACAACTTTCGAACGGCGACGGTCAGTGTCATGTCGTTCAGCTTGCCCGCGATTATGACTGTCCCAATCTCAAAAATCTGCTGGCGGCGCCCCAGGTGCTCAAGGTTTTTCACTTCGCCCGTTTCGATCTGGCGGTGATCCGGCAGTATCTTAGCGTGGTGTGCGCGCCGGTGTATTGTACCAAGATCGCCTCGCGGCTGGCCCGTACCAACGTGGAACGCCATGGCCTGAAAGATGTGTGCCGCGATCTTCTGGGCATCGAGATGTCGAAACAGCAGCAGATGTCCGATTGGGGCAGCACAGAATTGACGCCGCAACAGATTGAATATGCGGCAACCGATGTGTTGCATCTTCATGCCCTGAAAAGTCGCCTGGATCATTTGCTGGAGCGTGAGGGCCGTCGCGAACTGGCGCAGGCATGCTTTCAGTTTCTCCCCCATCGGGCGGCGCTTGACCTTGCCGGCTGGGGGGAAGAGGACATTTTCTCTCATTAGAGGGCCAGGGAGCACGCAGACGCGGCCCGTGGCCGCGCGTGGGAAAGTGGTTGAAAGCCGTTTCTCCGTGATCGGAAAACGCTCCAGAAGCCAATACGGTTCACTCAAGAAGAAATGCCACCCTGCACAAATGAAATAGCGCGCATGAATCCAAGATGAAAAACGCAAACAACAGACCACAAGAATGGCTTAGGTATTATTCTCGCAAAAGAATATTGCATCAATGGATGCAGATGGAATTGCTTGGTCGCGTCAATGCAATGAAAATTCTGGAAGTTGGTCCCGCCCTGGGCGCGGTGACCGCTTTGTTGCGGAATGCAGGGTATAGCGTTACGACGCTCGATAGGATTCCGCGCAATTTCGAGGATCCAGATTCTCCTCATCTGCAAAAAAATTTGCTTGATGTGGACGCAAGCGACATTAGTGGCTACGGTGCAATCGTATGTTGCGAAACGTTGGAGCATATACCCTACAGCGCAACAGATAAAGTATTGCGCACATTCCACGACAGTGAAGCAAGGTATGTCGTTCTATCGGTTCCCTACATAGGGTTCCAGGTCACCTTCGACTTGTATTTCAATGCGCACACCTTTCGACACTATTTTTCGATGAAGAAACTTCTCTTTCTAAAATCATTTACGCCAGAGCCAGAGTTCGAGCATCAATGGGAAATCGGGTATCGTCGATACAGTTTGAAAGAATGGGAAAGGAAGATAAGAGCGGCGGGATTCAATATCAGAGCCAGAGAGTTCTCCGAGCATTGCAGATCCGTATTTCATTTGCTGGATCGTAGTGACGATCGCTGTAACGCCTGACGTCAAATTGAATACGCGGCAACCGAAGGGGAAATCCCAATGCCAAGGAATCGAGAGGGGGTGTGGGGGAGGCCAGGCCTCTCCCACACCCCCTCTCGATTCCTTTTTCTTTCTTCATGAGTCCGCCTCCCGCCGCAGCCTGTAAACGGCTTGGCAAGCCAGAGCATTGGCCCGGGCGCCGACGGAGGTGAATTTCTGGACACGGCCCTGCCGGTCAAGAGTCACCCCCTGTTCAATGACGATTCCCATTTCCGCGCACAGAATGACGAAATCCCGCACCGTGCAGAAATGAATGTTGGGCGTATCCCACCACTGATAGGACAGCGAATCGGTTACCGGCATGCGGCCATGCGCCAAAAGATGCGGCATGGGTGCCGATGCGCAAAAGGTTTTCCAGCACCCGCCGGGGATTATGGGTGGCTTGCAGGGTTTGGCTCAGCACCACATAGTCGAACGACCGGCTGGGGTAATCTTTCAAATCGGTGTCCGCATCGCCCTGGATCACCGACAGCCCCCGCCGCACCGCTTCGCGCACGCCGGTCATGGAAAGCTCGATGCCGCGACCATCCACCTGCTTGAACGCGCCTAGGTATTCCAGAAGCACGCCCTCGCCACACCCCACGTCCAACACCCGAGCTTTGGGGGCGATCATGTTGGCGATCAGCATCAGGTCGATGCGAATCGCATTGCCGGAATCGGTCGCATTCATGGCTGGTATCGCCTGTTCATGACTGGCGCCGCCGGGGCAGACCACGATGTTCGGCCGCTCCCTCCAGAAAGCCGATCAGGGTGGTGTGAAATTCGGGTTCATCGAGTAAAAAAGCGTCATGCCCTTTGTCGGTCTCGATTTCAACGAAGCTGACATTGGCCGCGACGGCATTCAAGGCATGCACCACCGCCCGGCTTTCCGATGTCGGGAACAGCCAGTCAGAGGTGAAAGAAACCACGCAGAACCGCGTTTTCGTGCCCCGAAAGGCCCGGGCCAGGACGCCGTCATGCTCGACCGTCAGATCAAAATAGTCCATGGCCCGGGTGATATACAAATAGGAATTCGCGTCGAATCGATCCACGAACGTGGACCCCTGATGGCGTAAGTAACTCTCGACCTGGAAATCGGCATCGAAGCCATAGGTGACCTGCGCCCGGTTATGAAGGGTGCGACCAAATTTACGATGCAACGCCGTTTCGGAAAGATAGGTGATATGGGCCGCCATGCGGGCCACCGCCAGCCCCCGGTGCGGCACCAGGCCCTCGCGCAGGTAATCGCCGCCGCACCAGTTGGGATCGGCCATGATGGCCTGCCGGCCCACTTCGTGAAAGGCGATGTTCTGGGCCGAATGGCGGTAGGACCCGGCCACGGGCACCGCCGCGAAGACCCGGTCCGGATGACTGACGGTCCATTGCAGCGCCTGCATGGCGCCCATGGACCCGCCGATCACGCAAAAAAGCTGCCCGATTCCCAGATGATCCAAAAGCCGCGCCTGCGCCCGCACCATATCGGCGATGGTGATGACCGGAAACGACAATGCCCATGGCCGGTCCGTCGCCGGGTTGGTTTCCCTTGGCCCGGTCGATCCCATGCAGCCGCCCAGCACGTTGGCGCAAATCAGAAAGAACCGGTCCGTATCCAGGACCCGCCCCGGACCCACCACAAAACTCCACCATCCGGCCTTGCCGGTAATGGGGTGGGGATCGGCCACGAACTGATCGCCGGTCAAGGCATGGCAGATCAAGATGGCGTTGGAGCGATCGGCATTAAGGCGCCCATAGGTTTGATAGGCGATGGTGAACGGCCCCATTTCGATCCCGCAATCAAGGGCGAGTGGCCGGTCCCGTCCCAGAGTCACTGTCAGGCCTTCTGGTCTGTGTCCTTCGCCCCACGCCGGAGGGGGGGGGGATGCCTGCATCGTTGGTGCGCCTCCACTTTCTGGCCAGAGGATAGCTAGGAGGAAGGACGGAGCGTGTCAACGGTTTGTTTTGCTTTGCGGGCCGCGCCGGGACGAGTAGTATTCTTTTTTTCCATGAATGATGTGTGATGCTTTGAAGCCCGATGATGCCATGAGCAGCGAAGAATCCATGCTCTCCAAACTCCGCCACGAAATCGACCCCATCGACGAGGCCCTCCACGATCTTTTGATGCGCCGGACCGAGATCGTCGAGAAAATTGGCGCTGCCAAGACGGGCGGCATCTACGTGCACCCGGCCCGCGAGGCCCAGGTTCTGCGCCGGCTTTTGAGCCACCATAGCGGGCGTTTCCCCAAAATGGTTCTAGTGCGCCTGTGGCGTGAGATTTTTAGTGCCCTTGTGGGCTTGCAGGGGCCGTTTGCCCTTGCCGTTTACATGCCCCAGCGTGGCGCCGGCTATCTTGAACTGGCGCGCGATCAGTATGGCGCCTATACCCCCGCCACCGCCTACAGCTCGGTGGGGCAGGTCATCCGCGCCGTCACCGACGGCTCGGCCACTATCGGCATTCTGCCCATGCCCCAAGAGGACGAATCGACCCCGTGGTGGCATACCCTGGCTTCCGACAGCGCCGGGAATCCGAAAATCATCGCCCGCCTGCCGTTCGTTGGTTCCGGCCCGGGGCGGGGCGATGGCATCGAGGCGGTGGCGGTTGCCCGCATGGTGCCCGAGTCGTCTGGTCACGACAACACCTTCTTCCTTCTGGAAACCTCCGACGGCGTCAGCCGGGCCACCGTGCGCCGTCTGATGGGGGGGGCGGGTTTGAACAAAACGGTGTGCAAGGGGTTTCACGCTATCGGCGGTCATATCCATCTTCACTTGATGGAAACCCCGGGCTTCATGACCCGCGAGGACGACCGGCTGCACGTCCTGTGCCGACTGGAGGGGGGAATTGCGATACGCACCGTGGTGCTAGGTGGGTATGCGGTGCCGCTTTCTCCTGCCGAACTCTTTTCTCCATGATTGCGAGACCTGTTATGCCTGACCTCATGCCCCGTTCCGGTGTTCTGAAAATTTCTCCCTATGTGGGGGGGGAAGCGGTCCTTCCCGGAGTCGAGACGGTCATCAAACTGTCGTCCAATGAAAGCCCGCTGGGCCCCAGCCCGCGGGCTGTCGCCGCGTATCGCGCCGCAGCCGACACCCTGCACCGCTATTCGGATGGCGAGGCGCACGCCCTGCGTCGCGCTATCGGTGCATGTCATGGCCTTGATCCGGCACGTATCGTGTGCGGAAGCGGTTCCGATGAACTGTTGAGCTTGCTGGCCCATGCCTATGCCGGTGGGGGGGATGAAATCATCCATAGCCAGTATGGTTTCTTGCTTTATCCGATCATCGCCCATACGGTGGGGGCAACACCCGTGGGGGCGCCGGAGTCGGGCCTTTGCACCACCGTTGACGCTCTCTTGGCGTGTGTCACCTCCCGCACCCGGATCGTTTACCTCGCCAATCCCAATAACCCGACCGGGACTTATATTCCGGCCGAGGAGATGGCGCGCCTGCGTCGGGCGCTGCCGGCGTCGGTGTTACTGGTCATTGATGCCGCCTATGCCGAGTATGTGGACCGCGCGGAATACACCCCGGGGACCGAACTGGTGGACGGGGGCGCGAACACGGTCATGACGCGCACGTTTTCAAAAATTCACGGCCTGTCGGCGTTGCGGTTGGGGTGGGCGTATGGTCCGCCGGCGGTGATCGATGCCGTGAACCGCATCCGTGGTCCCTTCAATGTTTCCTCCCCTGCCCAGGTGGCAGGTATCGCGGCCATTGAAGATAGGGCCTACACCGAGCTTTCCCGTGTCCATAACATGCTCTGGCGCCCATGGTTGACGGAGCAGTTGCGAGCGCTGGGGCTGATCCCGACCGATAGCGTGGCCAATTTCGTTCTCGTGCGCTTTCCCGATGAACCGGGGCGCGATGCGGGGGCCGCCGATGCTTTTTTACGCCGTCGCGGCCTGATCGTCCGACGGATGAACAGTTATGGCCTGGGGCACTCGCTCCGCATTTCTATTGGTCGTGATACCGATATGCAAACGGTGGTGGAGGTTTTGACGGATTTTGTCAGCCGCAGGGATGCGGCATGACGGCGCGGATGTTCGAACGCATCGCCTTCATTGGGATCGGGTTGATCGGGTCGTCGGTGGCGCGTGTTGTCCGGCGCGACGGGCTGGCCGCGCACACGGTGGCCTGTGCCCGCAGCGCCGCCACCCGGGAAGCGGCCTTGCGGCTCGATCTCGTGGATACCGTGACCGATGATGTGGCCATAGCCGTTGCGGGGGCCGATCTTGTCATGCTGTGCACGCCGGTTGGCGCCTGTGGCGCCGTAAGCCAGGCCATGGCGCCTCACCTTCGCCCGGGCGCCATCGTGACTGACGTGGGATCGGTGAAGGAAGCCGTGATTCGTGACGTGGCGCCCCATGTGCCGCCCGGGGTGTCGTTCGTGCCGGGTCATCCCATTGCCGGCACCGAATATTCGGGGCCGGAGGCTGGTCATGCCGAGATGTTCGTGGGGCGCTGGACCATCTTGACGCCGCTGCCGGGAACCGGCGATCACGGTGTGAGGCGGGTGCGCGCCTTGTGGGAGGCATGTGGGGCGAAGGTCGATCTGATGGATCCGCTCCATCACGACCGGGTGTTGGCCATTACCTCGCACCTGCCGCATCTGATCGCCTATACCATCGTTGGCACCGCGACGGATCTCGAGGAGCATTTGCAGCAGGAGGTTATCAAGTATTCAGCCAGCGGGTTTCGCGATTTTACCCGCATTGCGGCCTCCGATCCTGTTATGTGGCGGGACATTTTTCTGAACAATCGGGAGGCCATACTGGACGTGCTGCAACGCTTTACCGAAGATCTCACCGCGCTGCAACGGGCTATCCGCTGGGGCGATGGCGACACGCTGCACGATCTGTTCGCCCGCACCCGGGCGATTCGTTGCGGCATCATCGAGGCCCGGCATTCGTCACGCCTGCACATGCTTTTTGTTCCTGATCGCCGGGCTGTTTCTAATCGGTGCACGCATCAACACGACCGAAAGCATTCCCCCCGGTTTGTACCGGACCACCACGGCCCCATTGATCCGGGGGGGGTATGTGTCTGTGTGTCCACCCGATCCCCCCCTTTTCCACGAGGCGCACCACCGTCGGTATATCAAAAGCGGCCCATGTCCCGGCGGATATGGTTTTCTCATGAAGCGTGTTACAGCCCTGGGCGGTGATTCCGTGACCATTGGCGCAAACGGTATATTGATCAACGGCGTTTTTTCTCCCCATAGTGTGCCGTTCATGCACGACGGTGCGGGACGTCCCCTGCCACAAGCCTACCGAACCCATTATATGCTTGAGGATTCCGAGGTGCTGCTGTTGTCCGATACGACGGACCGGTCCTTCGACAGCCGTTACTTCGGTCCCCTGTCCCGACGACAGATTGAAAGCGTGATCGTGCCGGTCCTGACATGGTCGGCGGAAACAAAACAAACCGTGGGGGAAGCACCGCTTCCCCCAACCCCTCCACGATTTTCTGCATCATTCTGCCGCGTTGATCATGAGGGGCGTGTTGAAACTGCTGTGGAACATTCCGCTTGTTCCAAGAATCCTTCCCTCGCACACCGCACTCAACGAAACGGAACTGAGATAAAGGTAGATCTGATTGCTGAGTTCCTCCCACAAATCATGGGTCAGACAACGGCCTTTATCGTTGTGGCAGCCGGCGGGGGAAGTTGGTGTACATCGTGTGGCCTGGATAGGCTCATCAACAGCAAGGATGATGTCTGAAATTCGGATCTGATCCGTGGAACGGGCCAGAAAGTACCCGCCCCCCGGACCGCGCACGCTGCGCACGAGTCCACCCTTACGCAACTTTCCGAAGAGTTGTTCAAGATACGAAAGAGATATCTCCTGTCGCTCGGCAATATCGGCCAAGGTAACGGGACGGGCCTGGGCATAACAGCCAAGATCAGCCATGGCCATGACAGCATAGCGCCCTTTTGTGCTTAGTCTCACCGATTCCTCTCCCTTGTCACATGCACCCGATCGAGCCGATTTCCCCGGCTTCAGCTTTTTCGGTGTACGCTTTTTGTGATTGTCCAGACACGGTTTTATGATTTTCCTGGGCGCGTGACGTTTTCATCACCACCGCTTCCAGCTACTCCCGACTGCCGCCTGAGGCGGTCCGCCGGAAACCATCCTGGGAGACGCACGCCCGAACCTGCGCTTGCAACAGGTGCCGTTCTTCCTCGGTTGCCTCAAGGCGTCGCTCCAGTTCATCCACCCGATCGAGGAGTTGCGAAACCTGGGATCGCAACCCCGTTATGGTCCGGGCCACCGGATCGGCAAGCCCTTCCGGTGTGCCATAGGCGCAAAAGACATCGCTCACCTCCTCGGCCTTGCGTAACACCACCCGGGCCGGGATGCCGACCATGGTGGCGCCTTCGGCCACATCGGTAATGACAACGGCGTTGGCGCCGATGCGGGCGCCGGCACCGACCGTCAGGGGGCCTAGAACCTGAGCGCCCGCGCCAACGATGACGCCATTTTGAATGGTGGGATGACGCTTTCCCTTGTGCAGGCTGGTGCCGCCCAAGGTCACTCCCTGGTACAGAGTCACATCGTCGCCGATTTCGGTGGTTTCGCCGATGACCACACCCGTGGCATGGTCGATGAACATGCGGCGCCCGATCACCGCGCCCGGGTGGATCTCGACACCCGTGAAGATCTTGGCAAAATGAGAAATGAACCGGGCAAGAAGCCTGAAATGCCGCCGCCACACCCCATGGGCCAGACGGTAGAAAAGCAGGGCATGAAAGCCCGGATAGCACAAGACAACCTCAAGACGCGACCGTGCGGCAGGATCACGCGCTATAATAGAATCGATGTCTTCCGTAAGCTGCTTGAAAATCATGGCTGTTATTGTGTTAGTCTATCCGTTGGATCGGGCATCACAATCCCGTAAAGGATGCGCGAGGCACACGTTGATACGACAGGAACAATAAAGTCTGTTTCGAATATACGATGTCTGAGCTATTTGGTCAAGAATGCCGCGGCCGGATAAAACATTTCCGGCATTTTGGTGTAGAATGATGCAGTCAGATTTGATCGCACACCCCAGCCGCTAGGGCACCTATGCCGGAAATCATTTTCAACGGACCACAAGGCCGTCTGGAAGGTCGCTACCACCACGCGACCAAATCCAACCCGCCTGTTGCACTGATTTTACATCCCCATCCCCAGCACGGGGGAAACATGAACAACAGAATCGTCTACGGCTTATACCAGACCCTGGCACGACGCGGTTTTTCGCTGTTGCGTTTCAATTTCCGCGGCGTTGGTCGATCGCAAGGCGTGTTCAACAGCGGCATGGGCGAACTGGCCGACGCCGCGGCGGCATTGGACTGGTTGCAGAACGCCAATATCGGGGCAAGGGGATGCTGGGTGACGGGGTATTCGTTCGGCGCGTGGGTCGGATTGCATCTTTTGATGCGCCGGCCCGAGATCACCACTTTCATCGCGGTCTCACCGCCGGTTGCCTTGCATGATTTTTCGTTTCTCGCGCCCTGTCCGGCCTCGGGTTTGATCGTGCATGGGACGAACGATGCTTTCGTGTCGGAAGCGACGGTGGCACACCTTGCCGACAGGCTGGCCCGGCAGCGAGGCCCTGCCGTCATGTGCCGGACCATTGCGGGGGCGGACCATTTCTATCGCGATCATCTGGAGGTTCTGGTGCGGGAAATCGAGGCCTATGTGGACCGGATGGATCTTCCCCCCACCCGGGACATGGCGCCGTGATCCGGGCGACGAAGCGCAAAGAATCGCCGCAATAAAATGGCCGCCCGGCGTTCCTGCACACCGCCATAGACCTCTGGCCAATGATGACAGGTGGGCCACGTGAACAACCGCGGACCGTGCTCAACGCCCCCTCCCTTGGGATCATAGGCGCCGAAATACAGGCGGCGGATGCGGGCCAAGGCCATGGCCGCGGCGCACATGGGGCAAGGCTCCAGGGTGACATAAAGATCACACCCCGGCAGGCGCGGGGCTGCCTGGGCGGCGGCGACGGTGCGCAGGGCCAGCATTTCCGCATGGGCGGTCGGGTCCGACCATTCCCGCACGCAGTTGCCGGCCCGGGCCAACAGGCGTCCCGATTCGACATCGACGACGACCGCCCCCACCGGCACCTCACCGCGGATAAAGGCCGCCTCGGCTTCGGCAAAGGCAAGGTCCATGGGAGTTGGGGCAAGGAACATCTGTTTTGTCCCGGAACGTGAAAGGGACCAGGGATGCGGGGGGGAGGCATGGCCTCCGTCCCCGATTCTCCATTCTGCTTTCTACCAGAAGAAACAGCGCCGTCATGAGTGCGATTGCACTGGCCGCAGCAAGCTGTTAGGGTCCGCGCCCAAGCCCCTGACACGTGGCATCCCCCGAAGCAAACGGAAACCGGCCCATGAAAATTCAAGCCAACCAGATTCGCCCAGGCATGATCATCGAACACGAAGGCCGTCAGTGGACGGTCTTGAAGATTCAACTGATCCAGCCGGGCAAGGGGGGGGCCTTCAACCAGGTCGAAATGCGCGACTTCCGCTCCGGCACCAAGACCAACGTGCGCTGGCGAACGCAAGACACGGTGGAAAAATTGACCGTCGAGGAGAGAGAGTGCAGCTATCTGTTCGCCGACGGCGACCAGATCACGTTCATGGAAACCGAATCCTACGAACAGTTCACCCTCTCCCGGAATGTTCTTGGTGAACAGGCCGCGTTCCTGCAAGAGGGCATGGGCGTGACCGTTGATTTCCTGGAAGGAAGCCCGGTGACGGTGACCCTACCGCCGACGGTCACCATGCGGGTGGTGGAGGCCGATGCCGTCGTCAGGGGGCAGACGGCGGCCTCCTCCTACAAGCCGGGGGTGCTTGAGAACGGTGTCAAGGTCATGATCCCGCCCTTCATCGAAGCCGGTACGCGCATCGTGGTCAACACCGTCGATAGTAGCTACGTGGAACGGGCCAAGGATTGAGAGGTACGCACCCATGGCTTATCTTTCCCCGACTCTCAACGTCATGCTGGGTGCCGCCAAAAAAACCGGGCGCCTCCTGGTGCGGGATTTTGGCGAGGTGGAACAGCTTCAGGTTTCCATGAAGGGCACCAATGACTTCGTTTCCGCCGCCGACACCAAGGCCGAACAAACACTGTACCGGGAACTGAAAAAGGCCCGGCCCGATTTCGGTTTTCTGTTGGAGGAAGGCGGGGCCGAGGAAGGCCGTGACAAGGACAGCCGCTGGATCATCGATCCGTTGGATGGCACCACCAACTTCCTGCACGGCATTCCGCATTTCTCGATTTCCATCGCCCTTGAACGAATGGGCGAGATCATGGCCGGCGTGATCTATCATCCGGTGGCCGATGAACTGTATTATGCCGAAAAGGGCATCGGGACCTATCTGAACGATCATCGCTTGCGGGTGTCGGCGCGCAGGAGAGTGGAGGAATCTGTTTTCGCAACCGGCATTCCCTTTCTCGGGCGTCCGGCCCACGATCGGTTTCTGGCCGAACTGCAAACCGTGATGGCCCATTCGGCCGGAGTGCGTCGCATGGGGTCGGCGGCTCTTGATCTGGCCTACGTGGCGGCGGGCCGTTATGACGGGTATTGGGAACGTAACCTTTCACCATGGGATGTCGCGGCGGGGGTTCTCATCGTTCGCGAGGCGGGGGGGTATGTGAGTGATATGGATGACGGCCGCAATCCCGTTCTCACGGGAAATATCCTGGCCACCAATGACTATCTGCACAAGCCGTTTGGCGAATTATTGCGTGGCATCGGCCCGTGATTTCTGCCTTCTGCACCCGATTACCCTGGGGATGGGGGAAGGCCGGCCATCAAAGACGCCGGATGGTAAAGGGGGGGCGATGAATCGGTTTTCCAGGATGCCGCATTGGTGCCGGATCGGCGCGTGCGCCCTTCTCCTGGCCGGGTGTGTTGCTACAAGCGCTGCCGCCGAGCAGGGGGAGATATTATGGCCTAGGAAGACCGCCGAGCAGGGGGATGCGGAAGCGCAATTCAACCTCGGGAACGGGTACTACAATGGCCAAGGCGTGCCGCAGGACCACGCCGAGGCTGCCAGGTGGTATCGCAAGGCCGCCGAGCAGGGGCTTGCGGCAGCGCAAGTCAACCTCGGGTTCATGTACGCCAACGGCGAAGGCGTGCCGCAGGACCATGCCGAGGCTGCCAAGTGGTATCGCAAGGCCGCCGAGCAGGGGCTTGCGGCAGCGCAAGTCAACCTCGGGTTCATGTACCACAACGGCCAAGGCGTGCCGCAGGACGACGCCGAGGCTGCCAGGTGGTCTCGCAAGGCCGCCGAGCAGAGGGATGCGGAAGCGCAAAACATCTTATTGCGCGGCATCGGCCCGTGATTTCTGCCTTCTGCACCCGATTACCCTGGGGATGGAGGAAGGCCGGCCATCAAAGACGCCGGATGGTAAAGGGGGGGGGCGATGAATCGGTTTTCCAGGATGCCGCATTGGTGCCGGATCGGCGCGTGCGCCCTTCTCCTGGCCGGGTGTGTTGCTACAAGCGCCGCCGCTCCGCCAGGGGAGATATTATGGCCTAGAAAGGCCGCCGAGCAGGGGCTTGCGGCAGCGCAATTCAACCTCGGGAACGGGTACTACAACGGCCAAGGCGTGCCGCAGGACTCTGTGAGCGCATACGGGTGGCTGAACCTTGCCGCTTCTCGCGCGACGCCAGAATTCCGCGACGCGCTTGTCGGGGAGCGCGATCGATTCTCCGCCCGTCTGACCCCCGCGCAACTTGCCAAGGCCCAGCAGTGGGTACGCCAATGGAAGCCCAAGTCCGCGGGCGACGGGGTTCCTTGACGCATCAGCCCGACGGAACCCAAGGCGGCTCTACTGCCCTGCGATGGCGACCGTGCCCTCCTGAAGCGCGAGGCCGTTTGTTTGTGTTAAGAGTTGCCGGTCCCCACAGTGATAGGCTATGGTGGCCTGCGTGGCCAAAGGCGTTTACAGGAGAGTGGGAGTGTTGGTGGCGCACCGGAAAGGATGGCGGGCGTGCGCGGTGGTGCTTGTGCCGCTCCTTGGGGGTCATGCGGCGAAGGCAGAGGTTTTTCCCACGAATTCATCCAGCGTCATCGTTGATTATTCGGTTCTGGAACAGCTTGGAACACCGGAAACCCTGCCGCAAATGATGATTCCGCGGATCACGCCGGCAAGGCCCGCAGCGCCCGCGGGGGTGCGTCGTGAGTCGCCTCCGCGTCCCGGCCAGCGCCCGCTCCGTCTGGGCATGCCGGCGCAGGACAGCGGACAACCAGTTCAAAAAGAAACGCTCCACAAGGAAACCACGCCTCTGCAAACCAGGCCCCCGCAAACGGCGCGAACGGAAGAAGTGCCCCAGGCCTCTCCCCCCAGGCCTCTCCCGAAGGAACCGTCCGTTGTCGAAACGGTGGTGCCCGCCGCCGCCCCTTCCGGCGATACGCCCAATGCCGACGTGTTGCCAGCCCCGGCCATGCCTCCCGGTCCGCAGGGGTCCCAGATCAGTATTGCCCCAACGGCGGGGGGAGCGGTTGTTCTGTCTCCGTCGCCGTCTTCTCTGCTGACTCCCCCGCCGCTGCCTCGTGATGTGGAAAAGCAGGACAAAAAACCACCCTCCGCTCCCGCGCAGGAAGATCGTTTGGAGGATCGTTTGACCGTGCTCTTCCCCGCCACGGTCACCGACATTCCGGAAGAGGCCAAGCCGCGTCTGCGTCATCTGGCGGAACAGGTGCTGCGCCTGCC
>WOUV01000044.1 GCA_009773045.1 Rhodospirillaceae bacterium | reverse complement strand
AAACCGACTTGCCCCTTCATGCCTAGCCCCCTAGCACGTCACCACAAGAGAGAGAATCACGAATCGCTGCGCAGCGCCAGTTTCCAGAGGTGTCCACTTTTTTGCCGCCTTCTCTCTTTTCTCAGGGACTGTGTATTTCCATATGTCCCACTCTGGATATGTCTTTCGTTCATGAAGTATCATTAATGTAATTTTGTGCCATTATATGAACATAAGAATACAATACGACAATGAAATAGAGAATGTCTTAGAGTCAATTTCCATGATTCATGACATATCATGAGAGACAATGTGATAATTTATGCCATATCATCCATGGAATATGAAACAAGAGAAACAAACATGCGTATGATAGAGAGTCACTTTCCTGTTCTTTCCAAGGTTATTAATATAATGAATCAACATGACATGTTCAATGATATTGTTGTGCTCCACATAAATCATTTTCTTGATGACGTTTTTATATTGGACGGAATATTCAATAATTTATTTTTTAAATCAGTTTTTATTGCGGTTCCATACAGAAACGCCGCGGTTCCGAGCCACTATCCGGGAACTTTGTATCATGCCGCCTTTCATGAAAATGGGTTCGAATTATTCTGCTCGGAGCAGCGTCTTGTGGAGCGTGTAGAGACTTTCAGTGATGCCATGGAGTCCATGATTGCCCATGCCTTGCGTCATGTGATCGCCCCGGCGTTGACGGGGTCCCGTAAATTGCTCGTGATCGAGGATGGCGGCTATCATTACGAACCGCTGCGACGCTGCTGCGCGGAGGGGCTTGTGGACCCCGAAGCCATTGTGGGTGTAGTGGAACAAACCATGTCAGGCGCCATACGTTGCGCGGATGCCATTCGCAAATATGGCCTTGCCTATCCGGCCTTCACGATCGCCCGATCAGACATGAAAATGCGCTACGAAGCCTTTTTCCTTGGGCGGCGCGTCGTGGATGAACTGGCCTATCTTTTATATCTTTACGATGAGTTCCTGGCCCTGCGGCGCGTGCTGATCATCGGCTATGGCATCATTGGGCGCAGCATGGCTTTGAGTTTGAACGGCATGGCGTGCCAGATCACGGTCCTTGATTCGAACGACGACATTGCGACCGTCGCCCGGGCTGATGGCCACGAAGTTCTGCCTTCCCATGAAGACTTGAGGAATTTTTTTGACACGGAAGTTGTGGTGATCGGGAGCACGGGCGAGGCTTCTTTCACACTTTCCATGCTGGTGGCGTTTGCCCATGGGCCAGCGCCGCAGGTCTTCCTTGTCAGCGCGTCCTCCAAAAGAACGGAATTCGACGCAATCATTCAGTTTTTCGAAGGCGGAACACAGAACCGTGCAAGACTCCTGGCGAGCGAACCCCGGCTTGCGGCGATTCATGATATCGATATTGAAACCAATCCCTCCGGCCTGACCTACACGTTCAAATATGGCGACCGCGTGAAAAGAATCGTTCTTATCGCCCGCGGATTCCCGGTCAATTTCTTCCGCAAGGATGGTTTCAGCCTGACCATGGGCATGATCGACCCCGTCAATGCCGAACTTGCTCTGCTTGCGGGTTATGCCGTGACCGCACGACAGGCCTTGCAGAAGAACCGCCTGTATGCGCTTGGCTACTCGCCTTTGCCGGGTCTGTCGCTCAGTGAGGAAGAAATCCTGTCGATATGGATGGAGAAAAGAGGCATCACGTCCTGCCGGAACAGCCCCACGGCGTGGCATGGGTTTCCCGTTCATCCTTTGGAAGGATACCTGAGACTCCGCCGTCTGAGCGATGTGCAGATCCTTGCGCGGGAAACGGAATGTCCCTGAAACGAAACACGGGAGAAAGATCTGTCCGTCCCTATCCGCCCGCCCGCGCGCCGTTGTGCCGCCGGGCCAGCTGCAGCACGGTCCGTCCGCAAACGGCCTGATCCGGCATGCCGGTGCTTTTGCAGTCGATTTCGGTCTGGGTCAAAAGATCGAGCGCCGCCGCCAGCCGTTCCTGCGGCCATGCCAGCACCTGCTTCCGAAAACGCTCCTTGACCTTGAAAAAGGGCGGTGGTTTCAGGGCGGCCATGGCCTGTTCGGCGCTGTGGCCGCGGGCCATCAGGCTTGAGGCAAGGTGCAACCTTTGAAAATGACGGATCAGCGCACGCACAATCACAACCGGCCCCGTGCCCTCCAGAAGCAGTCGCGCATACAGGCGGTCGGCCTTCGCCGGAGGACCGTCGGCGACGGCAAGGGCAAGATGTTCCAAAGTCAGATCGGCGCTGTCGCCGACACAGGCCATGGCATCGGCGAGCGTGACCACGGCGGCGCCGTGAACATAAAGGGCAAGCTTTTCCAACTCCCGCCGGCTTTGCAAACGGTCTCCCCCCAGCCGGTCGATCAGCCAGGTCACGGCGGCCGGTTCCGCTTTGAGACCAAAGCGTTGCAACGTGTCGTGAAGGATCGATTCAAGCGTTCCGGCATCGTCCAGATAACAGGGCAGGGCGACGGCGTTCACCGCCTCCTCGAACAACCGGCGCAGTTTCGATGCCTTGCCAAGATCGCCCGCGGCCACCAGCACCAAAGTCTCCCCCCCGGGCGCCGCCAGGAAATTCCCAAGAATCCCGGCAAGGCTGTCACCGGCATCGCGAATCCGCACCACCCGTTGCCCGCCCGTCAAGGAAAGGGCCGCGGCCTCCTCGGCCAATTTGGCCGGATCGGCCAGCACGTGGGCCGCCGTCAGTTCGCTCACCCGGAACGGGTCTTTGCGGTCCGGAACGACGACGACGGTCAGGGAATCCAGCACTTCATGGACCTGTCCGCCGTCGGGACCATACACCAACGCCGCCCGCACGTTCGGGCGTAGGAACGATCCGGTGGATTTCAGCTTCATGGCGTTTTTCCGGCTTTGGTCGGCGTGTTCAGGAAATGAACCGCCAAGCGGTTGACGATTTCATCGGCAAGGTACCGCGCCGCCCGCCCCTCGGCATCACGTTCGGCCACCACGGTGGCATACTGGACATCAAGGACATTATAGCGAACGATGACCTGCACCGTGTCGGAAAGCACGACCGGAGACCCCTTTCGCCCCAGATCCTGCACATGATACTTCGCCTTCACGGTCCGATTGATGCGCGAGGGCGTGTTGTCCTTGCGCAGGCTGAATTCCTTATCGACCGTATCAAGCGTGATCGACAGCGCATAAAGGGGGGCTTCGGGCGTGCCGTGGGGTGTCATGCGATCCATCAGGGCATTGCGCAAAATCTGCCCGATGCGATCGCCGATGGAGGGGATTTGAATCTGCTTCAGTTCCGCCGGAACATCACCGCGCCGGGCATAAAGGGGGCGAAAGCCACACCCCTCAAGCAAAAGCAGGGCCAAAACACTTTCAAGCAGAAAACGGCGGGATGCTTCAGGCACAGCCGCACCAGTCATGACGAAATCCCACGTTCTTCCTCAAGATCCTACCACGATATTGACAATGCGGTCCGGCACGACAATGACCTTGCGGATGGATTTGCCGGTAATGAAAGGCTGTAGGGCGGGAAGGGCACGGGCGGCGGCCTCGGCATCGGGCCTTGCGGCGCCCTTGGCAAGGGTCAGCGTTCCCCGCAGTTTGCCGTTCACCTGCACCGCCACGGTGACGGTTTCATCCACGATTCGTGCCGGATCGGGCACCGGCCAGGGCGATTGGGCCAGAAGATTCTCCTGACCCAGGTGCCGCCAGATTTCCTCGGCAAGATGGGGTGTCATCGGCGCCAGCATCTGGATAAGGGTCTCCAGGGCGAAACGGTACGCTGCTTCCGCTCCCGCCTGATCGGAACCAAGCTCGGCAAGGGCGTTGGTCAGGGTGCGGATCCGCGCGACGGCGGTATTGAAACGCAGCTTTTCAAAGTCATCGGTGACCGTGGCGATGGTCTTGTGTGCCAGGCGAATCAGCGCCTCGGGCGCCGCGCCCAACGTTCCGGAAGTCCTTGCGGGCGGGGGACAGGCCATTGCGAGTCGCCACACGCGATTGAGATAACGCCAGGCGCCGTCCATGCCCGCATCGGTCCATTCTAGATCGCGATCGGGTGGGCTGTCGGACAGCATGAACAGCCGCGCCGCGTCGGCGCCATAGGCGTCGAGGATTCGGGCCGGATCCACCACGTTCTTGCGGGATTTCGACATCTTTTCGGAACGGCCGATGGTCACGGCGGCCCCATCGGCGGTCTGCATGCCTTTCCCGTCTTCCGTGCGGGTCACCGCTTCGGGGGACAGCCAGGCTCCGTCCAGTCCCCTGTAAGTTTCATGGCAGATCATGCCTTGCGTGAACAGGCCCGCGAACGGCTCATCCAGTTCGAGATAGCCGCAATCCCGCAGGGCACGGGTGAAAAAACGGGCATACAACAAGTGCAAAACCGCATGCTCCACCCCCCCGATGTACTGATCGACCGGCAACCAGTACGCGACGGCGGCGGGATCGAGAGCCTTTGGCGCCTGTGGCGCGCAATAGCGGAGGAAATACCATGACGATTCGAAAAACGTGTCGAAGGTGTCGGTTTCCCGTTGCGCCGGGCCGCCACAGGCGGGGCAGGGGACATGTTTCCAGGTGGGATGGCGGTCAAGGGGATTGCCGGCGCCGGTGATGGCCACGTCTTCGGGCAAAAGAACCGGCACCTCCGACTCCGGCACCGGCACCACGCCGCATTTCGGGCAGTGGATGACCGGAATCGGACAACCCCAATACCGCTGGCGCGACACGCCCCAGTCCCGCAGCCGGTATTGCACGGTGCCACGGCCCCGCCCCAGGGCTTCCAGCCGGTCGATGGCGGCACGTTTGGCCGCGGTACTGTCCAGCCCGTCCAGGAAATCGGAATTGAGGACGACGCCCTCCTCCTCAAAGGCGACCGGCGAAGCCTTGAGGCCGGCGGCGAAGGCAACCGGGTCGGCCCCGTGCGGGGCCACCACGGCCTTGATCGTCAGGCCACAAGCGCGGGCGAAATCCATGTCGCGCTGGTCATGGGCCGGGCAGCCGAAAATGGCGCCTGTGCCATACTCCATCAAGACGAAATTGGCGACATAAAGCGGCAGCGTCCAGTTCTCCACCAGCGGATGACGGACGCGGACGGGAGTCCGGTATCCTTTCTTGCCGGCGGTTTCAAGGGTGGCCTCGGAGGTGCCGGTCCGGTCGCATTCCTTCAGGAACGCGGCCAGTTCCGGATCATCGCCGGCCAGGGCCACCGCCAGCGGATGATGCGGCGACACGGCGCAAAAGGCCGCGCCGAACAGGGTGTCGGGGCGGGTCGTGAACACCTCGACCGACTCGTGTCCGAAGACGGGGGCCTCGGCAAGGGCAAAATGCACCCGCGCGCCCACCGACCGGCCGATCCAGTTGGCCTGCATCAGCCGCACCTTTTCCGGCCAGCGGTCGAGGGTGTCAAGGCCGGCCAACAGCTCCTCGGCATAGGCGGTGGTTTTCAGGAACCACTGGGCAAGGCGGCGCCGCTCCACGGCAACGCCGGACCGCCAGCCGCAGCCGTCGATCACCTGTTCGTTGGCGAGCACGGTCTGTTCGACCGGGTCCCAATTCACCCACGATTCCTTACGATACGCCAATCCCCGGGCCAGGAAGTCAAGGAACATCTTTTGTTCGTGACGGTAATACTCGGGCGCGCAGGTGCTCACCTCCCGCGACCAGTCGAGGGAAAGCCCCAGGGGACGGAGTTGTTCCCGCATGGCGGTGATGTTGGATTCCGTCCACCGCGCCGGCGGGACCTTGTGTTCGATGGCGGCGTTTTCGGCGGGCAGGCCAAAGGCATCCCAGCCCATGGGGTGCAGAACATTGAAGCCTTTGGCCCGCCGGAAGCGGGCGACCACATCGCCCAGGGTATAATTGCGGACATGGCCCATGTGAATCCGGCCCGACGGGTATGGAAACATCTCAAGAACATAATACTTGGGACGCTTCGGATCTTCCATGGCGCGGAAACACTGGTGGTGTTCCCACAACGCCTGCCAACGGGCTTCGGCATCCTTGAAATTATAACGTTCGTCGTTGCGTGCCACGTATCCTCTCTCCCGCCATTTTGCTCCGCCGTTCCTTCTCACATAAAAACAAAACGCAGAGGAGGGCAAGCCCTCCCCCTGATGGAAGAGGGTTTTTGGAAGCGCCTTTTTTCTTAGTTTCCATGGGGACACTCTTTTGCGATAGAGTGCGCGCCATCGCCGGGGTCGTCTTTCAAGTCGTCCTTGGAATCGTGAAAGACGCCGTGCGACAGGGATCAACAAGGCTGTTCATGCGCATGCACGTTCTGATGCTGATCGCCGTTCTTGTTCTTGTCAGTGTGTTTGCTTTCGGAATTGGCCACAGTCGGGCGGAGGCGATGACCTGTCCTCGCCATTCCCTGCCACAGTATCATGGCCAGTGTGCCGCCCTGGCGACTTTTTTACCAGGTCTTGTGGTGGTTGCCCTGTGGGGAGCGTTGGAATCGCCCTTCGCGCTGATTCTGGCCCTTGACCGTCTGGCGGAGACTCCCCTTTCCCCCCTGGCGGCGGCGGAAGGGCATTTTCTTACCGCCGAGATTCAGGCCCTTGCCGCCGGCCATGGCAGTCGGAAAGATCCGGCCCTGATGATGGCCGCGCAGCATTATGCGGAACTGCGGCAAACCGGTTTTGTCCTGATGGCCGTTCTGGCGGTGGGGGCATCCTTGGGCGGCTGGGCATTGGCTTGGCGGAGGCTGACCCCCGCCTGTCGGGCGCGCAACAGCATCGAGCATGCCCTGAAGATTTTCATGATTCTGTGTGCGACTCTGGCCGTGCTCACCACGGTTGGCATCGTCGTTTCGCTCGTGTTTGAATCCTGGCGTTTCTTTAATCACGTCTCCCTCATGGATTTTCTGTTCGGTCTTGAGTGGAGTCCACAGATGGCGATTCGGGCCGATCAGGTTGGGGCCTCGGGGGCCTTTGGCGCCGTGCCCCTGTTCGCCGGGACTCTGCTGATTGCCGGCATCGCCATGATGGTCGCCGTGCCGGTTGGCCTGTTTACGGCCATTTATACGGCAGAATACGCCGCGCCGCGCTTCCGGGCGCTGGTTAAACCTTTGTTGGAGATTCTCGCCGGTATTCCAACCGTGGTGTATGGCTTTTTTGCCGCATTGACGGTTGCGCCTTTTTTGCGCGATACCGGAGCGGCGCTTGGGGTTGCCATTTCTTCCGAAAGTGCGCTCGCCGCTGGCGGTGTGATGGGCATCATGATCATTCCCTTCGTCTCGTCCCTGGCAGATGATGTCATGATCGCCGTGCCCAAGGCCTTGCGCGAGGGTTCCCTTGGGCTTGGCGCCACCCGGTCGGAAACCATCCGCCATGTCGTTCTGCCGGCCGCGCTTCCGGGAATCGTCGGTGGCATTCTGCTGGCTGCCTCCCGTGCCATTGGCGAGACCATGATCGTGGTGATGGCCGCGGGCCTTTCGGCCAAACTCACCGCCAATCCGTTTACCGCCGTCACCACGGTCACGGTGCAGATCGTGACCCTTCTCGTGGGCGATCAGGAATTTGACAGCCCCAAAACGCTTGCGGCCTTTGCCCTTGGGCTTGTGCTGTTCGTTGCGACGCTTTTTTTGAATGTCATCGCCTTGCAGGTGGTGCGTCGATACAGGCAACAGTATGACTGACACAAAGACCTCTTCCTTGGTTCCGTCGGCGGTGTACGACCGTTTGCGCCGCCGTCGCGCTGCTGAACGCCGGTTCCGTTTCTATGGTCTGGCGGCGGTGGGACTTGCCCTGATGATGCTGGTCTTTCTATTCGTCAGCATTGTGCGGCAAGGCTACAGCGCCTTTACCGAGCATGTGATCACCCTGACCGTTGCCCTGGATCCGGCGGTGATCGATCCCGAAGGCCGGCGGAATTCGCAAAGCCTTTCGTCCGCCGATTATCAGCGTTTGGTTAGGGAAAGCCTTGCGGCCCTGTTTCCCGATGTCACCGAACGCGCCGAGCGCCGCCTTTTGTTCGGTCTTCTCAGCAGCGGCGCTTCCCATCGGTTGCGCGATGTGGTGATGCGGGAGCCGGCCCGGATCGGCACCACGGTCGTGATCGAGACGCCTTTGGATGACGATGCCGACCGATTCCTGAAAGGTCTGGTTTCCCCCGACGTGCCAGAATCCGAACGCCGGATCAAGGACCGGCAGATCGTCTGGTTGAAGGCCTTGCACGCGGGGGGAGGGATCCACAATCGTTTCAACACCACCCTGTTTACGGCGGGGGATTCGCGGGAACCCGAGCTGGCCGGCATCCTGGGGGCGGTGGTGGGGTCTTTCTATCTGATGCTGACCACTGTGGTTTTAAGCTTTCCCATTGGGGTGGCGGCGGCCGTGTATCTTGAAGAGTTCGCCCCCCGCAACCGATTCACCGATCTGATCGAGGTCAATATCAACAACCTTGCCGCCGTGCCATCGGTGGTCTTCGGCCTTTTGGGGCTGGCGATCTTTCTTGATTTTTTCGGTCTGCCGCGGTCGGCTTCGCTGGTGGGCGGTCTGGTTTTGAGTCTGATCATCCTGCCGACGATCATCATCGCCGCCCGGGCGGCCTTGAAAGCGGTGCCGCCGTCCATCCGCGAGGCGGCGCTCGGCGTTGGTGCCTCGAAGATGCAAAGCATCCTGCATCATGTGCTGCCGCTTGCCGTTCCGGGGATCATGACGGGCACCATCATCGGCATGGCACATGCCTTGGGAGAATCGGCCCCGCTTCTGGTGATCGGTATGGTGGCCTTCATCGTCGATGTGCCGGTGACCCCCCTTGATCCCACGACCGTTCTGCCGGTACAGATCTATTTGTGGGCCGACAGCGCTGAACGAGCGTTCGTCGAGCGGACGGCGGCCGCCATCATGGTTCTTCTGATCTTTCTGATCGCCATGAATGCCCTTGCCGTGATCATCCGCAAGAAATTCGAGCGACAGTGGTAGAACAACATGACGTATCGAGCTTCAAACGACCCCCCCCATGGCACGGTCGGGGCGCCACGGGTGGAAGCGGCGCGTGCCAAACTGACGGCATGCAACGTTGATGTTTTTTATGGTGAAAAGCATGCCATCAAAGACGTCTCTCTCGACATCGGCCGCAACGAGGTCACGGCCTTGATCGGTCCGTCGGGATGCGGCAAGTCAACCTTCATGCGGTGCCTGAACCGGATGAACGATATCATCGACATCTGTCGGGTCACCGGGACCATCACCCTCGACGGAGAGGACATTTATGATCCCAAGATCGATGTGGTGCATCTGCGGGCGCGCGTGGGCATGGTGTTCCAGAAACCCAATCCGTTTCCGAAGTCCATTTTCGAGAACGTGGCCTATGGCCCCCGCATCCATGGTCTGGCTTCTGGCAAGGCCGGGCTGGAGGAAATCGTTCTCACCAGCCTGAAGCGGGCCGGGCTGCTGGAAGAGGTGAAAGATCGTCTGCACGCGCCGGGGACCAGCCTTTCCGGCGGGCAGCAGCAGCGTTTGTGCATCGCCCGCGCCATTGCCGTCAGCCCCCAGGTCATCTTGATGGACGAACCCTGTTCGGCCCTCGATCCCATCGCCACGGCCAGAATCGAAGAGTTGATCGATGAATTACAACACAATTTTACGATCGTCATCGTCACCCATTCGATGCAGCAGGCTGCGCGCGTCTCGCAGCGGACGGCGTTTTTTCATTTGGGTGAACTGATCGAATGTGGCATGACCGAGCAGATTTTCACCAATCCGCTCCACCGGTTGACGCAAGGCTATCTGACCGGTCGCTTCGGGTGACAGCATGGAGTTCAAAGGGAAATGGCACACGACAAGGATACGGCCCATACCGTGAAATCCTACGACGAGGAACTGGCCTTGCTCGTCAATACCATCGCGCTCATGGGAACCTTGGCCGAGACCCAACTTGCCAACGCCGTTCAGGCCATGCTCCAGCGTGACAGCGATCTTGCCAACCAGGTCGTGGCGGAGGACGTCAAGATCGATGAACTGGAGCAGGATGTCCATAAGCGGGTGGTGCGCCTTTTGGCGTTGCGCCAACCCGTGGCGATCGACCTGCGCCATATCGTGATCGGGTTGAAGGTTTCAAGCGACCTTGAACGCATCGCCGACTATGCCACCAATCTGGCCAAGCGATCCATCGTGTTGAACCAGTTTCCCCTCGTCAACCCGGTGACCGGCATTGTGCGCATGTCTCGCCTTGCGCAGGAGCTGATCCGGGATGTGATCTCCGCCTATATCGAGCGCGATCGGGACAGGGCCATAACAACCTGGAGGCGTGACGAGGAGGTTGATGAAATGTACATCAGCCTGTTCCGTGAACTCGTGACCTACATGATGGAAGATCCCCGCAACATCACCGCGTGCACCCATTTGATGTTCATGGCCAAGAACATCGAGCGGATCGGGGACCATGTGACCAACATTGCCGAAAGCATTCATTTCCTAATCGAGGGGACTCCTTTGCGCGGCCGTCGTTCCAAAGGCGAGATGCATCCCTCTCCATGATATCCCGATTGCCCTGAAATCGCGCTCCCATGCTGGTCTGTCACCTGATCATTTTCGCCCGGTTCCCGCGCCTGGGCACGGTCAAGACCCGTTTGGCCGCCGACATCGGCGCGGTGGCCGCCCTGGGATTTCAGCGGACTCTTTTTGCGGGAACACTGTATCGGGTGGGCCGTGACCGCCGCTGGCGCACCGTCCTGGCCATTACGCCTGACCGGTCGCGGCCCTGGCCCCGGGGATGGGTTCACTTCGGACAGGGGCCGGGCGATCTGGGACAGCGCATGGCTCGGGCGATGCGCATGCAACCGCCCGGTCCGGTCGTCATCGTTGGGTGTGACATCCCCGCCCTGCGACGCCATCACATTGCCGCCGCCTTTCGTGCCCTGGGGGATCATGATGTCGTGTTCGGCCCGGCCACCGATGGGGGATATTGGCTGGTGGGAGTGCGCCGCCGGCCCCGATTCTGTGATCCCTTCCGCATGGTCCGCTGGTCGAGTCCCCACGCCCTGGCCGATACCGTCGCCAACCTTGCGGGGAAACGCTTTGTTTTCATGGAAACGCTCGATGATGTCGATGACGGCCCTGCTTTTTTCCGTTACCGGCGCCATTCCCAGGAAATGCGGGGGTGTGGGGGAGGGTGACCCCTCCCCCACGGTGTGTTTAAGGCCAACACGGCATATCAAACGCCATGATCGACGCCGCTTTCCGCCACTTTTGTCACTGGTCCGGCCTGTTTTTCCAGGATCTGCTGGAAGGAAGGCACCACCGGAGGCGCGTTCTGACGTCCGAGCACAGGGAGGAGCGCATCAACGACTGCCCGGGTGACGGCGGCTTCCACCACGGGCACGATGCCCGATCCTGTTCGCATGACCAGCAGCGACTCTGCGCCGGCTTCCTGCGAATCGACCGTACCATTGCGGTTTTCATCCATCCGCGGGGCAAAGAGCCAACCGTTTTGTTTGTCCACCTCGGCACCGAACACGCCGCGGTAGCCATCCTGGTCATTCAGGACATCGTTTTTGCCGG
>WOUV01000043.1 GCA_009773045.1 Rhodospirillaceae bacterium | reverse complement strand
GGACGAGCGTCCCTTGCCCGTCGCGTCACGCTACAGGCCCGGCGATTTTCCGTTGCTTGCGCCTTATGTCTATGTCATCAAACTGGAAAGTGGTCTTGATCGATCACGTTTCATTCTGGCCAGTCCGGTGTTGGACTCGGCATTCAGGAAACTATCCGCCGATCTGACTTTGCAAGAGATCGTGCCCGCCGATTATCGGGAACAGTTCCTGAGTTATGCCACAGGGATCGTGACCTACCACAAGCCGCTGACGGAGTCGGGCAGCTTTTTCGGCCATACGGGGGTCGAAGTGCTGTACCGCAACATCATGATGCCCGCGGGTGATGATGGATTTCGGGTCACCCACATCATCGGCGCCTTCAATTTCATTTCCGTGTGTGACCCCAGCCCGGAAGAATGAAAGGAAGAGGCAGGCAGGGCCTCTTCCGCCATCGACTTTTGTTATTCTTTTGGGTTTCTCCAAAATCGCCCGCATGTTTGGAGTGGACTTTCTCCCGTTGTTGGGTTAAGGAAGGCAATCCGTTCTCCGCGTCTGTCGCAATCACCTGGACTTTCCTGCCCCCGGGCGGGAAGGGGTTCGAATCGTATTTCAGACGGAGAGGGGGGGTGCAACGGGGGGTGAGGGCAAGCGGTGCTCTATATGATTTTAGGGACGGTCCTGATTCTGTTTGCCCTGGGCGGGGCGGGACTCGTCATGGGCCAATGGAGTGATCGGGAAACAGTAGAGGGATGGATTTATGCGGGCAGCGCGGCGGCGTGCGGGCTGAACGCTGCTCTGATGGTAGGCTTTCTCGTATCCGGTGCCAGCGGGATGGAGGCTGCCGTGCCGGTGGGGCTGCCATGGCTGTCGGCCCGTTTCCGACTGGATGGCCTGGCGGCGATCTTTCTGCTGATTGTCGGGACGGGGGGCGTGCTCAGCGCGCTTTATGGCTTTGCGCATCGCCGGCACACGCAGGATCCGGCGTGGGTGGCGTTTTTCTTTCCGCTGTTCCTGGGGGGCATGACGCTGGTGCCGCTGGCCGACGATGCCTTTTCCTTCCTTCTGTCGTGGGAACTCATGTCGCTTGCCTCGTGGTTCATGGTGCTCGCCTCTCACCAGCATCACGAGACGCGGCGGGCCGCCATCGTTTATCTGGTCATGGCCGCCATCGGGACGGTGGCGATGATGCTCGCCTTCGGCACCCTGGCCGGCGCGGCGGGAGGCTACAGCTTCGAGGCGATGCGTGGCGCGGATATTTCTCCATGGGCCGGCGCGATGGTGGTGCTTTTCGTTCTGGTGGGAGCCGGGTCCAAGGCAGGGGTTGTGCCGTTGCATGCCTGGCTGCCGCTGGCCCACCCCGCGGCGCCGACTCATGTGTCGGCGCTGATGAGCGGGGTGATGACCAAGGTGGCCCTGTATGCGATTATTCGTGTTCTGTTCGATCTTCTGCCCGCCGTAGGGTGGGGCTGGGGGCTTGCCATGCTGGCCGTGGGGGGGCTGACCGCTGTTCTGGGGGTTTTGTACGCGGTGTTGCAACGGGACATCAAGACAGTGCTCGCCTACAGCACGGTCGAGAACATCGGCGTCATTCTGACGGCCATCGGCCTTGCCGTTGCGTTCAAGGCAAGCGGGTATGCGGCGCTTGCCGGTTTGTCTTTGGTTGCGGGCCTGTTCCACGCCATCAATCATTCCCTGTACAAAAGCCTTTTGTTTCTGGGCGCGGGCGCGGTGGTGAGCGCAACCGGGTATCGGGATCTGGAACGGCTGGGGGGGGTCATTCACCGCATGCCGGTGACGGCCGCAACCTTTCTGATCGGCAGCGCGGCCATCGCCGCCCTGCCACCGCTCAATGGGTTTGCCTCCGAGTGGCTGTTGTTCCAGGCGTTGCTGAACGGGCCGCGTTTGCCGGAATGGGCGTTGAAACTGGCCGTACCGGTGGTCGGCGCCTTGCTTGCCCTGGCAACGGCCCTGGCTTCGGCCTGTTTTGTGCGGGTGTTTGGCATTACGTTCCTGGGGCGTCCCCGTTCGCCCGAGGCGATGATGGCAAAGGAAGCGGAGCGGGGAATCCTGGTGGTGCTCGTCGTTCTCGCGGGCGCCTGTGTGATTCTTGGGGTGGCGCCGATGATGGTGTTGTCCATTGTGTCGCCGGTGGTCGAAACCCTGATGGGCGCCCCGCCGCTGGCCGATGGGGGCCGGGGGCTGTTGTGGATGGAACCTTTGGCGGAACGCGACAGTTCCTACAGCGGTTTGATTCTGCTGGTGGCGGTGATGGGGATGGCAAGCCTGATGTTTCTGGTGCGGCGGCAGGCTTCAGGGCGTTTGTCCCGTTCCCATGCCTGGGATTGCGGCTGTCCCGATCCAAACCCGCTCACCCAGTACACGGCGTCCTCGTTCAGCCAGCCGATTCGACGGGTGTTCGCAACGACGCTCTTCCGTGCCCGGGAGGACGTGGAGATGCCCGAACCCGGGGATGTTTCCCCCGCCCGTTTTACCGTTTCCCTGTACGATCCCGTGTGGCAATGGTTCTACCGCCCAGTGACGAGGGTCATCGGCTGGGTCGCGGACAAGTCCGATGCCGCCCAGCTCATGTCCATTCGCGAGTATCTTGCGATCATGTTTGCGGCATTGATTCTTCTTCTGACGGTGATGATGGTGATCCGATGACGGTGAGCGGCCTGTTGAGCGTTGGCCTCCTGGCCCAGATTGTTCAGGCGATTCTGGTTCTGGCACTGGCCCCGGCGCTGACGGGGCTTGTGCGCCTTTTAAAGGCCCGGTTGCAGGGGCGTCGGGGGGCGAGCCTTGTGCAGCCCTATCGGGATCTCGCGTGTTTGTTGCGCAAAGATGTTGTGATCGCCGAAAACGCATCGTGGTTGTTTCAGGCCATTCCCTATATTGTGTTCACCATGATCTGGTTTGCGGCGGTCCTGGTGCCCACGTTCACCACGGTCCTTCTTCTGGGGCCGACGGCTGACCTGATCGCCTTGGTGGCGTTTCTGGGGAGCGTTCGCTTTTTCATGGCCCTGGCCGGCATGGACACGGGGACGAGCTTTGGCGGCCTTGGCGCCAGCCGGGAAGTGATGATCGGTTCGTTGGCCGAACCGGCGGTGTTGATGGTGATTTTTACCGTGGCCCTGGTGGCCCATTCCACCTCTTTGATCGATGTGGCCGAGTATCTGACCGGGACCGATGTCGGCATCCGGGTTTCGTTGCTGATGGCGCTTCTTGCTATGGTCATGGTCGCCATCGCCGAAAACGCCCGCATTCCGGTTGACAATCCCACGACGCATCTGGAACTGACCATGGTGCATGAGGCGATGATTCTTGAATATTCGGGACGTCACCTGGCCTTGATCGAGGCCGCCGCGATGGTCAAGCTGTTGTTGTACATTTCCCTTATTCTGTGCATGTTCGTGCCCTTTGGCATCGGGACACGGGCGGATGGCTTTGCAGGAATCGGCCTGGGGCTTGTCGTTTATCTCGGCAAACTGATGGGGGGAGCCGTTATTCTGGCCGTCTTCGAGAGCAGCATCGCCAAGATGCGAGTGTTCCGGGTCGGCGAGTTTCTGGGGGGGGCACTGCTGCTGGGGGTGCTGGCCATGATTTATTTGTACATTTCATGGGCCGTGTGATGGCGCGGAAAGGAGTCACGGGAACAGGGGGCGGAGCATTCCTTCCCCATGACAAAAAAACGAAATGCGGGAAAGAAAGGGCTTTCCGTGCGCCCCTTCGATGCCTTGTATTTCTGGGATTCGGATCATGAGCACACTGCATTATGACATTGCCCACGTTCTGGATGGCAGCGTGCTGCTTTTGGGTTTTCTGCTCCTTTACCAGCGACGGATGTTCGGGCTGATCAACATCTTTGCCTTTCAGGCGCTGGGGCTGGCGCTCGCCGCCGCCTGGCAGGCCCATGTGCATGGCGAATCCCATTTGTACGCAACGGCACTGATCGCATTGAGCGTCAAAGCTGGGATCATCCCGTATGCGCTGCGCCGGCTGATCATTCATTTTGGCATTCACCGCACGATCGATACCGCCCTTGGCATCGGCCCAAGCCTTGTCGCCGGTGCGACTCTCGTGGCGCTGTCGGTCATGCTGGTGCTGCCGGTGACCGCGGATTCGGCGGCACTGACCCGGGAGAAGCTGGCGCTGGCCCTGTCGACGGTGCTGATCGGCTTGTTGATGATGATCACGCGGCGCAATGCCATCACCCAGGTGATCGGCTTTATGGCCCTGGAAAACGGTCTCATTCTTGCCGCCGTCGGCGTGCAGGGCATGCCGCTGGTGGTCGAGATGGGAATCGCGTTCGAGGTGATGGTGGCGTTCATTATTTTCGGCATCTTTTTCTTTCACATCCGGGACCGGTTTGAAAGTCTCGATCTTCAGTATCTGGAATCGCATCGAGGGGAACGGCGGTGACGGTTATTCTTTTCATCCTTGGTTTGCCTGCCGTTGCCGCCATTCTGTTGCCCCTTGCACCGTCCCACAAGGTTGGCGCGAAGACCAACATTGGCGTTTGTATGGCGACATTTTGCGTAAGTCTTGCGTTATTTTTTGTCGATCGTCCGACGGACCTTTTGTTCTTCATTGATGACTTCAATATTTATCTTGTGGTTCTGACCACCTTTGTCGGTCTGACCACCAGTTTTTTCAGTGCCGGTTACATCGCCCACGAGATCGAGCACAAGCATCTGGATGTGCGGAATCTGCGCTTTTACCATGCCATGTTTCAGGCGTTCATGTTCACCATGTTGCTGGGGCTGGTGGCCAACAATCTTGGCTTTTTGTGGGTTGCGGTCGAGGGGGCGACGCTGGCCACCGCCCTGATGATCAGCCTGTCCCGTACCCAGGCCTCCATCAAGGCGGCATGGAAATATTTCATTCTGTGCGGAGTCGGGATCGCGCTGGCCCTGTTTGGCACCATTCTTGTGTATCTTGCGGCGCAACCGGTCATGGGGGCCGGTCTGCACGCCATGGCGTGGTCGGAGCTGATGCGGTGGGGGCCGCAGTTTGATCCGGTTCTGCTGGATCTTGCGTTCGTGTTTCTGCTGATCGGCTATGGGACCAAGGCGGGGCTTGCGCCGCTGCATGCCTGGTTGCCCGATGCCCATGGCGAGGGGCCAACGCCCGTTTCGGCCGTTCTGTCGGGTCTTTTGCTGAATGTCGCCCTTTATGCACTGCTGCGGTTCAAGATGCTGCTGGTGGCCAATGGCAAGACCCTTGCCCCCGGGCCGCTGATGATCGGCATGGGGCTGATGTCCCTGGTGCTCGCGAGCGTCATGCTGTACCGGCGC
This sequence comes from Rhodospirillaceae bacterium, assembly GCA_009773045.1. GTDB lineage: Bacteria > Pseudomonadota > Alphaproteobacteria > Rhodospirillales > Rhodospirillaceae > WOUV01. The sequence continues at coordinate 6,311 of WOUV01000043.1, read as the reverse complement.
CGGGACATCAAGCGGATGTTCGCCTATTCCTCGATCGAGCACATAGGTCTTGTCACCTTTGCCTTCGGTCTGGGGGGGGCGATGGCCAATTTTGCGGGTCTGTTGCACATGATGCTGCACAGTCTGACCAAATCGGCCATTTTTTTCATCGTTGGCCATGTTGCCCACGTGAAGGGCACCCAGAATCTCGCCGATCTGCGGGGGTTGACCGTGAGCCATCCCCCGCTTGGCTGGACCCTGGTGTTGGCGATGGTGGCGATTGCCGGCCTGCCGCCCCTTGGCCTGTTTACCAGCGAATTTTTGATGGTGACGACGACCGTTTCCCAGGCGCCGCTTCTGGCCGCGCCGCTGGTGCTGGGCCTTCTGGTCGGGTTTGGCGCGCTGGCCTTGCGACTACAAGGGCTGGCGTTCGGCACGCCGCGCGGTCTGGTGCACACCGGGGGGGGAGGGTCCCTCGTGCCGATCTATGCGCACCTCGCGCTGGTTCTGGTGGCGGGGGTTTATTTGCCGGCGCCGCTGGTGCGGTGGTTCGAGGCAGTCTCCCGGTTGCTGGGATGATGGAATGCCCATGACACAAAAACACACTGCGGGAGAGGGCGATTTCTCCTCCACGTCCCAACGTTCCTGAAGGGTGCGATGACATTCCCTGAAACTCTGGCAAGCTGGCTGCGGCATGACATGGGACTGATCCCCGTGGAGCGGCACCGTCCCTGGTCCCGGTTCGAAGTCTCCGAAGCGCAGTGGTGGCGGCTGATGGAGGCGATGGAGGTTTCCCGCTGGTCGCTCCTTGGCCTGTGGGCGGAACCTGAACGGGTGTACCTTGCGCTCCGTGATGACACGGACGAGGACATCGCCGTGGTTTCGCTGCTGTGTTCCGAGGGGCGTTTTCCCGCCGTTTCGGTGGTGCGTCCGGCGGCGCAGCGCCTGGAGAGGGCTATTCATGATTTGTTTGGGCTGGAGGCCGTGGGGCTGACCGACTCCCGTCCCTGGCTGGATCACGGGGTTTGGAAAGGCAGCCGGCCCCTGGCGGCGGTCCCGGGGCCTGCCGTCCGCAGGTCTTATGCGTTCCTGCCGGTCGAAGGCGAGGGACTGCACCAGATTCCGGTCGGGCCAGTGCATGCCGGGATCATCGAACCCGGCCACTTCCGCTTTCACGCCAACGGCGAAGCGGTGGTGCGTTTGGAAGAGCGGCTGGGGTACGTGCACAAGGGAATCGAAGGGCTGATGCAGGGGCGCTCCGTGTTTGATGCGGCGCGGCTTGCGGCCCGCATTTCCGGCGACAGCACCGTGGCCTATGGCTTTGCGTTCGCGCGGGCCGTGGAGGCCGCCCTTGGGTTCGAGGCGCCGCCCCGTGCCGTCTGGTTGCGGGCGCTGATGGCCGAGATGGAACGCCTTGCCAATCATCTGGGGGATATCGGCTCCATTTGCAATGATGCCGCCTTCCCCGTGCTGCTCACTCGCTGTCATGCCTTGCGTGAACAGGTGGCGCGCACGGCGGTGGCCTGCTTTGGACACCGGTTGATGATGGATCGCATCGTGCCGGGCGGGGTCGCCGTGGATCTGACCCCGGACGGAGCGGAACGGATACGTCGCCTGGGGACGGAGATCAAGGGGGCGTTCGCCATCGTCATGGAGATTTACGACAACCGGAACTCCCTTCTGGACAGGATGGTTGGCACGGGTGTCATCGGCAGCCATCTTGTCCATCGTTTTGGGGCAGGGGGCTTTGTCGGGCGGGCCGCCATGCGCGATTTCGATGCGCGCCGCACGCCATCCTATCCCCCCTATGACGATCTGGACTTCATCGTACCGGTTCTGGAAGGGGGCGATGTCAACGCCCGGGTGGGCGTGCGTCGGGAAGAGATCAAGGAAAGCCTGAAACTGATGGCGGTCATTCTCGACCGTCTGCCCGAAGGGCCGGTGTTGGAGCCGGTGCCCGGGACCGGTGGGGAGGGCATGGCGCTGGTGGAGGGATTCCGGGGCGAGATTCTGGTCTGGGTCCGTCTGGCCGCGGATGGAACGATCCTGCGCTGCCACGCCCGCGATCCGTCGTGGTTCCAGTGGCCCTTGCTGGAGGCGGCCATCGAGGGGAATATTGTGGCGGACTTCCCCTTGTGCAACAAATCATTCAATTGTTCCTATTCGGGCCATGATTTGTAGAACGGGTGACGAAACGAAACGGGGGGGAGACACGGCCACCCCCACACCTTCGTGATTCTGGGCGTGATTCTGGGCGTGATTCTGGGTTTGATCTTTTGTGGGAAAGAGATACCGTTGCGTGACGCACACAACACCGCCAGGGAGCACCGTTCGGTCACGGTTTTGGGGTCAACCGGATCAATCGGTTGCAATACACTGGATCTGATTGCCCGTTCCCCCGATCGTTTCAAGGTCGAGGCCTTGACGGCCAATGCCAATGTCGCTGTGTTGGCCGAACAAGCGCGCGCCGTGCGTCCGGCTTTTGTCGCCGTGGCCGATGAGCGTGCCTATGGGGCGCTCCGGGAACGGCTGGCGGGAACCGGTATCGAGGTTGCGGCAGGGCCAAAAGCCGTGGTCGAAGCGGCGGAGCGTCCCGCCGAATGGGTGGGGGCCTCCATCGTGGGAGCGGCCGGTTTGCAGCCGACGCTCGCCGCCATCCGCCGGGGCGCGGTGGTGGCGCTCGCCAACAAGGAAACCCTGGTGTGCGCGGGGGATCTGGTCATGGCCGAAGTGGCGCGGAGCGGGGCGACCCTTCTGCCCGTCGATTCGGAACACAGCGCCATTTTCCAGGTGTTCGACTTCGCGCAGCGGGATAGAATAGAAAAAATCATCCTGACCGCCTCGGGCGGGCCTTTCCGCTGCCATGACCGCGCGGCGATGGCCCATATCACCCCGGCGGAGGCCGTGGCCCATCCCAACTGGCGCATGGGGGCGAAAATTTCGGTCGATTCGGCGACGATGATGAACAAGGGTCTTGAAATCATCGAGGCCCATCATCTGTTTGCCCTTCCCGAAACGCGGATCGATGTTCTGGTCCATCCCCAATCCGTCATCCATTCCATGGTCGCTTACGTGGATGGATCGGTGTTGGCCCAAATGGGATCGCCCGACATGCGAACGCCCCTGGCCTTTGCTTTGGGCTGGCCTTCACGGATACCGGCCCCGGCCCCCCGGCTGGATCTCGCGGCCATTGCCACTCTGACGTTCGAGGCCCCCGATCCTGAACGCTTTCCAGCCCTGCGGCTGGCGCGGCAGGCCTTGCAAACGGGAGGGGCTGCCCCTACAATTCTAAATGCTGCGAACGAAGTGGCGGTCGGGAGGTTTCTGGCAGGTGAAATCGGTTTCCTCGATATCGCCGAAAGCGTTGCGCGGACCCTTGAGGCTTTGGACCCTGTTCCGCTTGGCAGCCTGGAGGAAGTGATGGCGGTGGATGCCGAGGCACGGCGCACGGCTTCAGCCATCCCGCGCGGGCGGCTTCATGCGAAAAAACGTGGACCGGAGGGAACGCCGGATTTCCTGAACGGCGACGGAAAAGCCGGACCATGGATGGGGTGACGGATGGATTACGTTCTTGCTTCCCTGATGTACGCTCTTTCCTTTCTGGTGGTCCTGACGATCATCGTGTTCGTTCACGAGGGCGGTCACTACATCGCCGCTCGTTATAATGGCGTGCGGGTGGAGGTTTTTTCCGTCGGGTTCGGCCGCGAGGTGTTCGGCCGCACCGACCGGCACGGCACCCGTTGGAAATTCAGCCTGATTCCTTTGGGCGGCTATATCAAGATGTTCGGGGAGTTGGAAAATCCCGAGGCGGGGCAAAGATTCTCACCCGAGGAACGCGCCGTCTCCTTTCGTCATAAACGTCTGGATCAGCGGGCCGTCATCGTGGCGGCGGGACCGATCATGAATGTGGTGTTCGCCGTAGTGGTGTTCGCCCTGGTATTCATGACTTTGGGGCGACCGCTGACGCCGCCGGTGGTGGGAGAAGTGCAGCCGGGCAGCGCCGCCGCGGCCGGTGGCGTGCAGCCAGGGGACCGCTTCCTTGCCATTGATGACCGGGCCATCGAACAGTTCGGCGATATCCGGCAATTCATGCTTCTGTCCACCGGCGTCCCCATGGCGGTTCGTCTCCAGCGCGGGGAGAGGGAACTGGTGCTCGTCCTTACGCCGCAGGTGATGGAAACCACCGATGAACTGGGGAGTGTCCGGCGCCTGCCGGTTCTTGGCGTGAAGGCGGACCCCGAGGTGCCAGTGCAGGTTCGGCGTTATACGCCGGTTGCGGCTGTGGGCGAGGCCCTTTACGAAACCTATGATGTCATGCGCAGCATGGCGATTGCCTTCGGACAGATGCTCACCGGTACCCGGGGGGCGGATGAACTGAGCGGGCTTTTGCGCATCGCTCATCTTTCCGGTGTCGCGGTCCAGAACGGCGTTTCCGTTTTCATCATGTTCATCGGCATTTTGTCGATCAATCTGGGAATGGTGAATCTGTTTCCGATCCCCGTGTTGGACGGGGGGCATTTGTTATTTTACACCATCGAGGGCATACGGGGCCGTCCCTTGACCGAGCGGACCCAAGAATACGGTTTGCGGATCGGTCTGGCTCTGGTATTGGGATTGGTGCTCTTCGCCCAGTGGAATGACCTGGTTTTCTATTGGTCAGGGGTACGGAGCTTTCTGGTGGGGCTGGTGTCGTAAGGCATTTGATAAGGCGATTGCACAATGGAGACTTGCTCTTCTCGCGTTTTCCTGGTTTTTAATGGAGGTGCAGGCAACGAGCGGCAAGGGGGGGTAGGATGTCGGGTTTCGGACGCATGTGGGTGAGTGTGGCCCTGATGCTGGTGGGGCTGATGTGGGGTGCCGCCAGGGCCGAAAGCGGTGAGGCCATCGCCCAGATCGTGATCGAGGGCAATCAGCGCATCGAAGCGGAAACGATTCGTTCCTATCTATTGGTTCAGGAAGGGCACTCCTTTGATCCCGAGCGCATCGACCGTTCGTTGAAAAGTCTGTTTTCCACGGGTTTGTTCGCCGATGTGACCCTGCACCGCCAGGGGGATCATCTGGTGGTGAGCGTGGTGGAAAATCCCATCATCAATCGCATTGCCTTTGAAGGCAACATGCGGGTCAAGGACGATGTGCTGTCTCAGGAAATTCAGTTGCGGCCACGGGTTGTTTATACCCGGACCAAGGTGCAGAACGATGTTCAGCGCCTGATCGATCTTTACCGTCGGCGTGGACGCTTTGCCGCGACGGTCGAACCCAAGATCATTCAAAAGGAACAGAACAGGGTTGACTTGGTGTTTGAAATCAACGAAGGCCAGCCAACCTATGTTCAGCGGATCAATTTCATCGGCAACCGCCGCTACAGTGATTCCGCCTTGCGCGAGGTTCTCACCACGCAGGAGGAACGCTGGTACCGGTTCCTGTCCTCGACCGACACCTATGACCCCGACCGTCTGACCTATGACCGTGAGCTTTTGCGTCGGTTTTATCTTCAGCACGGCCATGTGGATTTCCAGATTGTATCGGCCGTGGCCGAGCTGACTCCGGACCGCTCCGGCTTCTTCATCACCTTCACCATTGAAGAAGGAGAGCGGTACCGCTATGGCGATATCACCGTCGATGCCAAAGTGTCAGCCCTGCGCGAACGCGATCTGTCTGAATTCGTCGCAAGCCGGGAAGGCGAATGGTATAACGCCAACGAGGTCGAAAAAACTGTTCAGAAGCTCACCGATGCTGCCGGTGCCATGGGGCATGCTTTCGTGGACGTGCGGACGCAGTTGAAACGGGACCGGGAAAAGCAGCGCGTCGATATCGTGTACGACATTCAGGAAGGCCCACGCGTCTTCATTGAACGGATCGATATCAGCGGCAATGTCCGGACTCTCGATGCGGTGATCCGGCGCGAGTTCCGTGTGGTGGAGGGGGATGCCTTCAATACGGCGAAGTTGCGTCGTTCCAAGCAGCGGATCGAGAATCTGAATTTCTTCGAAAAGGTTGACATCCATACGGTTCCCTCCGAAACCGCTCCTGACCGCACGGTGGTCAAGGTGGCCGTCGAGGAAAAATCGACCGGGGACCTGTCCTTTGGTGTCGGATGGTCCACCACCGCCGGCGCCATGATGGAAATCGGCCTGCGGGAGCGTAATCTTCTTGGGCGCGGCCAGGATTTGCGGACTTCCCTTATGGTGGGCCAGCGGCGGGTGCAAATTGACGCGAGCTTCACGGAGCCGTATTTCCTTGATCGGGATCTGGCCGCGGGGTTTGATGTTTTCGCCATCCAGCGCAATCTGCAACGGGAAAGTTCCTATGACTCGAGTTCCCTTGGCGGCGCG
>WOUV01000042.1:3349-16179 GCA_009773045.1 Rhodospirillaceae bacterium | reverse complement strand
ACCGCAATCTCTTTCCTGACCATGAACCGTCCCTCTATCCCGGATACGCAAGGGAGAGATCCATGATTCGCCGTCAAAAGCAATGACGGGCATCATTAGCCCCGCAAGGGCCTAGATCACGACGACCTGGTTGCGTCCGGCATGCTTGGCTTGGTATAAAGCCTGGTCGGCACGGTGAAGAATGGATTCGATATCGGACTCCACTCGCTTGCGATCGGTCCGATCGATGATGATGGCAAACCAGCGTGCCGGGGGATTCGGGTCGTCACGCAAAATGGTAATGGCAAAACGGGTATGGCGCACATGCCCATCTGATCGGATCAAATCCACTTCAAGCCTGAGAGTGCCCTGGCCCGACAGACGGGCGGCCAGAAGAGCGCGGTCGGATTCGGGCATGAAATCCATCGCCGGCTGGCCAAGAAGGGCGGCCTCTCCCCTTCCCAGAAGCTGGCACAGAGCGGCGTTCACCGCCTGGACCCGACCCCTGGAGTCCACTTCCCAATAGCCTTCCGAGGTGGTTTCGATGATGGTGCGATGGTGGGCGGCGTTCAACTCCGCCCGAATGGCCCGTCGTCGCAAACGCCACGCCACGATTGCGAGAACAAGAACCGCCACCCACGAAATCGCCGTCAAACCCAGCACGACACGGAAACACTCCCTCCCATTGCACCTGCCAGAGGGTGCACTATCCGTTGAAATAATCGCTGGAATTGCGTCTCCCTGGCCTGTGGGGAGTATCCCTTGAGAGGTGTTATTTTTATTTTAACGGAGTATGCGGATCTTGGAGGAACCGCCAGGAAAACATCTACGGCGCCTGTGCAACCGCATTGCGGCATGACCGCCCCCACCCCGACTCGGCAACACGTGCATCGTCTCTCGAAATCGTCTCGAAACCGCGCGCCCGATCCACCCGGAATGAACCCCAAATGTGGGGTCAGATCGGAAGCGGGTGTGGGCGAGTCGTTTTCTCGGGTGCGCCGCGCTCCCGTTCTTCCGAGTCGCCATTGGGCGGCACGGGGTGCTTCGGTGCCGGACGCAACGTCTCACCCTCTCCGCCGGTGAACCCGTCATAGAATTGCCGCAATCGCTCCATCTGCCGCTCAAGCCATGGAGCGGTCTTGCACGCGGCGGCATCGGTGTCACATCGGACCAAGCACCCGGCATGCGCGGCACTGCCCGGCGTGTATTGGTGATTACAGAGCAGTTCACATTCCTGACGCACCAGGGCGCACGCCGTGCCGGCGCCCGTTTCCTCCGCCCCGGTCTTGCCCGAAAAGGACAACGCGACCGCCGCGACGACGGCGGCACAGACACAGTGGCGAGAACTGAAGTGGCATTTTCGAGTCATGAACCAGAGTATACAGGAGATCATGGCGCCCTGTCACCCCCCACTTCCAGAACCGGTCATGACCCAGGCTATTCCACCGTGACGCTTTTGGCCAAATTGCGCGGCTGATCCACATCGGTCCCTTTCAAAACGGCCACGTGATAGGCCAAAAGCTGTACCGGAATCGCATAAAGAATGGGCGCGACGAACGGATCGACATAGGGCAGGGCGACGCTGAACACCGCGTTGTCCTTCAACCGGTCGGTTCCCTGCCAATCGCTGAACAGCACCACCCGGCCGCCGCGGGCCACCACCTCCTGCACGTTGGAGGCCGTTTTCTCGAACAGTTCGTCCGAAGGGGCGATGACGATCACCGGCACCGCCTCGTCGATCAAGGCGATGGGGCCGTGTTTCATTTCGCCCGCGGCATAGCCTTCGGCGTGGATGTAACTGATTTCCTTCAGTTTCAAGGCCCCTTCCAAGGCAATCGGAAAGCTTGTGCCACGGCCAAGATACAACACGTCGCGGGCCTCCGCCACCGTGGCGGCGATCTGGCGGATGCGGCTGTCGTGGTTCAGAACCTCGGCGGCCCGGCCCGGCACCTCCACCAGCGCGCTGGACAGGCGGGCCTCGGTCGCATGGTCGATGGTCCCGCGGGCCTTGGCAAGGGTGATGGCAAGGCAGGCCAGCATCGTCAACTGGGTGGTGAAGGCCTTGGTGGAGGCAACGCCGATCTCCGGCCCGGCCAGCGTGGGCAGCACACCCTCGGCCTCGCGGGCCATGGAACTTTCCGCCACATTGACGACCGCCAGAGTGTGCTGGCCGTGCTGGCGGCAATACCGCAGGGCGGCCAGGGTATCGGCGGTTTCCCCCGACTGGGAGATGAACAGGGCCAGCCCCCCCGGCGCCAGAAACGGCGCCCGATAACGGAATTCCGAAGCCATATCGACAGCGACCGGAATCCGCACGATCTTCTCGATCCAGTATCGGGCGGCAAGGGCCGCATAATACGAGGTGCCGCAGGCAACGATGACGAGTCGCGGCACGGCGGCAAGATCAAACGGCACCGTGGGCAAGGTGATCGTGCGCGAGACCGGGTTGAACAGAGTGTTGAGGGTATCGCCGATCACCTGGGGCTGTTCAAAGATCTCCTTCAGCATGAAATGGCGATGGCCCCCCTTGCCGATCAGCGCGCCCGACAGGGCGGTTTGCCGCATGGCACGGTTGGCCGAACGGTTTTCCGCATCGACGATCGTCGCGCCCTCGGGCGTCAACACCGCCCAGTCGCCCTCCTCCAGATAGGCGATTTTTTGCGTCAGGGGGGCAAGGGCCAGCGCATCGGAGCCAAGATACATCTCGCCATCCCCATAACCGATGGCAAGCGGGCTGCCCCGGCGGGCGCCGATCAGCACATCCGGATGGCCGGCGAACAACAGGGCCAGCGCGAAGGCCCCCTGCAAACGCCGCAAGGCCAGCCGGGTGGCCTCCGGGGGCGGGTGGCCGTCGCGCAGAAAGGAGCTGACGAGATGGACCACCACCTCGCTGTCGGTTTCGCTTTCGAACCGGCAGCCTTTGCGCACGAGTTCGCCACGCAGTTCCTGAAAGTTTTCGATGATGCCGTTGTGGACCACCGCCACCCGTCCGTCACTGTGGGGATGCGCATTGGTTTCGTTCGGGATGCCATGGGTGGCCCATCGGGTATGGCCGATGCCGATGCGGCCCGCCACCGGCTGGGCGGCCAGCAGACTTTCAAGACGGAACAGCTTTCCGTCCATCCGGCGCCGTTCGATGCCGCCATCAACCAGGGTGGCGATGCCCGCCGAGTCGTAGCCCCGGTATTCCAGCCGCCGCAGCCCCTCAACCAGAAGGGACGCGACGTCCCCCGTGCCGATAATGCCGATAATGCCGCACATGGGGACTCATTTTCCTTTTCGTTCCGCTTCCTTGCGGGCACGGTGCAGGCGTGCCCAGTCCGGCATTTCCATCTGTGTCCCCCGGGCCACCGCCAGCGCATGGTCCGAGACGTTTTTGGTGATCACCGAGCCGGCACCCACAATAGCACCCGCGCCGATCGCAACCGGCGCGACCAGGGCGGAGTTGGAGCCGATGAACGCCCCGGCCCCCACATCGGTGAACGACTTCGCATAGCCATCATAATTGCAAAAAATGGTCCCCGCGCCGATGTTGGCCCCCGCCCCGACCCGACCATCGCCGATATAGGACAAATGGTTGACCTTGGCGCCGGCCTCGACGGTGGCTTTTTTGACCTCGACGAAGTTGCCGATGTGGGCGCCCTCACCGATCACCGCTTCGGGGCGCAAACGGGCATAGGGGCCGATGCAGGCGCCCGCACCGATCATGGCCCGCTCCATATGACAAAAACTGCGAATCTCCACCCCATCGCCCACACGCACGCCGGGGCCAAACACAACATAGGGATGGATGATCACATCATGCCCCACGTGCGTATCGAAACAAAAATGAACGGTGGCGGGGTCGATCAGGGTCACGCCGGCATCGAGCATGGCCCCGCGCAGGCGTTCTTGCACCAGCGCCTCGGCCCGTGCCAGATCCCGCCGCACGTTGATGCCAAACACCTCGGCCTCACCGCCCTCGACATACGCACACCGCAAACCCTGGCTCTGGGCCAGGGCGACGATATCGGTCAGATAGTATTCCCCCTTGGCGTTGTCGTTGCCGATGCGGTCCAGAAAACCGAACAGATGTTCCCCCTTCACCGCCATCACGCCCGCGTTGCACAAGCCGATGGCGCGCTGGGTTGCTGAGGCATCCCGATACTCGACGACGGCCACGAGGCTCCCGTCGTTTGCCGTGACCAGACGGCCGTATTCGGCGGGATCACGGGGACGGAACCCCACCACGACGACCGCGGTGCGGGGATCGCGCCACAGTACGGCCCGCATGGCCTCCAGCGTGGCGATGGACAACAGGGGCGTGTCGCCATAGAGCACGAGCACATCCCCCTCGAAGCCGCGCAAAAGGTCACGGGTCGTGGCGACCGCGTGGCCGGTGCCAAGCCGCTGGTGCTGCACCACCGTATCATGGGGCGCGACCGCCTGGGCAAGGGAGTGCATTTCCGGTCCCACCACCACCACCACCCTTTCGGGGGCGAGAGAAGCAACCGTATCAAGAAGATACAAGATCATGGGGCGCCCTGCCAGAGGATGCAGAACCTTCGGCATCTCCGACTTCATCCGCGTGCCCTTGCCGGCGGCCAGCACCACCACCGCAGTTTTCCGCTTACCCATCACCTTGTCCGATGTTCTGTTGCCAACGCCTTGCCCAATGGTCCACCGTGCCACACGGCCCAATGGCCCACCGTGCCATACGGAACGTGCTCTCGCCAGAGAGAAGTTGCCTTCATGTTTGATGTTGGCATCATGGCCCCAGCCAGGATAAGATAATACCATGATTCAGAACGTGATTCGCAAATACGACCTCAGGCTGCCCCGCTATACTTCGTACCCGACCACGCCGCATTTTTCCACGACGGTGGAAGGGGAAGTCTATACGGGCTGGCTGTCGTCCCTGCCGGCGGAAAGTCGCCTGTCGCTTTACGTGCACATCGCCTATTGCGCCGAGATGTGCTGGTTTTGCGGCTGTCATACCAAGATCACCCGGAAATACCAACCGGTGGCCGATTATCTTGCGGCGGTGCTTGCCGAAATTGACCTTGTGGCCCAACGGCTGTCGGGGCGGGAAGTCGTGGGGCACATCCACTTTGGCGGCGGCAGCCCCACCATCCTGTCGGCGGAGGATTTCGGGCGCACCATCGCCCATATGCGCTCGCGGTTCGCCCTTGCGCCGGAGGCCGAGATCGCCGTCGAGCTTGACCCGCGCACCACCGATACGGCCTATGTGGCGGCCATGGCGCGGGCGGGGGTCACCCGGGCCTCCATCGGCGTTCAGGATTTCGATGAAGCGGTGCAGAAAGCCATCAACCGTCTTCAGCCCCATGCCGTGACGTGCCAGGTGATCGAGTCCTTGCGCGCGGAGGGCATCACCGCCATCAACATGGATTTGGTCTACGGCCTGCCGCACCAGACATCGGCCAGCGTGGTTGCGATGGTCGATCGGGCGGTGGCGCTGGCGCCGCGGCGGCTGTCGCTGTTTGGCTATGCCCATGTGCCCTGGATGAAAAAGCACCAGCGCTTGATCGACGAGGCGGTGCTGCCCGATACGGCGGAACGCTGGCGCCAGTACGAGGCGGCCCATGAACGACTGACCGCCCATGGCTACGTGGCGGTGGGGCTTGACCACTATGCCGCGCCCGATGACGAACTGGCCCTGGCCCTGCGGGAGGGACGTCTACACCGCAATTTCCAGGGCTACACCACCGACCAGGCGATGGTCCTTTTGGGCTTTGGCGCCTCCGCCATCGGCAGCCTGCCCCAGGGATATGTGATCAACGAGGGCGAGGTGACCGCCTATAAACGCCTTGTGCGCGAAGGCCGGCTCGCCACCCGCCGCGGCATCGCCGTCACAGCGGATGACCGCCTGCGCCGGGCAGTGATCGAACGCCTGATGTGCGACATGGCCGTCAATCTTGATGCGGTGGCGGCGCGTTTCGGGATGGAGGGCGGCGTGTTCACGCCCGAACTGAACGCCCTTGCCGGGCTGGAAGCCGATGGCGTACTCGTGCGCACGGGTCGGACCCTGCGTGTGACCCCTGCCGGGCGGCCACTGGTGCGGTTGGTGTGCGCGGCGTTCGACCGTTATCTCAAGGCCGGCGAACACCGACATTCCAAAGCCGTCTGACTGTTTCAAAAAACGCGGGAGAAGTCTTCTCGGGGATGTTTTCGTCGTCTCAAAACGGCAAGCGTTGCGGGACGGAACGGGGCCTGCTATATGCCGCGTCATGCTGTGTGATTCCCCGCCCGAACCCTGGAGACGATCATGAACGCCATGGATTACAAAGTTGCCGACATCACCCTGGCCGGATGGGGGCGCACGGAAATCGCCATCGCTGAAACCGAAATGCCGGGCCTGATGGCCGTGCGCGCCCTGCATGCCACCCAAAAGCCCCTGGCGGGCGCCCGGATCGTCGGTTGCCTGCACATGACCATCCAAACCGCCGTTCTGATCGAAACGCTCATGGCCCTGGGCGCGAGGGTCCGCTGGAGTTCCTGCAATATCTTCTCGACCCAGGACCACGCCGCCGCGGCCATGGCGGCAGCCGGCGTTCCCGTGTTCGCCTGGAAGGGGGAAACGGAACAAGAATACTGGTGGTGCATCGAACAAACTCTTTTCGGTCCCGACGGCTGGCGGCCTACCCTGGTGCTGGACGATGGCGGCGACCTGACCAAGGTGTTGCACGACCAGCACCCCGAACTTCTGCCGGACATCCGCGGCCTGTCGGAGGAAACCACCACCGGCGTTCATCGGCTGCAAGAAATGGCCAATCACGGCATGCTGCGGGTGCCGGCTATTAACGTCAACGACAGCGTGACCAAATCGAAATTCGACAACAAATACGGCTGCCGGGAAAGCCTCGTGGACGGCATCCGGCGCGCGACCGATGTGATGATGGCCGGCAAGGTGGCGGTCGTCTGCGGCTTTGGCGATGTGGGCAAAGGTTCGTCGGCTTCCTTGCGCGCCGCCGGGTGCCGGGTACTGGTCACCGAGATCGACCCCATTTGCGCCTTGCAGGCGGTCATGGAAGGGTTCGAGGTGACGACGATGGAAGAAGCAGCCCCGCGGGCTGATATCTTCGTGACGGCCACCGGCAACGTCGATGTCATCACCCTTGAGCACATGCGCGCCATGAAAGACCGGGCCATCGTCTGCAACATCGGCCATTTCGATTCGGAGGTCCAGGTCTCCGCCCTGCGCAATTACAAATGGCACAACGTCAAGCCGCAGGTGGACGAGGTGGAATTTCCCAACGGCAGGCGCCTTCTGCTGCTGGCCGAGGGACGGCTGGTCAATCTGGGATGCGCCACCGGCCATCCCAGCTTTGTCATGAGTGCCTCGTTCACCAACCAGATTCTGGCCCAGATCGAGTTGTGGAAGAACGCCGGCGCCTATGACACGGCCGTCCACGTTTTGCCCAAGCACCTTGATGAAATGGTGGCCCGGTTGCATCTCGACAAGCTGGGCGCCAGGCTGACCCCCCTGACGCCGGCCCAGGCGGCCTATATCGGGGTGACACGCGAGGGGCCGTTCAAACCCGACAGCTATCGTTATTGACAGTCCCGGGGCTTGAAGAGTGCGGGGCGCGATCCAGGCCGCGGTGGGGGGAATGGGGACGGTTCTGTTCCCCGCCGCGGCCCTTGGTGCCACGGCTTTGAACGGGGGACGGGCGTGGGGCGAGGTGACTGGAATCTGGCTGCTGGTGGCGGGGGCACTGCTGGCGTTCCTGATGCTGACGCCGGCCTTTCTGTGGCTCAACCAGCGCACGGGCAAGATTCTGCGCCGCAAACAAAGTCTTGAGGAAGAAGTCCGGCGGCTGGAGGAAATGCTGACTCTGGCGCCGGATGGTTATTATTGCTGGCATTACAGCCGCGGTATGGTCACCGGGGTTTGTTCGCGGCGGCTCGCGGTTCTGTTGGGGCTTGTCAAGGGAACCGGTTCGACCTTCGATGATGTGCTGGCGCAGCTTGACGAGTCATCGGCACTGATCCTGCGCAAAATGACGGAGCAGTTGTACAGCCGCGGAACGCCATTCGAGCTGGAACTGACCGCCGAGGAAGCAACCCGTCATGGCCTCGCCTTCGGCCTGCGGGCCGCCACCGAAGATGGAACGCCACTTGCCGACATCATCTGGATACGCGATGCCACGGAAACGACCCGGCTGATGGCCCGGTCGGTGCAGGAGGCCACCCAGATGCGCCGGGACCGTGACCGGCTCGGTGCTCTGCTCGATGGCCTGCCGGTGCCGGTGTGGTTACGGGATGACGGCCTGGCGCTGGCGTTCTGCAATCGGGCTTATGCCGCGGCGGTGGATGCGGCTTCGCCCGAAATAGCGGTGGCGCAGGGGCTGGAGTTGGCCCAGGGCAGCGCCGTGTGCGCCAGGTGCGGGCGCTTGCGGCCCTGGTGCGGGCGGCGGGCGAGGGGAACGGACGGAGAATTGTCGCACCTCGTCATCCGGGGCACCCGGCGCCTGATGGCGGTCACCGAGGGGCCTATCGATGGCGGGGGTGGGCTTGCGGGGCTGTGCACGGTGTGGGCATTGCCCTGGACATGACCGCGCTGGAAGAGGTCGAAGACGAACTGTTGCGCCACGTGACCGCCCAGAACGACGTGCTTGAAAATCTCGCAACGGCCATTGCCATTTACGGGGCCGATACCAAACTGACCTTCCACAATACCGCCTTCCGGCGGCTGCTCCGTCTCGATCACGACGGACTGGCGGGGGGACCTAGTTATGCCGACGTGCTGGAGATGCTGCGCGAGCAGCGGCGCCTGCCGGAAGTGCCCGACTTTCCGGCCTTCAAGCGGCAAGAGTTGAACCGTTTCACCGCCCTGATCCAGCCGTTCGAAGACGTTTTGCACCTGCCCGACGGCAGTACCTTGCGCCGTGTCATTTCCCCCCATCCGCTGGGAGGATTGCAATGCACCTATGAGGATGTGACAGACCGACTGGCTTTGGAGCGTTCCTACAACACCCTGATCGCCGTGCAGCGCGAGACCCTTGACCACCTGGCCGAAGCGGTGGCGGTGTTCGGGGCCGATGGCCGCCTGCGTCTGTCCAATCCGGCCTATGTCGCGTTGTGGGGACATCGGGAAACGGATCTGGCGGGGGAATCGCGGCTTGCGGATCTTCTGGAAACCTACCGTGCTTTTTTCGAGGATATCGAGGACTGGCCGACCTTCAAGGCCGAAATGCAGGCCCTTCTGACCGACCGCCAACCCCGGCAGGACCGGATTGCCCGTTCCGATGGAATCGTTCTTCAGTATGCCAGCTTTCCCCTGCCGGATGGCGGCGCCCTCCTGACCTATCAGGATGTGACCGATTCGGTGCGGGTGGAATGGGCGCTCCTGGAACGCAACGAGGCGTTGCACACCGCCAACCGTCAGCGCAGCCAACTCGTGGCCAGCATCGCGGGAGAGATCCGACCGCGGCTCATCACACTCTCCGGCCAGGCCGGTGCCCTTGGCGGGGATGGTTTCGTCTCTGACAGACAGCGGGAAACCCTTCGATTCCTGCAAGACGTTTCCCGCGATCTGATGGCCGTGTTCAACGATATCGTCACCCTGGCGAAGGTCGATGCCGGCGAGACGATTCTGGTCCTTGATACCTTCGACGTGCGACCCCTGCTGGAGGCCGTGGCCGCCCTGACCCGGGAGAGGAGCCGGGCGTTGGGAATCTCGCTTGCCCTTGCCTGCCCCTCTGACATCGGCTGGATGGTCGCCGATGCGCGCCGCATGAAGCGGGCGCTGTTTGCCCTGGTGGACAGCGCCCTGCGCCGCTCCGTCTCCCAGGGCAGCATCACCCTGACCGCCACCCGCGGCAGGGTGGACATGGTTTTTACCGTCTCTGACAACGCCCCCGTCGCCATGGACGAGAACGAGGAGGGGGAAGACGATCTCGCCACGGTGCGCGGGTTCGTTTCCGTGCAGGGGGGCGAGATGGAGCGTGTCGTTCTGGCCTCCGGCGGCACCGTCGTGACCTGCCGCTTTCCCTCCGCCGGTCCTTGAGAACCGGCAATATTTTCCCCTTCCCGCAGCAGCATTTGCCGCCCATGTCGGGATGCGCGCCGCGCTGGCGGGGGCCGCTCCGAAACGAACCTCACGGAGAATCTGAATTGGCATGACCTTTGCTGCTCCTGTGCTGGAAAGCATCCTCTGTCACGGGAAGACCTGTCATGGAACTGTCGGTCAACAAAACGCAACAACAGCAGTCGGGGATATCCTCCCTGCCGCGTGCGGCCACGCCGCAGAACGCCCGGGAAGCTTTTGCCACCGTCCTGCAAACCCTGACCCCTGGCGAGGGGTTCCTGTTCGCCGGCTTTGACACCAAATCCCTCAACACCCTTGTGACCCCCCGTGCGACGGAACGCCCCGCTTCCGTGGAGCGCCCGCGCCCCCGGGCCGAAGCGCCGGTGACGGAGACCACGAACGACACGCCTCCCCCCCCCGCCCGGGGGGGCCCGCGCGCGCCAGACCGAGCGAGACGACCCCGCAGAACCCGTCACCGACGCCCCACGGCAGGACAAGACGGACAAGACAGAAGAAGCGGACACGGATGCGGAAGAAACCAGCCCCCCGGCAGCCCTGGTTCCGTCCATCGCCGGGACCGAAACCGTCGTGCCCGTGGCCGGCGAGACCCTCGCAACGCCGGTGGCGCCCACGAACACCACTCCCAGCCTACAGACGCCTGGAAGCGGGGTTGGAACGGGACAGAACAGCCGGCCAGCCGCCGAAACACCGCTCCCGGAGTCGAACGACGCGCTGACACCGCAAGAGGCAAAGGCCGCCGCGCGCATCGAACAACCCGTCGAACCCTGGCACGATCCGCAGGCGTCCCAAACCCTACCGCAGGGGATCGAACGGGCCGCCCGTGAGGCGGCGCGCTCCGACATCGTGCCCCCCGCGGAGGCTGCGCCCGCGGCGGATATCCTTCAGGGATCGGGCGAAAGCGCCGCCCTTGCGGTCACGGTCAGCGGGAAAACGGAAATGGCCGCCCGCACCACCGCCGCGCTGGCGCCTTCGGCTGTTTTGGCGGTCGAGGGCAGCGACGACGTCCTGGTCGTTCCTCCCCAGGGCACCGGAACGAACGCCTTTGGCTCCGGCACCAATTCCGGTACCAGTTCCGGTAATAACTCCGGCAATGGTTCCGGTTCCCCCGCCGGCCCGAACGATCAGACCGCCCGGCAGGCCCCCCAGCAGGGCGCGCAGCACCAAGCGTTCGTTCCCCAGGCGGCACCCCCGACGACCGTGGGAGCCTCCCAGCCGACGGAGGTCACGCCGCAAGTCGGCGCCGCCGGCGCCATGAACCAGCCCCAGCAGGCGAGCGCCCCTCCCCCCAGGCGACGCAACGGCCCCAGCCGCCGCGGCCCGTCGTGGTGCCGCAGCAGGTGCTCGATCAGGTCGCTGCGTCAGGATGCCCGCGGCCTGGAACGGGCCTTGCAGGATGCGGGGTTGAAGACCGAGCCGAATGGTCTTTCCTTCACCTTGCGCGGCGATCAGCAGCAGCAACAACCGCATGCCCAGAATGGCGCGCGCGACAACGGCGGGGGGGCCAGGGGCAGAACGCCCAAGGCTCCGCGCCGATACCCTGGAGGCCCTGGCGGCCCAGAGCGCCGAAACCCAGC
This sequence comes from Rhodospirillaceae bacterium, assembly GCA_009773045.1. Taxonomy (GTDB): domain Bacteria; phylum Pseudomonadota; class Alphaproteobacteria; order Rhodospirillales; family Rhodospirillaceae; genus WOUV01. The sequence goes on along the minus strand of WOUV01000042.1, from coordinate 4,575 downwards.
GCGCCGCGGCCCGCGGTGGTGTGGATGTGTGGATCTGAAGCAAACAAACCCCTTGAACGGAGAACCGGACCATGGCCACCGATCCCCTTGCCGCCACGGGCGCCACCGCAAGCACGTCTGCCGACGCTTCCAAGGCAGGCGCATCCCGCAACAAGCTGGCCAAGGATCTGGATACCTTCCTGACCCTGCTGACGACCCAGCTTAAATACCAGGACCCGCTTTCGCCCATGGATTCGACGCAATTCACCAACCAGTTGGTCCAGTTCGCTAATGTCGAGCAGCAGATCCAGGTCAATACCAACCTGGAAACCATGATCGGCTTGCAGAGCGGCAACCAGGCGGCGCTGGCCATCGGCTATCTGGGAACGACGGTGGAGGCGGAGGGCGGAAGTTTTCCGTTGCAGGATGGTGTAGCGTCCTTTGGCTATAACGTGCCGCAGGAACTGGCCTCCAGCTCCATCGTGATCCGGGATTCAAGCGGCGCGGTGGTCTATACCGCCCAGGGCGAAACCAAGGTGGGGCAGAAGGAGTTCACCTGGAAAGGCACCGACAATTTCGGTTTCCCGCTGGACGATGGCACCTACGAGGTGTCCGTGACCGGCCGCACCGCCGACGGCGCCGAGAACCAGCTTGTCACCACGGTCACGGGCACGGTCACCGGCATCGAAACCCGCGACAACCAGGTGTATCTGTCATTGGGTGGCGTGGACGTGGCGCTCGCCAACATCAAGGGCGTCGTCAAGGAGCCGACTAAGACAACAGCACCGTAAGAGCGGCAGGACGCCGCTTTATCAAGGCAAGAAACGCAGCAGGATGCCGAGTCTCCACCAACAAATGTAAAAGCCTTGCAAAGGGAGTACGACGATGAGCCTTTATGGTGCACTTTTCTCGGGCGTGTCGGGCCTGGGAGCGCAGTCGAGCGCCATGGGCGCGATCGCCGACAACGTGACCAACGTCAACACGATCGGCTACAAGGGAACAAAGGTCAACTTCCAGACCCTGATCACCCAGCAAGTCAGCACCAGCAAGTATTCGGCGGGCGGCGTGCAGTCCAAACCCCGCCAGGGAGTGGACGTTCAGGGGTTGCTGCAATCGAGCACGAGTTCTACCGACATCGCTATTTCCGGCCAGGGCATGTTCATCGTCAACGAGGCGGCCCATCCACAAGACGGGCAGATCTTCGCCTACACCCGGGCCGGATCGTTCAAGGTGGACGAGGAAGGCTA
>WOUV01000042.1:0-3344 GCA_009773045.1 Rhodospirillaceae bacterium | reverse complement strand
TTCGTGAGACCGTTGAACCTTTATGAAATGGGTGGCACCGCCACGCCGACTCATAACATCCGCCTGGGCGCCAATCTGCCCTCGGAAGACGAAATCGGCAAGAGTCATAAAACCAATGTTCTGATTTACGACTCCCTTGGCAATGACCACAGTCTTCAATACACGTGGACCAAAATCGCCACCAACAAATGGGATCTGGAGGTGGCGCCGCCGCCGCGCGCCGAAACCCTGAACCTCAAAAACGTCGATGGCAATATTTATGCTGCCATGGGGCGGCTGGATTTCCGGCCGGATGCGGTCCCAACGGTCGGCAGTTCCGTGACCATCAATGGGGATACGTACGATTTCGTCTCGGGAACGTCCTCCAACATCGCCACGCGCCAGATTGCCGTGGGCAGCGGGGATCTGGGAACGATCGCAACCGATCTGGCCAATTCGATGAATCTTACGAAGGGCACGGCCCAAACGGATACCATCACCCTGACGGGCGATACCGCCACCCTGCCGGAAGCGGGTGTGCGGTATACCATCGACATCGGCGGGACGGACATTACGTACACAACGGACGGATCGGAGACTACTCTGGCCGCCATCGCCAGCGGGATTGCGAACGCCATCAACAGTGATGCCACGGTCAATGCCCTTCTGACCGCATCGGTCAGTGGCGATACAGTTGTTCTGACATCCGAAAAGAATGGACTGTCTGGCAAATTCACGGCGCAGGTTGAATCCGTTGTGGATACAACGGCCAACGATTTGGCAGCGACCGCCGCCCTGACCACGGCGGCAGACGCAATTACTCAGGAAATACGCACCATTGCCTTGACCAACACCACAACCGTATTGCCGGAACCAGGGGAGATCTATACCTTTACCGCCAATGGCAAGGCCATCACATACACGACAACCGCAGCGGACGGAAATCTTAACGCCATCGCCACCGGAATTGCGGCCGCCATCAGCGCCGCCTTTCCGATACCCAACGATATCGTAAGCGCTGCCGCGGGTGGAAGCGACATCATCATTACCGCCAGAGACGTCAACACCCCCTTCCCCCTGACCGTCGATTCGATCACGACCAAGGGCACGACCATGGCCGCGGGCGCCACCACGACGACCATGGCCGCCAACTGGGCCGAACGGTTGTCTGGTATGAATTCGATCGTGTTCAAAAATGAATCCACCAGCGCCACCCTTGACGTCGATCCCACCTCAAGCCTTGACGTCAACGGCAACGTTGTGTTCCAGCGGGCCAACGCCTACAGCGTGTCCGCGATCGCGACCGCCTTGCCGCCGGCTGCCACCAACGCCGTTGAGTTCAACGGCGACGGCACCCCGAACAAGTTCTTTGGCTCGGACCAGGGCACGGGCGGCAAGATCGAAATCTTCCTGGGCAATCTGGACCAGGGCGGTGGCATGACCCAATTCTCCGGCCCGTACCAGATTGACTTTGCCAATCAGAATGGGGCCAAGTTCGGCAACTTTGCCGGCGTCACCATCGGGCGCGACGGCATCGTCACCGCCATGTTCGACAACGGCGTCACCAAGCCCGTGTTCATGATTCCGGTCGCCACCTTCGTCAACCCGAACGGCATGGAAAGCCTAACCGGCAATGTGTGGATCGATACCGACTTTTCCGGTGCGCCCACCTTGCGGGAAGCGGGCAAGGCCGGGGCTGGCGAGGTGAACGCCGCCGCCTTGGAATCCTCGACGGTGGATTTGGGGGAGGAGTTCACCAACATGATTACCACCCAGCGCGCCTATTCCGCCGCCGCCAAGATCATCACCACCGCCGATGAGATGCTGGATGAGCTGGTGCGGATCAAGCGATAAGTCCAAGGAATCGAGGGGGGTGGGAGGCACGGCCTCCCCCCACACCCCCCTCGATTCCTTTTCCTCAGGCGGAAAGAACGGTTTCCTCCGGCCAGCGCTGGAACGGCACGAGGTCGGCGGGGGTCATTTCCTCCTCGCTCCAGGCATCCCCGTCGGCCAGCAGCGTGCGCAAAAGCCGGTTGTTGAGGGCATGCCCCGAACAGTACCCGTGAAAATGGCCAATCATGGGACGTCCGGCCAGATACAAATCGCCGATGGCATCAAGAATCTTGTGGCGAACGAATTCATTATCGAAGCGCAAACCTTCCTCGTTCAAAATCCGGTCGCCGCTGATGACGATGGCGTTGTCGAGCGCCCCCCCGCGGGCCAAGCCCGCCGCCCGCATCTGCGCCACTTCTTCCAGGAAACCAAAGGTCCTGGCCCGGCTGATTTCCGCGGTGAAGACAGACGGGCTGACCGTCACGCCATGGGACTGACGGGCCACCGCCCGGGACGGAAAAGAAATCTCGCAGCCAACCGAAAAACCACCGCCCGTCGGGTACAGCACGGCGCATTTGTCACCCTCCCGCACCTGCACCTTTTTGTGCACGCGAAGAATCCGCCGGCGGGCGTTCTGTTCACAAATGCCGGCGCATTCCATCAGGAACACGAACGGCGCCGCGCTGCCATCCATGACCGGCACTTCGGGACCGTTGATTTCAACCACCGCATTGTCGATGCCAATGCCGGAGAATGCCGCCAGCAGATGCTCGACCGTTCCCACCACCACCCGGTCCTCGTTGCCGATCACGGTGCACAGGCGCGTATCGACCACATGGGACCACAGAGCGGGAATCACGGCGCCCTTGGCCGCGATGTCGCTGCGCCTGAAAACGATGCCGGTATCGGGTTCGGCCGGATGAAGGGTCATGCCGACGCGCATGCCACAATGAAGGCCGATTCCCGTACAGCCAATGGCACTTTTGAGGGTGCGCTGCCGCACGCCCCCGCGCGTGTCCTTGCTGCTGTCCTTCCCAACGATGAACATACGGTCCTCGTGAATTTCATGATCCCGGCATTGCCACACGAATCATGTATAGTAAGAGATCCGCAAGGCTACAAATCAATCATTGTTACAGAATGTTACGTGGCGGGGACAAGCCACTCACAAAAAGACATGAAATTCACCCCACAATAAATACTGCATTCACTGCACTGCCGCGCTTTTAATGCCATGCCCTTCCTGCACCTCAGATAGACCAGTATTGCATGTTTTCCATGCCGAATATTCTGTAATATAAAGAAGAAGCATAATGACTGCTTCGCCCCCACGAGAAGAAGTTCTTTCCCAGACTGTCTTCAGCAGACAAAAAAACATCCGGTGTCATATTGCGGCTGCGAAGGCCGGCGGAATTCTTCTGCCGGCCATCATCGCGCGGAGGGTCAATTGGCCTGACGCCGCAGAAACGCGGGAATGTCCAGATCTTCTTCAATGGCATGAAGGGTGCGATCTTCGGGTTCCACCTTCAGAC
>WOUV01000041.1 GCA_009773045.1 Rhodospirillaceae bacterium | reverse complement strand
GCGGATGCAGGTGGATTTGATTGCACCGATCGCAATGGACGAAGGCTTGCGTTTCGCCATCCGCGAAGGCGGGCGCACCGTCGGGGCCGGCGTCGTGTCAAAAATCATCGAGTAGCGTGGATGCACTGTCCTCTGGGTGACAAAAGTCTCTGGGGGATGGCGAGCGAAGTGGAAAATAAAAGCAGAAAATAACTGTGTGCATGGGGGTATGCCTCTTCGCGCCTCCTCTTTTGAAAAAGGGGTCTCCCTCTTGGAAAAGGGAGGGGGGACAGGGATCTTCAGGGTCCGGAACGCGAATGCGATCGCCGGGTGCGACACGGCCGGGTACAACACGGAACGGGAAAATGGAAAGCCAGAACATTCGGATCCGTCTCAAGGCGTTCGATCATCGCGTACTGGATCAGTCCACGCGCGAGATTGTCAATACCGCGAAGCGGACGGGGGCCCAGGTGCGTGGTCCGATTCCTCTGCCGACACGGATCGAGAAATTTACGCTGAACCGCTCGCCGCATATCGACAAGAAATCGCGGGAGCAGTTTGAAATCCGGACACACAAGCGGCTTTTGGATATTGTCGATCCGACTCCCCAAACGGTTGATGCGCTGATGAAGCTCGACCTGGCGGCAGGGGTGGACGTCGAAATCAAGCTGTGAGGGGACGGCGATGCGTTCTGGTTTGATTGCGCGCAAGGTCGGCATGACCCGACTTTTTGCTGGGGACGGCAGTCACGTTCCCATTACCGTGCTTGAAGTGGACAGGTGTCAGGTGGTGGCCACCCGAACTGTTGAAAAAGATGGGTACAGAGCCGTCCAGCTTGGAGCTGGCGCTGCCAAGGTCAAGAACACGACCCGGGCGGAGCGGGGGCATTTTGCCCGGGCAAAAGTGGAACCCAAGCGCAAGGTCGTCGAATTCCGAGTCGGTGCCGATTGCCTTCTGGAGCCGGGGGTTGAATTGTCGGTCGCTCATTTTCTGCCCGGTCAGTTGGTCGACGTCGTGGGAACGACCATCGGCAAGGGGTTCGCGGGCGCGATGAAACGGCATAACTTCGGCGGTTTGGAGGCCTCCCACGGTGTGTCTATTTCGCATCGCTCCCATGGTTCCACGGGGCAAAGGCAGGACCCAGGACGCGTCTTCAAGAACAAGCGGATGGCCGGACACATGGGGGACCGCCGGGTGACTGTGTTGAATCTGGAAGTCTTGCGAATCGATGAAACCCGAGGGCTGATTCTCTTGAAGGGAGCGGTGCCGGGGGCGGCGGGCGGCTGGATTTTCGTGCGTGATGCCGTAAAAAGCAAGCGGCCGGAGAACGTGCCGATGCCGGCGGGCGTGAAAAGAAGCACCGTTACCGATGAGACAAAAACGATCGCAGGCGGAGAGCCGCCGGTGGGGCAGGGGGAAGCGGGGCAGGAGAACAGTCCATGAGGCTCGACGTCATCACTCTGGACAACCAGGTCGTTGGTTCCATGGAACTGGCTGATGCGGTATTTGCCGTTGAGGTGCGCACGGATATTTTGCACCGAATGGTACGCTATCAGCTTGCCAAACGTCAGGCTGGCACGCATAAGACCAAAGGCATCAGCGATGTCAGCGGCACGACCAAAAAGCCCTTCCGGCAGAAGGGGCGTGGTGCAGCCCGTCAGGGATCCTTGCGTTCGCCGCAGTTTCGCGGTGGAGCGGTGATTTTTGGGCCGGTCGTCCGTTCGCATGCGCACGATCTACAAAAAAAGGTGCGTCGGCTGGCCTTGCGGTGTGCCTTGTCGGCCAAGGCGCAAGGCGGGCAGCTGGTGGTGGTGGAGGACCTGCACGTCTCCTCCCCAAAAACCAGGGAACTTGCAGAACGGCTTGTGACGCTCGGCTGGACATCAACCCTGATCGTGGGTGGCGCGATCCTTGAAGAGGATTTCGTTCGTGCGGTGCGTAATATCAAGAACATCACTGTTCTGCCCCAGCAGGGAACCAACGTCTATGACATCCTGCGGCGTGATGTTTTGGTGTTGACGCGGGAAGCGGTACAGCATCTCGAGGAGCGACTGAAATGAAAGGGGCGCATTTGTCCCGGGAGCGCATGTATGATATCATTCACGCCCCGATTCTCACGGAAAAGACGAATGTGGGGTCCGAGCTGAATCAGTTCACTTTCCGGGTGCCTCTTGACGCCTCCAAGCCCGAGATCAAGGAGGCGGTGGAAGGACTGTTCGGTGTGCGGGTAAAGGCGGTGAACACCTTGATTCACAAGGGGAAGAGCAAGAGATTTCGGGGACGGAACGGAAAACAGAGCGATGTGAAAAAGGCCATCGTTACCCTGGCCGAAGGAGACACCATTGACATGACGACGGGGATCTGACGATGGCTTTGAAAACATTCAAGCCGGCGACACCAGGGTTGCGGCAGCTCATCATCGTTGACCGCCGGGAGTTGCACAAAGGGAAGCCGGTCAAGGCCCTGACCGAAGGGAAGATCAGCGCGGGAGGGCGGAACAATCTTGGTCGGGTGACCATGCGCCACCAGGGGGGTGGGCACAAGCAGCGCTATCGTCTGATCGACTTCAGGCGCCGGAAATTTGACGTGCCGGCACAGGTTGAACGGCTGGAATATGATCCGAACCGTAGTGCTTTCATCGCCCTTTTGTGCTATGAAGATGATACGTTGTCTTATATTCTTGCGCCGCAGCGGCTGAAGGTCGGTGATACGGTTATCGCCGGGGAACGGGTGGATATTAAACCCGGTAATGCTTTGCCCCTGAAGAATATCCCGGTCGGAACCATTGTCCACAATGTGGAGATGAAGGCCGGCAAAGGGGGACAAATGGCTCGGGCGGCAGGGTGTTATGCTCAGTTGATTGGCAAGGATGCCGGTTATGCTCAGCTTCGGTTGAGTTCTGGGGAATTGCGTCTGGTGCGAGGTGAGTGCCTGAGCACCGTCGGGGCGGTCTCCAACCCAGATAACCAAAACATCAGCCTGGGCAAGGCGGGACGCAGCCGATGGCTGGGGGTGCGGCCTACGGTGCGAGGTGTTGCGATGAACCCGGTGGACCATCCCCATGGTGGCGGCGAAGGCCGGACCTCGGGGGGGCGTCATCCGGTTACGCCGTGGGGTGTGCCGACCAAAGGTAAGCGGACTCGGAACAATAAACGAACTGATCCGCTGATCATGCGGCGTCGGCATAAAAAGGCTTGAGGTTTGAGAGGCAGGAAGGAGGGTGGTTGTGGCTCGTTCGGTATGGAAGGGCCCGTTTGTCGACGGCTATCTGCTGAAGAAGGCCGACAGGGTGCGGGAATCCGGGCGCAATGAAATCATCAAGATGTGGTCGCGCCGATCGACCATCCTGCCGCAGTTCGTGGGATTGACGTTTGGTGTCCATAACGGACAGAAATTCATTCCGGTGCTGGTGACCGAGAACATGATCGGTCACAAGTTTGGGGAATTTTCACCAACTCGTACCTTCCATGGGCATGCCGCAGACAAAAAGGCAAAAAGGAAGTGACATGGGCAAGATCTCTGCTTTGCGTCAACGTGACGATACCGTGGCTCAGGCCGTGGGAGGGGCCATACGGATAAGCCCGCGCAAGCTGAATCTTGTGGCGGCATCGATCCGCGGTTTGACGGCTGAAGGTGCCTTGGCGCAACTCCTGTTCTCGCCACGGCGGGTGGCGGTCACGGTGCGGCAAGTGCTGCAATCGGCCATCGCTAACGCGGAGAACAACCATCATCTTGATATCGACCGGCTGTATGTGGCCGAAGCATATGTGGGGAAGGGTCTGGTGTTGAAACGATGGCAGCCTCGAGCACGCAGCCGCGTTGGCCAGATACGAAAACCATTCAGTCATCTGACGATTGTTGTGCGCGAACACAAGGAGAGCGATTGATGGGCCAGAAAGTCAATCCGATTAGTTTGCGCCTTGGCATCAACCGGACGTGGGATTCACGCTGGTTTGCCGATGATGATTACGCCGATCTGTTGCACAGGGATTTGCATATTCGCGAACACCTGAAAAGAAAGTTGGCGCAGGCTAGCGTTTCGAGAATCGTTATCGAACGCCCGGCAAAAAAAGCACGCATTACTATCCATACGGCCCGGCCCGGCGTGGTGATTGGTAAGAAGGGACAGGATATCGAGGTCCTGCGCAAGGATCTGCAACGCATGACGGGGGGGGATGTTCACCTGAACATCGTCGAGATCCGCAAGCCGGAACTTGATGCCCAACTGGTGGCGGAAAATATCGCCCAACAGCTTGAACGGCGGGTGGCCTTTCGTCGCGCCATGAAGCGGGCCGTGCAGTCTGCCATGCGTTTGGGCGCGCAAGGGATTCGCATCAATTGTTCCGGTCGGTTGGGGGGGGCGGAAATCGCCCGGACCGAATGGTATCGCGAGGGGCGCGTGCCGTTGCACACATTGCGGGCCGATGTGGATTATGGTGTTGCCACGGCGAAAACGACCTATGGAACGTGCGGTGTCAAGGTGTGGGTTTTCAAAGGCGAAATCATGGTCCATGACCCGATGGCTCAGGACAAGCGATTGGCTGAACAACAACAGCAGGCAAGCCGCTAGGCTTTTGGGGTAACGATCATGCTCAGTCCGAAGCGGACACGGTTCCGCAAACAGCATAAGGGCCGCATTCACGGTATGACCAAGGGCGGCAGTTGTTTGAATTTTGGCGCCTATGGTCTGAAAGCGCTGGAACCGGAACGGATCACGGCACGTCAGATCGAGGCGGCGCGGCGCACGATCACGCGACAGATGAAACGACAAGGGCGGGTGTGGATTCGAGTCTTCCCAGACGTCCCGGTTTCCATCAAGCCAGCCGAGGTGCGCATGGGATCGGGCAAGGGATCGCCCGAGTATTGGGTGTGCCGCGTGAAGCCAGGCCGGATTCTGTTTGAGATTGACGGCGTGGCGGAAGACATTGCCCGTACGGCCTTTACCCTTGCAGCGGCCAAACTGCCGATCAAAACTAGATTTGTAGCGCGTTTGCCCGGAGAAGTATAAACCATGACCGCAGCGGATAAGACTCGTGCCCGGACGATCGATGAACTTAAGACGCAGCTTTTGAGTTTGAAGAAGGAACAGTTCAATCTTCGCTTCCAAAGGGCGAGCGGGCAGCTTGGAAACACGGCCAGGGTCAGGCAGGTGCGGCGGGAAATCGCCCGCGTGAAGACGATACTGGGGGAACGTGCCCTTAAGACGTCACAGGAGCAGTCGTAAAATGCCGAGGCGGATACTGCAAGGGGTGGTAGTCAGCGACAAGATGGACAAGACCGTGGTGGTCAGGGTCGAACGTCGCGTCATGCATCCTGTGTACAAAAAGTTTATTCAGCGGTCCAAGAAATACCATGCGCACGATGAACTGAATCGGTTCAAGGTGGGGGATGTGGTGCAGATTCAGGAGTGCCGTCCGTTGTCCCGGACCAAAAGCTGGGAAGTCATGACAGAGGAAGCGCTGTCCACGCAATCCTAAAGGACGCGCTCTTGGGGCGCAGGGACACACGCAGGAAAACAGGGAAGAAGAGCCATGATCCAGATGCAAACCAACCTTGACGTGGCGGATAATTCCGGTGCCCGTCGGGTCATGTGCATCAAGGTGTTGGGCGGCTCGAAGCGCAAGACGGCGACGGCCGGCGACGTGATCGTCGTGTCGGTCAAGGAAGCCATTCCACGCGGACGGGTGAAAAAAGGCGATATTCATCGGGCGGTAATCGTCCGGACCGCCAAAGAAATCCGGCGTCCCGATGGCAGCGCCATCCGTTTTGATCGCAATGCCGCCGTCTTGATCAACAAGCAGGGGGAACCGATTGGAACGCGCATCTTTGGTCCGGTGGTGCGCGAGCTGAGGGCCCGCAAGTATATGAAAATCATATCGTTGGCCCCGGAGGTGTTGTGATGGTCAAGCTGAAGATCAGGAAAGGGGATCGGGTCGTCGTTGTCACGGGTCGGGACCGGGGTAAGCGTGGTGAGGTTTTGAAATCCTTGCCGAAGGAAAACCGTGTCATCGTGCAGGGCGTGAACGTGGTCAAGCGCCATCAGCGCCAGACACCGCAACAGGAAGGCGGTATCTTTGAAAAAGAGGCACCGATTCACGTTTCAAATGTTGCGCATATCGACCCCAAAACCGACAGGCCGACCCGGGTGGGATTCAAAACCTTGGAAGATGGACGCAAGGTGCGCATGGCCTTGCGCTCGGGCGAAGTGATCGACAAATAGGAAGGTCCCCATGGCTCGGTTGCGGGAACATTATGAAACGGTTGTAAAACCGACCATCGTCAAGCGTTTTGGCTACCAGAACATGATGGCCGTGCCACGGCTCGACAAGATCGTCATCAATCTTGGAGTCGGCGAAGCCGTCCAGGATTCAAAAAAGATCGAGGCAGCGGTGGCAGATCTGACGGCGATCGCCGGTCAAAAGCCGGTCGTGACGAAAGCAAAAAAATCCATCTCCACCTTCAAATTGCGGCAGGGGATGGTGATCGGATGTAAGGTTACCTTGCGTAAAGAACGGATGTATGAATTTCTGGATCGGTTGATCACCATAGCCTTGCCGCGGGTCCGCGATTTTCGCGGCGTTTCGGGGAAGAGTTTCGATGGTCAGGGCAATTTTTCCATGGGATTGAAGGAGCAATTGGTGTTTCCAGAAATCAACTACGATAAGGTAGACTCCATTCGGGGGATGGATATCACCATTTGCACGACGGCGCGAACGGACGAGGAGGCAAAAGCCCTGCTCGCCGGTTTCGACATGCCGTTCCAAGGTTGAGGTACGGAGAATTCGCATGGCAAAAACCAGTGCCGTCGAACGCAACAAAAAACGTGAACGTTTGGCCAAACAGCAGGCGACACGACGGAAGCGATTCAAGACGGTTGTGATGGATCGCACAGTCTCGTTGGAGGAGCGTTTCGCCGCCATGCTGAAACTGGCTACCATGGCGCGTAACGGCGCCGTGGGGCGGGTGCGCAATCGGTGCGTGATCACGGGGCGTCCGCGCGGTACGTATAGAAAATTCAAGCTGGGCCGGGTCGTGCTGCGTGAGCTGGCATCGAAAGGCCAGATTCCCGGCATGGTCAAGTCGAGCTGGTAAGGGGGACGCCATGGCCTTTTCCGATCCTTTGGGTGACATGCTCTCCCGCATTCGCAACGGCCAGCGGGCGCACAAGTCAAGTGTGCTGACGCCCGCTTCGAAGCTACGCGAAAATGTCCTTAATGTTCTGAAACGCGAAGGCTACATCCGTGGCTATGAACGCAATAGCGTGCGCAAGGGTGTCGATGAAATACGTATTGATCTAAAATATGCTGAAGGAGAGCCGGTCATTCGCGAAATCGAACGGATCTCCAAACCAGGCCGTCGCGTTTATTCGAAGATTGTAGAACTGCAGAAAGTTTATAATGGCCTTGGAATCAGTATCCTATCAACTCCCCAGGGAGTGATGTCCGACCACGAAGCCCGCCAGGCCAATGTGGGGGGCGAGATTTTGTGTCAGGTGTTCTGAGAGGAAAGCCCGATGTCGCGCGTTGGCAAATATCCCGTGATGGTGCCCAATGGGGTCACTGTTGCGATCAAGGAAGGCAAGGTTACGGCCCATGGAAAGCAGGGCGTGTTGTCACTCCCCCTCGTTCCAGAAGTGGACGTGAGTCTGGAGGAGGACAAGGTTTGGGTCAAGCCCCGGGGCACGGATAAGTTCGCCCGCGCCATGTGGGGTACAACACGGGCCAATATTCGCAATATGGTTCTTGGCGTGAATCAGGGCTTTGCAAAACGGCTCGACATCGTGGGGGTGGGATACAAGGCGGCAGTGCAGGGAAAAGTCCTTAATCTAGCGCTGGGATTCTCACACGATGTCGTCTACCCGATTCCTGATGATGTGGTCATCCGCTGCGATTCGCCAACGGCGATTGCCATTGGCGGGCCATCGAAAGAGCGTGTCGGTCAGGTGGCGGCGGAAATCCGTTCATATCGTCCGCCCGAGCCGTATAAAGGCAAGGGGATCAAATACGCCAACGAACGGATCCTGCGCAAGGAAGGCAAAAAGAAGTAATGTCTTTGAACGTAGATCGTGGTCTACGCTCAAGAGTTTGCCGCGACGGTGTGCCGAAAATGGTGTAGAAGCCAGGGTATACGGCGCATAAGGGAGAGCTTTGATCTGTTACGATCAAAGTTCAAGGGTATCGGGCATCGCGAAGGAGGGGGGAAGGAATTTCGTCTCTTCGTATTCAAGGGTCTTGATCGTATGAAAACCGCAAGGGATATTTTTGAACAGCGCCGGCAGCGTACCCGCTTCAATCTGAAACACAAAAGCGGGGGTCGGTTGCGTTTGTCCGTTCATCGGAGTAGCCGCCATATTTATGCGCAAGTGATTGATGACAACGCCGGACGGACGCTGGCGGCGGCGTCGACACTTGATCAGGAGTTGCAGGCACAACTGAAAACCGGCGCCGATAAAGCCGCCGCCGCCGCCGTGGGGACCTTGATTGCCCATCGTGCCCTGGCGGCAGGCATCAAAGAAGTCGTGTTCGATCGGGGCGGATTTCTATACCATGGACGCATTCAGGCCCTTGCCGATGCGGCACGGGATGGTGGATTGGCTTTCTGATAAGAAAGTGGAATGCGTGTGGGAGGCGTGCCTCCCTTGCCAGAAAAGTGGTTTCTCGTTGATCTGAAGGGATTGGAAGGCATGGCACGGCAACCAGGAGGCGAGCGCGAGCGCCCCTCACGGGGGGGACGCGATCGCGAACGGGAACGCGAACGTGAGGAAGAATTCGTCGATAAGCTGGTGCATATCAACCGTGTTGCCAAGGTGGTGAAAGGGGGCCGGCGGTTCTCTTTTGCTGCCCTCGTGGTCGTGGGCGATGCCAAAGGCCGGGTCGGTTTCGGATCGGGCAAGGCGCGAGAGGTCCCGGAAGCCATTCGCAAGGCTACGGATCAAGCCAAACGAGAAATGATTCGGGTTCCGTTGCGGGAAGGGCGGACTCTGCATCATGATGTTCGCGGCCACTTTGGTGCCGGATGGGTCATTTTGCGGGCCGCGCCGTCGGGAACCGGCATCATCGCCGGCGGGCCAATGCGGGCGGTGTTCGAAACGATGGGGGTACAAGACGTGGTCGCCAAATGTATCGGCACCACCAATCCCCATAACATGGTCAAGGCGACCTTCGGCGCTTTGCAGATGCTGATGAGCCCACGGGCGGTGGCGGCCAAACGCAATAAAAAAGTAGGCGAAATCATTGGTCGACGGGACGGGGCTGCGGTACGGGAATAGGAGGCGAGAGCGATGTCGTCAATCAAGGTGATTCAAATCCGCAGTGGCGCCGGGCGCAAGAAAGACCAGATCGCCACCTTGAAAGGGCTTGGACTGAACAAAATTGGCCGTAGCCGGGTGTTGGAAGATACCCCGGCCATCCGCGGGATGATCGACAAGGTGGCCCACCTGGTGGTGGCCGAGTCGGTGGTGTCGGAAGCATCGGCCTGAAACGCAACGTTGCAGAGAGAGCACGGGGTCTTCGCGCACCCTATTTTTTGAGAGCGTGGATGAAAAAGATTGGGTAAGGCAATGAAACTCAACGAACTGCGAGACAATAAAGGGGCGACCACAGCCCGGGTGCGCGTTGGTCGGGGCATCGGCTCGGGGAAAGGCAAGACCTGTGGGCGCGGCGGTAAAGGGCAAACAGCCCGAACCGGGGTTGCCATCAACGGGTTTGAGGGAGGCCAGATGCCGATCTACCGGCGTCTGCCGAAACGTGGTTTCAACAACATCTTCCGGCGGCGGTTTGTCGTTGTGAACATAGGGCGGTTGCAAGACGCCGTAGATGCCGGCACGATCGACCCGGCGATTCCGGTAACGGCCGATACCCTGGTGGCGGGAGGGGTGATCACTCACCGACGGGATGGTGTGCGGCTGCTGGCGAAGGGGGAATTGAAGGCGGGGCTGGTGATCGAAGTCCACGGCGCTTCGCGGACGGCGATTGATGCCGTCACCAAGGCTGGCGGGCGCGTGACCGTGATCGGCGCGGAAACGCCTCCGGTCTAGCCCAGGGCACAACGATCAAGCGAAAGGTCTGAACGGCATGCCATCCGCCGCCGAACAGCTTGCGGCCAATCTCAATCTTGGTGTCTTCGCGAAGGCGACGGAACTCAAGAAGCGTTTGTGGTTCACGTTGGGGGCGCTGATCGTTTATCGGCTGGGAACGTATATTCCCTTGCCGGGGATCGATGCTCATGTTCTGCAAGACATTTTCCGGCAGAACGCCGGGGGCATTCTTGGCATGTTCGACATGCTGGCGGGCGGTGCCTTGTCGCGGATGACGATTTTCGCCTTGAACATCATGCCGTACATTTCCGCCTCCATCATCATGCAGTTGATGACGACCGTCTCGCCAACCCTTGAAGTTCTGAAGAAGGAAGGGGAGGCAGGACGGAAAAAAATCAATCAGTACACCCGCTCTCTGACCGTTCTGATCGCCGCGTTGCAGGCCTATGGCATCGCCGCCGGTCTTGAAGGCATGACATCGAGCGCCGGTTCGGCGGTGCTGTGGGGCAGTTTCGAGTTTCGTTTCGCTGCCGTGGTGACGCTTGTCGGAGGAACGATGTTTCTGATGTGGCTTGGCGAGCAGATCACTGCACGCGGAGTCGGAAATGGAATATCGCTGATCATCTTTTCCGGCATCGTCGCCAATCTGCCCCAGGCCCTTGTGGCGACTCTGGAGTTGGGACGCACAGGCGCCCTGTCGGTGCTGGTGATCGTCGGGCTTCTGGTGATGGCCGTGGTGGTGGTGACGCTGATCGTGTTGGTTGAGCGCGCCCAGCGGCGTATTCTGGTACAGTATCCAAAGCGTCAGCAAGGATCGCGGGTTTATGGGGGGGAAAGCACGCATCTGCCGCTCAAGGTCAATGCGTCGGGCGTGATTCCTCCGATTTTTGCCAGCTCGATTCTTCTTCTGCCGATCACGGTTGCGAGTTTTTCCGCTGGGCAGGGGCCGGAATGGCTGACCGCCGTGACCGCTTTGCTGGGGCACGGGCAGCCCTTGTATCTGGGATTGTATGCTGTTCTGATTGCCTTTTTTGCCTTTTTTTATACGGCGGTCGTGTTCAATCCGTCAGAAACCGCGGATAACCTGAAAAAATATGGTGGCTTCGTGCCCGGTATCCGTCCAGGACGGAATACGGCCGATTACCTTGATTATGTGCTGACCCGTCTGACGGTGGGAGGCGCACTCTATCTGGTCGTTTTGAGTGTATTGCCGGAGATTCTGATATCCCATTGGGCTGTGCCGTTTTACTTTGGTGGTACTAGCCTTTTGATCGTGGTCACGGTCACGATGGATACGGTGGCCCAGGTTCAGTCACATCTTCTGGCCCATCAGTATGAAGGACTGATCAAGCGGGCCAAACTAAGGGGGAAACGTGGATGAAAGGTGTACGCATCATTCTTATGGGTCCGCCCGGGGGCGGGAAGGGGACCCAGGCGAAGCTGCTGCAAGACAAATATGGTATCGTACAGCTTTCAACCGGTGACATGCTGCGCGCCGCGGTGAAAGCCGGGACGCCGGTTGGTCTCGAAGCCAAAGCGGTGATGGAATCTGGTGGGCTTGTTTCCGACGACATTGTGATTCGGATCATCGCCGATCGAATCCATGAAGGTGATTGCGCGAATGGTTTCATTCTTGACGGTTTTCCCCGCACGGTCCCCCAGGCGGAGGCCCTGGATCGATTGCTTGCGGAACGCCAGTTGACTCTCGACAGGGTCATCGAGGTGCGCGTGCCCGATGCGATGCTGGTGCAGCGCATTACCGGACGCTTTGCCTGTGCCAAGTGTGGCGCGGGCTACCATGACCTGTTTCAGAAGCCCACGGTTGAGGGGCAGTGCGATTCTTGTGGGGGAACGGAATTTGTTGGCTTATCATGCCCAGACAGCACCGCTGCTTCCCTATTATGAAAAAAAGGGAGTGCTGAAAGTCATTGACGGAACAGTATCCATCGACGATGTTACGAAGCAGCTTGAAAAAGCTTTGGCCGCGTAATACCCCCGGCGTAAGCCTTGGCATGCGCTGAGGACGAGGGTGATGGCATAGCGCAAAAGCGAAGGGGGCCGGCGCTTGAGGGGAGTCGTCGCGATCGAGGCTCAAAGGTATAACGTTCTTGACTCAGGCGTCAGGGGCCTTATACTGTATTGCCTTTGTCTTTGATGACAGAAGGGCAGGGGAGGGGTGTGGATGCGCACTTGGCTTGAAGAATTCTGTGTTGAAGGAGAATGAACTTTGGCGCGTATTGCTGGGGTGAATATCCCGACTAACAAACGTGTGGTCATCGGTTTGACATATATCTATGGCATCGGGCGGGTCATGGCGACCGATATCTGTCGGAAAGTTGGTATCGCCGACAGTCGCCGGGTCAACCAGTTGACCGATGATGAGATTCTGCGCATCCGGGAACTGATCGACCGGGAATACAAGGTCGAAGGGGATCTGCGTCGTGAAGTGGCGATGAACATCAAGCGGTTGATGGACCTGGGCTGCTATAGGGGATTGCGCCATCGTCGGGGGCTGCCAGTCCACGGACAAAGAACGCACACGAATGCCCGCACCCGCAAAGGGCCGGCTAAGGCCATTGCCGGTAAGAAAAAAGTCACGAAATAGCGTATAAAACAGCGTAACGAATGCCCTGTGTCAGTATGCTTTCCTTTTTTGGAAGCGGCGCGATATGGGCGAGTTTCGCTGGTCCCAAGGCAAACCCAAAAGGCAGAAAACAAGGGATACTATGGCTAAGCCAGTACAGAAGACGCGCAAACGGGAACGCAAGAACATAACTTCCGGAATTGCCCATGTCAGCGCGTCCTTCAATAACACCAAGGTCACGATTACCGATGTGCAGGGCAATGCCGTTGCGTGGTCATCGGCTGGATCGCAGGGTTTTAAGGGATCGCGCAAATCGACCCCCTATGCCGCGCAGGTGGCTGCCGAAGACGCTGGCCGCAAAGCCCAGGAACATGGCGTAAAAGTGTTGGATGTGTTGGTCAAAGGACCGGGATCGGGTCGGGAATCGGCCTTGCGCGCCTTGCAGACCGTCGGCTTTACCATTTCATCGATCCGCGATGTCACCCCCATTCCGCATAATGGTTGCCGGCCACGCAAACGCCGTCGGGTGTAAACGTGGCCGTGTCATGCCGGGGTAGAAAAAGCCGGCGGTTGATGCGGGCAGGGCGGTTATCACCTGGGATAAGAACATGGCCCCACTCATTCAGAAAAATTGGCAAGAATTGATCAAGCCCAACAAGTTGAATGTTGATGCCGGTGTCGATTCGGCACGGCTGGCAACGATCGTGGCAGAACCCCTGGAACGCGGGTTCGGCATGACGCTCGGCAATGCATTGCGGCGGATTTTGCTGTCATCCCTGCAAGGCGCAGCCGTGACTGCGATCCAGATTGAGAGTGTGCTGCATGAATTTTCATCACTTCCCGGTGTGCGCGAGGATGTAACGGATATCATTCTCAATATTAAGATGCTGGCGTTGCGGATGCATATCGATGGTCCGCGGCGTATGACGTTAAGCGCGACCGGACCCGGGGAGGTTATGGCGCGCATGATTCAAACCGGTCCGGATATCGAAATCATGAATCCTGATCTTGTCATTTGCACGCTTGATCAGGGCGCAACGCTGGTGATGGAACTGACCGCCAGCACGGGAAAGGGGTATGTGCCGGCCAGCCAGAATCGCTCCGAAGACTCCCCCATCGGTTTGATCCCCGTGGATGCGATCTTCAGCCCCGTGCGCAAGGTGTCCTATAAGGTGGATAATACCCGCGTCGGACAGGTGACGGATTACGATAAGTTGTCCCTGGCGGTCGAAACCAACGGCGCCGTCTCACCGGAAAATGCCGTGGCCCTTGCGGCACGCATCCTTCAGGACCAATTGCAGCTTTTCATCAACTTCGAAGAGCCACAATTGGCGTTCGAGGAAGAACGGCGGGATGATTTGCCCTTCAGCAAGAGCCTCCTGCGCAAGGTGGATGAGCTTGAACTGTCGGTCCGCTCGGCCAACTGTCTGAAGAACGACAACATCATCTATATCGGCGATCTGGTTCAGAAAACGGAGGCCGAAATGCTGCGCACACCGAACTTCGGTCGGAAGTCCTTGAATGAAATCAAGGAAGTGTTGTCCCAAATGGGATTGCACCTCGGGATGGAAGTGTCGAACTGGCCGCCGGAAAACATCGAGGAACTGGCCAAGAAATTGGAAGAACCGTACTGACGAGGGAAGGAAGGTCGCCATGCGGCATGGGAAACATGGGCGCAAGTTCAATCGTACATCAAGTCATCGCAAGGCAATGTTTGCCAATCTGACGGCGGCGTTGCTGAAGCATGAACAGATTCAAACCACTCTGCCCAAGGCGAAGGATTTGCGCCCCCTCGCGGAACGTTTGATCACCCTTGGCAAGCGGGGAGGGCTGCATGCCCGGCGCCAAGTTCTGGCTCAACTGCATGATGCGGCGGTTGTCGATAAACTGTTTGATGAGTTGGCGGAGCGTTACAAGAGCCGTCTCGGGGGGTATACGCGGGTGCTGAAGGCCGGTTTCCGTTATGGAGATCAGGCGCCCATGGCGGTCATTGAACTGGCCCCAGTGTGAAGGGACAGGATTCAGGCCCCGTGTTGGTGAAGGAAGAGGCTGCCTGACGAGTGGCATGAGAGGATGACCTCAAAGGAGAGACTCTCACAGGTGTGTGGGGGGCACGCCGTGCGAGGGATGACAGGCGATGGGGGCTTGTCCTCCATCTCCCCCCCCCCACACACACTTCTGAGTTTCCTGGTTATCGTGTCAGAAAAAACAGCATGCAATTATATCCTTCCCGCCAGTCGCTGAGTTTGCGTTGAATGTGGAAGCCATTTTCCGCTATCCAGCCCTCGATCAAGGGGACATCGCCGGCATCGGAAAAGCCGAACACGACCGTTCCCGCAGGGCGTACGTAACGGGGAGCCTTTTGGAAGAAGGTGCGGACGTTGTGGTAGTTTTCATCGGTGCAGCCATGTTCAAGGATATCCGTCGGCCGGCTGCCATGATACGGTGCATTCCACATGATGACATCGAATGTGCCGTGTACGTTGGTAAAATCCTCTGAAAGAAACGTTTCTCCGTTGAGAATGCCAAAACGTCCGAAATTGATACGGGTATTTTCGACGGCCTGCGTATTAATATCCACGGCTACCATGTGCGCGGCTCCGGCCCGCGCGGTGAAAACGGAAATGACACCCGTTCCACAGCCGATTTCCAGACAGGCCCGTCCCGTGACATCGGGCAGGTTCTCGACATGAAAGCGGCCAGACCAGTCATAGGCGGGGGACCATACACCAGGCAGGACAAGAATCGGTAAACCCATGACATCGGTCTCATAGGGGGATTCATGGGACCGCATTTTCGCAAGAGCGGCGGGTGTCGTGCTGTGCAGGGTGTAGGGATGTTTCCGGGTCACGGCGTGGATTCCTTCTGTTTAATTTTGTATATAATTTACCTGTTTTAAACCAGATAGGACTCTTTGGGGGAGCGCTACGTCTCTTCAGGGCAGGGGAGTGTGCCGGATGATGAAAAAACTGATATGCCGTCCCGGCCTGTGCTGGGGCGCATCAAGCACCGTGGTGACGGCGAAACGTCCTTCCGACCATTTCAGGATCAGCCAGGGCAGCAGTTCTGCGTTCACCCCAAAGGGATCGATTGCCGTCGTGGCGCCATAGCCCCGCGAAGAGCTGTGTTCAATGATGCAGACCCCTTGGGGTTTGAGACAGGCCATCCAGGCGGTGATACATTTTTTAGGATCATAGGTGTGATCGAAGGCGTTGGAATAGACGAAATCACAGGCGCTACGCCATTCTTCCTTGATTTCATGAAAATCCCACCGGATTGTATGCGGGAAGTTCGTTGCCGTATCCGATATTTCCGTGCCGATGACATCACAGTTCAGGGCATCACGGAACCATGATTGTTCAACACCCCGACGCGTTCCATGGCAGAGTCCGAATCGGGGAGAGCCGACGTTTTTTCTGATCCATTCCGCAAGGTAGCGGACATTTTCCTCCAGTGCCCAGACCATGTGCAGTTTTTTCTGGTTGCCGCTGATCTGTAGCTTTTTATATCTCTCATAATCAAATCTTCCTTCCCGGTCATGATACAGATATAAAGTGTATGTCCCTGTGTGATGAATGGAAGGGATCACCTTTTCTCTGTAAGTATACCACAGTTTCAAGAATTTATTTTTCATTTGTTATACATCATACCTCCTGCTTGATATTCCGTGGCTGGAGAATCTTCATGCCACTTGGGTGAATTCACCATAAAGCGACCCCCTGACGTGCGTGGCGACGCGCGCTGAAAAGCATGAAATCCAAGGCGAGGGTGGCCGCCCGGCGATTGAGAGGAACCTTGATCGATCACGATCAGGTCCCATAGACATCATGTGGTTTGTTTCCGAAGGCGTGTCAACGACTTCCCCCGATGTCAGGCCGTCGACGGAACGCCCCGGATCGACATAGCCATTCCGACTTTCGGCTACAAGGCGCACATCTCCATCGACCGCCGCCACGGCGTGATCCGGCGCCGGATCGT
>WOUV01000040.1 GCA_009773045.1 Rhodospirillaceae bacterium | reverse complement strand
CATCCCCCGCAAGCCGATATGGATGAGCGGCATGGCCCTCCGCCATGCGCGTGACCCTGCTGCCCCTGAATCAGGGAGAGGGGGCATGACCGCGCTTTCAATGCCCGAAGAACTTCATGGCCGCCAGAACGGCGACGCCCGCGGCGATCAGGCTGCCCAGCTTGATCGTCATGCGCAATTCCATCGCCTTGGCTTCCGCCCGCATCGTGGTATTTTCGGCCTTCATCTCCGCCCGCATCGTGGCGTTCTCGGCAATTTGCCGCTGTTCCGATTCGCGCAAGGCAGACCGCATCGCGACGTTCTCGGCGGCCTGCCGATGTTCCGATTCGCGCAAGGCAGTCTTGACTTCGGCGATGGCGGCCATGGTTGCGGTCTTGACTTCGCTGATGGCGGCCATGGTTGCGGCCTGGGCCTCGCGGATGGCGGCCATGGTTGCCGCCTGGGCCTCGCGGATGTCGGCCTTATTTGCCGCGGCCAGACGCTCGATGTCGGCCTTGGTGGCGACTTCGGCGATGGCGAATGCTTCGGCCATGGCTTCGGAGACATCAGCGGCCTGCTGATGTTCGAAGCCGGCGGCTTCCAGTTTGCGCGCCAGTTTCAACGTGTCGAAGGCAACGGCGGTAGCCATGGGGAAATCCTTTCGATCGGCTCTCCCCTCACCATGGGCACGGCAGGCCGGGGAGTCAAGGCGCGCGCATTCCTCTTGACCGCGCGGAACGGGGCGCATAGCGTCGGGGGTGGAGTCTCGATAGAGGCTCCCGGGGTGTGAGAACCCCGAACGCTGTGGCGCCAAGGCCGTGCCATTTCGAGTGCGGTTTTCCTATGACAGGCGCATGGGGGACACCAGAAATGGTGTGCCCGTTTCCATAGTACGGGTTTTCCAACCCCTGTGCGCCTGTCGCCATGCCCTTGGAAAGGCATGCGGCAGGCAAGGTTCAAAACTATGGAGCATGCCATGACCGCTCTCCCCATCGGCGCTATGCGCCCGGACTCCATCGTCTCTGTCGAATTTGCCGGCATCGCTATCCCCGTCGTGATGCACGAGGGGCAGCCCTTCGTCGCCATCCGTCCGATCTGCGACGCGCTCAAGCTGATGGGGGGCAGTCAGTATAACCGCATCAAGCGGAATGAGGTTCTTCGCACCTCCGTTGTCATGATGAAGACGGAGATCGGTGACCAGACCTACACCCTCGTCTACCTCCCCCTCGGCTCTGATCGACCCGCCAAACAGCACGCTCATGCCGCTGCCGCCCCCATGCCCCGAACTCAACCTAATCGAGAATGTCTGGCAGTTCAGGCGCTAGAACGGGATCGCCAACCGCATCTTCAAATCATACGACGACAGCGTCGATCATTGCTGCCACACCTGGAACAAACTTGCAGATCAGCCTCGGCGCATCATCTCCCTCAGACTGCGCCAATGGACCCATGACTTCTGATCAATCCTCATAGGTATAACCCCATCAAAGTGGCCTCTGACAATCCTGGCACGGTCCAATCCGCTTGCCCTCATCGTCCGTCTCCTCACCTCAATGGATGCTACCCATTCCTGGAGAAGTTTTAAGGGATCACGTCACAGTTCAATAAAAACGGGGGAAGGCTTGAGCCTTCCCCCGTTGGTGTTTGACCAGTCGTTTTGGTTTGACCAGAACGTGGGGGAAGTGACGCCTCCCCCACACTTCTTTCGTCAAGGATACGCCTTAGCCCGAGATGAACAGGTGGTGATTGACATTTTCGTCGATCCCACTGACTCCCACCAGCTTGATGTAGAGATCCCCCGCATCCGCTTCGGTGACAATCGTGATCGGCTGACCGGCGATACGGGCGCCTTCCGTCTTGGTCGTTGCCTCGCCATTGCCGTTGCTGTCGATCCAGATGTAGGTCGAGGTATCAGTCCCGATCGCGAACTCCGCCGCCACCGCCGACGACGGGGTGACTTTCAAGTAGCCCTCCAAGGCCAGCAGGATGTCATCGAAATCGTTGATCGCCCCGAAACCGTTCACGGTTGCAGCATCCAGCCACTTCAGTGTGGGGGCTTGCTGACCGGAGATTGCCAGGTGGTCGGAAACGGACCGGGGCACGGCCAACGCATACAGACTCTCATCAATGTTGGTGCCGGAGACATTATCGGCCATGAACGTAGCATCCTGTGCCAACTTCGACACGTACCGCTCATCGATGTCCGTCGTGCCACCGTCATCCGCCAACCCAGACAACGCAAACCGTTCATCAATGGTGTCGGTGTCGATATCGTCACTCAGTGCAGTTTCCACCTCCGACGTGTTTGGATTGTCCAGCGTTCCATTGTCGCTGTTGTCGTACTGGTTCCAATAGAAACCGACGACTTCCTTCACCGACGCTTCCATGCCGTTCGGGGCGTCGAACCGGATGGTGTTGCCGTGAGCCGTCTCGGTGGTGGGTGCGGTTGTCCCCTTGGTCCAGCTGCTGGCCGCAGCGTTCTAATCGCTCCCCCCCGTCAAGGTCCAGGAACCGCCAGTGCCATCCCATGGGATCGTGAACCCGCCGGTTGAGACGATGGCGGCAAAGCCGACGTCGATGGTTGTGCCATCGTCGTGCTTGCCCGTCACCATACGCACATCCGATTTCAAGTTTGTAAGGTTGCCCTGATCAAGGAGACTCCACGGCGAGTCGATAAAGCTTTCCGCCGAGAAATCAACCCGCACATCGCCGGTTGTCCCTGGCGCCTCAGAGATTCCATCTCCGTCATCGACGAACAGAGTGTAGTTGGTTGCCGTGTTCGTCTCATAGCGGAACAGCAAACCAGCCCTGTCATCGGTTCCGGGAGCATGGGACGTGAAGATCTCCAGGTAGTCCGAAATCGCCCGCTCAAGTACGGCGGCACGGTCCGTAGCCAGACCGGTCACGCCCACGGTGGCGAAATCCGTGATCGCGACGGGGGCGCCGCCGTCCGTGATATTAATGCGCTCCCACCATGTCAGAGGCGCATTCGAGGAAATTGCGGCGCTCCCCGCCGCCGATCCGAACGACTTCTCGATCAGGCTCACTTCCTGGCTGGTTTCTTCCTGACCCGCCGCACTCATGGCGAAGTTTTCGGCGGCGAGGGTGCCGTGGACATCGGCCACATGGATCAGTTCACCGGTGTCAACCCGCAAGTTCCAGTTGTCGTCCCGCAGCAGGTAGACCGAAGAAAGGATAGCCCCCGCGGCATCCGTTCCGTTGAAGACCAGCAGTCCCCGCGTCTGTTGCCCCGTGGAGAACTTGACCGCCCCGTCTTGGATGGCCTTCTTCACGTTCGCCTCGGTGACCTCACTGAGAGTACCACTCATTGTGATGAACCCGGCTTCGGCGGTGGCAAGGTCAACACCCCAGTCGTCAGACGAGAAGGTGATCGTTCCCATAGCCCCGTCCCCGTCCACCATATGGTCGAGGCGGCAGGCCGCTTTGCAGGTGGGCCGCCGTATCCGTCAAGGTCACCACATCGTCGGCCTCATAGGAAAGGCCGTTGATGATCATGGCCTGGGCCTGCGCTACCGAGACCGTTGCCGTATCGGTGCGGGAATCAAGTTCCTTGACGCCCGTTTTAGCAATTTTGGCAATCTGCGCCACACTCAGCGCCGCCAGGGCTGCGGAGGTGTCTCGCACGGTGACGGTATCACCCGGGTCCGTGAAGGTGATGTCGTTTGCCCCCATCGCCGCCGCGCGGTCCGCCGCGAGGATGACGGTTCCGGCTCCGTTTATTCCGTCCGTCAGATCGATGCTCGTGATGTCCAGCCCCGCCAGGGCCGCGATCTGCCCCTTCGTCAACAGGGCGATGCTCGTGCCGATATCGGCAATGGTTATTTTTCCGTTTCCCGTGTAAGAGTCCGGCGTGCCGTCAGTGCCGATGTCAGCCACGCCGTCACCACTACCGGCATTCTCCGCGACATCCACCCCCAGCATCACATCGATGCCGCTGCTCAGGATGGCCTTGGCCTGGGCCACGGAGAACGCGACGGGGTTGGTCGCGGCATTGATGATGACCACCTGATCGACGTTGATGGCGGCGAGCTTCTTCAGGATGAGCACGTCGCTGAACTTCGCCCGTTCTCCCAAGGCGGGAGTTTGTCCATCAGGCGTAGGCGGCGTATAATCTGCCCAATCCACCGATACGGTCACGTTCAGGGTGGGATCGAGGACGATCGTGTTCCTGGCGAAAGCCTCGACCTCCGCGATGGTCAACAGCAGGGGGTCACCCGGGTTGCTGTCCGTGACCGTGACGGAATCGATGTTGAACAACGCGAGATCGACCGGGTCCGAATTTGTATTGAGCGTCGTTACAGCCGCGGCAAAGGCTGTCAACTCAGTGACGCGCCCCGTCAATTTCACCTTTTCGGTCGTACCCTTTTCGATCTTGATGCCATTGGCGATGAGGGTCTGCATGCCGTCCGTGGTGAGCGCGATCACACTATTCCCATCCGCCGTGAACTTGGCATGCGTCACCCCCTGGGTTGACCAGAAGGTGGTGCTGCTCGTGACATCATCAGTGTCCGTGGCATCCGTCAGACCTACGTTCGTTACATCGACGATGACCTTCTGCGTGCTTTTGCTGACGAAGGAAACGCCGTTGGTGGTCAACTGCCCGGCGACCATCGCCCCCGCCTGCGCGGGAGTGAGGGTGATGGTTGTCCCGCCTGTGACGGCTGTGGTGCTTTCCAGACGGAGGGAGCCAGTAGTACTGGCGGCAAACTCGCTGAGGACAACGGTAGAAGGGCTATCAGGAGCGTCGATGTAATCCTTGCCGCTCAGCAGGAATTGCAGAACAGCCTCGCTATCCTTGATCACGAGATCGGTGTAGCCGTTGGCGATCACGCTGTCGAGGTCCGCGAGGGCACTTCCGGTATGCAACGCCTGCAGAGCCAGCGCCGTATCGGCCACCCAGATCTTGCCTCCGTTCCCCGTCCCTGTGATGTCGGTATTGGCGATGGCGGTTGCGGCGGCCAGGGCGGTAGCGGTGGTATAGGAGATGAAGGCATCATCAGCACCAGTGACAGACAGCTTGGTGACCCCGGCGAGTTTCAGATTCGCCACAACATCGGTGCCGGCCAAGCCCGTGAGGGCTGAAGCCGTATCCTGCACCCAGCCAACCTGGGTCCCATCGGGCGCCATCCCATAGGTTCCCATCGCCACGGCCTGCGCCAAGGTCAAAACCGCCTCTGACTCAGCGACTCCCGACGTGGCGATATCGGCCACGACTCTGATGGAGATTACCCCAAGGCCGGTTGTAACACCAGCCTCCGTGCCCAGATTCTGGATGTTTGTCGCGCTCAAGGCACTGAAGTTATTTTGTGTATCGACGATTACGATCTTGTCCGCACCCGTCACCGCAAAGCCGCCAGCCACAGGCGTTGCTTGCAGGTTCAGCACCTGGGCAATCGTCAACGTGACAGCCGTCGCACCCGAAAAGTTCACGCCGTCAATGCCCATGGCCTTCAGATCGGCGAAGATGGTGCCACCAAGGCTTGTATCGGGCAGGAAACTCTCCAGCCCCTCATGGGTAATCGTGACGGTATCGGCGGCAAGGAAGGAAAGGCCGAGGGCCTTGAGGGCGATGGCTTTGCTCGCGCTCAAGGTGGGAGACGTATCGGTCAGATCGATGACCATCGTGCTCGTTGTCGTCGTCGCCACAAAGGATTTGAACTGCACATCCTGCGCGGCAAGCACGTTGGCAAGCGTATCCGTAAGAACGATCGTGCCCGCAGAACAACTCGCAGGGGTCGCAAAGGAAATGTCATAGTTGATGAGCACGGCCATCTGGCCCACCGACACCGGCAGGTTTTCGGCGTTACCCGTAGTCCCATTCAACGCGACAATGATCCGATCCACCCCCAGGTTTTCAAGGGCGTCCGCCGATGTGTTCTTGATGTTGGCCGCTGAATCCTTGAGCACGAAGGAGCTGACTCCGAGGATGCGCAAAGTATCAACAGAGGGGAGCGTCGTCCCATCAAGCGTCTGCAGATTGGCGACGGTGTCTTCCACATTGATGAGGGTCGAGGCCGCAATCGCCGCGAACTCCATATCGAAACTCGTAAGCAGCGTGGCAGACAGTGTTCCGATCGCAGCGACCGACAGCCCCAGTGCCTCGCCCGAATCAACCCAGATCGACTTGACGCCGGGGGTGCTGCTCGTGGACAAGGGGGAGGTGGAGGCCGGACTGATCAACGCCTTGACCAGATTCGGATTCGCCAGCAACGTCTGTATGTTCGCGGCGGTGTCCTTGATCTTCAGGACGTCCGGTGTCGTGAAGGTACCTGCCTCGAACTTCGTCGCCGCGGCCACCGAGAGCATCAGCGTGCTGCCGGTCGCGGCCTTCAGAATAGCGACCTTCCTATCCAAGGTGTCCCAGGCCGTCGTACCTCCGAGATTGAGTGTCGTAATATCGTCCGCCGACAGTTTCACCGCGAAGTTCACGGAACTGCCGCCCAGATTGGTGGTATCGTAGGTGCTGGCGCCGCCGTTCAAGGCAGTGTAGGCAGCGCTGCCGTAGTCAACGGTGACGGGGTGACCGCGTCGTTCGTGTTGAACTTGATTTTGCCCAGCAGTTCCGCCGCGACCTCACTTGAAATCGTGACCTTGCCGGTGCCGCTGACATCGATCTTTTTGATCCCGAGAGTCACCATCTTGGCGACGTCGCCAATCTCGTTCTTGGTGGGGTCCGCAGCCTTGAGGCCGGTAACGTTAATGGGTGAATCAACAAGGTTAACAACCTTGTCGGTCGCATTGATGGAAAGAGACTTCAATACACCGCTGCCCACGTCCACCTTCTGCGACAGGGTGCGCACGTTGGAGACCGTCAGGTTCATGATGGAGTCGGAGAGCGTGATCTTCTCGTACCCGGCCACCAGCAGCTTTTTCACCACCGTCAGAGTCAGGGCCTTCAACTCGCTCGCCGTGGCGACCACGGACACCCGGTCCCGCTCGGCGGGATTGGTGGTGGTGGTGTTGAAGCTCATGCCGCCGTCGGCCAGGGCCTTGGCGTGGGCGATCTTCAGGTCCACGACGGGGGAGTTGGCGGAATCAAACGTGTCCACCCCATGGCTCTTCAAATCCTTGACGATCCGCCCGTTATTGGCGATCTCGCGGAGGATAACATCATTGGCATCGGAAACGATGACACTGCTGTCAGTGTCGAACGTGATGAGACGATTGGAATAGACATCCGTGTAACTGGGATAAAGGAGTTTCTTGGCTTCGGCCACGCTCAGCTTCAGCGTTTCCCCATCATTCACCGCGAACGACACGTGATCATAGGAAATCGCCGTGTTCCAGGTGTCGAACAGAGATTTTAGGAGGGTGTCCGCTCCCTCGCCTGAGGTGCTATTGGCAACTATTCCGAAGAACTCCTTCAGATTGGCCGCCGAGTCTTTGATGACGAATTCATCCGTCCACAGGCCCTGTCCCCAACTTCCACTCGAATCCAGCGGAGTGTTGGCGATGCGGATCAATTCCGCCGCTTGCGCCACAGTCACCGTCAGCTTGGTGGTGCCGCCGTTGCTGCCCCACCACCCCGTGCTGGTGTCAGTATTCTGGATCCGGTCCACCGCGGCCAACGCCTCGGCGCTGATGCCTGCGATCTGCTCGACCGTGGCGGCCGTGATGACGACCGAGGTACCGGTACCCTCGTTGAACGACAGACCCTTGTCGGTCAGTTCCTTGTACCGCGCCGCCGTCAGGGTGAGGGAGGAACGCTCCGCGCCCGTGTCCGTCGCCAGACGATCGATCCCCGCGGCGAAGAAAAGGGTCGCGATGGCAGTGTTGTTAAGGTCGTTATTCGAAATATTGAGCCAGACTTCCGTGTCGTCGGCAAAGCCGATGCCCTTTTCCACAAGGAGCTTCGACTGCGCCAGGGTGATTTTCAGGGTCGTCGCGCTCGTCCCGCCTGTCATGCCCGTGTCGTCCAGGGTCGTGACCCCGCGCTTGGCGAGTGTGGCTAAGGTGACCTTAGCGGGGGTGGTGCTGGTGGCGGCGTCGCTGGTGGCGGCGATGACAGTGGCGAGGAGGCCCGTATCCCTCACCGTCACCTCCGGCGTGAGTGTCGGATCCAGGCTCTTGACCCCGTCGGAGTATTTCAGGATCTCGGCCTTGGAGAAGGAGAGGGATCCGCCATCGGTGACGATGAAGCCATCAACCTTGGCCTGCACGCCATTGACAACGTTATATCCCACGGTTACGGCGGCTTGGATCGTTTCGGCCGTTGCTTGCACGTAAAGTCTGACGGGCGCCTGCCCGGTCACGGCCGCCGCCTCAAGGGCGCCGGTGGTCGTGTCATCGGCAGCGAGGGTAGCCCCGTTCGTCCAGTCGGTCGTTCCAGTAGTAACCCAGTCACCGGTATCCGTGGCCACAGCCACGATCCTGTCCTTCAGGGCGAGCGCCCCGGTGCCGGCCTGCCAGTTACGAAGGATGGTCGCGTTGTTGACGCTCGTCCCGTTGACATCCGTTGCGCCGTTCAAAACAGTAAAGCTGTCGGTCACGTAAATCGTTGTCGCGGTCGCGAACTTCGTGGCGTCGGTGTTCACCTGGTTGAGAATGTTGCCAAACGTGTCGGCGATGGTGATCGTCGCGGCAAGGGCTTTAGCGTTGGTGGTGCCGATGCCCAGATTGGTGACGTAGGCGAGATATTCAGCAACCGTCAGCGTCAGCTTCAGCGCGCCGTCGGTGGGCTTCAGGGTGGCGATATCGGGGGTTGCCAGGTTGGCCCGCGCCGCCCCGTCCGCCAAAGTTGTCCCCGTCAGGAGCGCTTTCAGGTTGGCGCCCGTATCGGCCAGCACCACGGTGGTCGCGTTTCCTTTGAACAACCGGCAGCACCGCAAGAAGGGCGGCGGTCACCGTGACCTCTCCCGTGCCTTCCAGGCGCACGCCCTTGACACCCGCAGGCAGTACGCTCGCCCCGTGGGCCTCGAGGATGTTCAGGATCTCGGCCGTGCCGCGCAGAGAGACATCAACCGCCTTCTGGGCCGTCTCCCCCGTGGCAGGCGCCGCGCCAAGGGCCGTGGCGGTGGTGAGGGTTGTCGTTCCCGGAATGTCAAGGTCGGTCGCGATGACCGTGACCTTATTCAGCATGCCAGGCTTCGCGGCAGCGTCCGTGGTGGCGGCAGTGCCCGTGGTGCCGGTGTGCGTGCCGCCCTGCCACAGGCGAATGTCGGCCTTGGCGCCATTGAGGTTGGCGAAGGTGTCGGTGACGGTGATGGAGTCAACCTCGGTCCACAGGGCCTTCGTTGCAGAGGTTGCATTCGTATCACCCACCGCCGTGACCAGAGCCTTGATCGTGGCGACAGAGCCGTTGAGCCTGATGTCCGTGGTCGTCCCCGTCTCAAGCCCGACCTGGCCCAGGAGGGTGAGAATGCCTTGTGTTTCCGTTGCGCCCGCCGTCAGATCCCATTTCAGGGCGGCGGCGCCATCCGTCACCTTTAGGGTGACGGTATCACCGTCCTCCAGGAGCGCATCCAGGTTGCTTTTGGCCGCCGTATTCGTGCCATTCAGAATGGCCTTGAGGTCGTCGGAGCTGCCCTGGAGCACGATCGAGGTGCCGGTTTTAATGGAATAGCTGGCCAGTGTGGCGCCCAGCGCCCCCAACTCCGTCGCCGACATCGTCAGCTTGCCGTCCGACACCCCAACCTCCGTGATCGGGGAAGCGGCGAGGTTGTTGGCCAGCGTGCCGCTTGTCGCGCCGAGAACGGCCTTGACGTTGGCGCTCGTGTCGACCAGGGCCAGCGTTGCCGTCGCGCCCATGGTGTTGAGGACCGGCAGCTTGTCGAGAATCGCCTTGGTGAGGGCGACCGATCCCAACGTGGTGTCGCTGAGGATCAGGCCCTTGACGTTGGCAAGCGATGACAGCTGGGTCGTGGTGATGCCGGCGATATTCGCCCCGCTATCCACGACATACAGCGGCACTTCCGCCTTGACTGTTCCCGCCGATTGAAGAGAGCTGTTGGCGCTCGCTGTGCCCGCCAGCGCGTTCAGGTCTGTCGTGTTGGTGACGGCGTTGGTGATGGTGTCGATGGCGATGATGAGATTCGGTCCGTCCCCGCTTGCTGTTTCCAGGGACGACGGCAGCCTTAGAGACGTATCGCCAGACGAGGAGTAGTCAAGCAAAGTCTTTAATGTCGCAGCTGCACTTTTGATGTTCCCCAGCGTGTCCTTGACAACGACGTAATCGACATTGCCATTTGCCCGCATATTGGTGATGTTTACGCTGTTCGTTGACGTCCCCAGGGACGTGCCAAGCAACACCCCAGTATCGGCGGACGCGCTCAGCTGGGCCACCGTGCCAACGACAGACACAGTGTCGGCCGCGGTCCACAGGCTATTATCTGTGGGTACGTTGGCCCACGAACTCCATATAGTTGATAGGATCTCTCCTCCATCAACCGTATTAAAGATTACTGCTATTGCGACCGATGATTTTCTTAGTAGCCATGACTCAAGTTCCCTTTCGCTCTGTCGTGTCCGTCGTGTTTCAATGATGTGAAAAAAGCCGCATCATCCGCGGTGCGCGAAATCGAATCGAACGACTCGACTCCGGTACTCTGAGCCGCACCCGCGGGGAACGGAATTCCGTCCTGGTCGATGGGCACTCAGTGCGAGTCGCCGGGCCGTGGCCCGGCCGGGCACTGGCGAAAACCGGTTCATTCTTTTTTGACCCCACTCGGCGGCGCCACATCGCCTGCCAGAAAAGGGCCGCGCGTTCTGTTCAACCCGTGTCGTCATTGCCAGCAACATTCTGTTCCTTTCAATGCATTCCCTTTTCCGGAGCGTTCATCAAGAGAATTTCTGAAGAACTCTGCCCGTTCCGGAATGTTTTGTATGGTATTTCCGCCCTGGCGTGCCGTTCGCGGATCGCGTTCCTCCCCGATTCCTCCCGGCATCGCCACGCCTTCCAACCTTCCATCGCACAAACCATCACATGCACACTACCATAGAAGTGTCATGACCGTAACACTGGCATTCATGGAATGCACATATTTTTATTTTTGTTTAGGGGAAGTTTGTGAGTGGCGCTTTGGTACTCACAATTGAGTGTCATCGTTGTTGATCATTTCCCGAAACGGCGCCCTGGCGGCGCGCTTGACTTTTCCACGGTTTGCCGCCATGCTGAAAGTGGGAATAACGTGGAAGAAGGATGTGCTCCGTGGCCGTCGCTTTCGATATCCTGAAACTGGCGCGCAAGCTGGAAGCCGCGGGATTTGCGCAAAAGCAGGCGGCCGATACCTCCGAAGCCCTGGCCGAAGCCCTGACAACCGCCGAACTCGTCACCAAGGAATATCTCGATTTCCGGCTGCGCGAAACGGAACTCCGTCTGCGCGAAACGGAACAGCGGCTGGAGGCAAAGACTCGCGAAACGGAACTCCGCCTGGAAACGAAACTGGGGGAGGTGAAAATCGACATTCTGAAATGGGTGGGCGGTCTTCTTCTGGCACAAGCCGCCGTCATCGCCGCGCTGGTCAAGCTTTTATAAGGCAACGGTGTCGCAGGCCGGTTTCAAAACAGCTCGAAATCGGTCGCCGTCAGGGGAATCCCCAGTGGCCCATCCACCAAAGTCGCCAGAAGATACCGCTCCACCGGCGCATCCGAAGCGTGGACCGGGACAAACCACAACTCCAGGTCAGAGGCGGAATCATCCGCGCCGATCAGCAGCAGGGCACCGCCCTCCTGTGGCAGCGCAAGGGTATCCTCCGCCGTCGTCAGCACGAAATAATTCACCCCCTCCGTCACGGGACCGGGGGCAAGGCCAAAGGATGCCGCCTCCAGCCGGAACTGCCCATGCTCCGGCGCAAAGCCATGAATCCGGTCTGTGCCAAGGCTGGCGATGCGCTTTGCCGTCGAGTCGCCCACGCCGCCCGCCAGCACAACGGTACATTCTCCAGCGCCACACCATAAAACATCGCGGCCCGGTCCCCCGTGCAAGGTGTCGTTGCCGGCTCCGCCCATCAGAATATCGTTGCCGCTCCCCCCCCCATCAGGACATCGTTGCCAGCCCCGCCGTCGAGCCATAACGAAGCGACCCCCCCCCCCCCCCCCCCCCCCGGGGGGGGGGGGGCTTGTTCCGCAGGGATCAGAAACGGCAGGAGCTGGTTGTGTGGGACGGGGGCATCGTTGACGCCCTTCACCGTGAGCGTGACCGTTTCTTCGCTGCCCCCGCCGAAATCATCGAAAGCGTAATAGCCGAAGGTGTCCTCGCCAAAAAAATCCGGGTCGGGGTGATAGCTGAAACGACCGTCGGCATCGACATGCACCCATCCATTGTGGGGCTGGCGCCCGCCGTTCAGAACGAACATCACGGCATCGCCATCGGCATCGCTTGCCGATAAACGACCGGTCAGGGGGGTGTCTTCGGTGCCAACAAAGGAGGCCTTGCCAGCAACCGGCGCCCGGTTGGACGAGTCGGCGAACAGAATGTCGGCAAATTGAATCTGTTCGATGTCGAAAAGAACATCCCGGCCTTCCGTGCCGCGGACGGCCCCGGCGATCACCTCCACCTTGTTGCCGGTCCGCTTCAGGGTGTAGTCGCCAAGCGGCCCCAGGAACAGGGCCGTGTCAAGGCCATCGCCCCCATGAAGGGTGTCATTGCCGCGCGCCCCATACAAAAGATTGTCGGCTGCGTTGCCGGTGAGGGTGTCGTTGCCATCCCCGCCGAACAGAGACTCGATCACGGTCTCCGCACTCAAAGCGAGCGTCCGGCCCAGTACCGTGTTGCTCGCGCCCGGCACCAGGGAAACGGTCACCCCTTGCGTGAATGCCGCAAAGTTCAGGGTGTCGGCGCTAACAGAATCGTGCACGATCTGTCGCGCCGGGTCGGCTCCCACCGTGCCCCAGGAATCCGTGAAAAGGAACACGTCATCGGTGCCGACCGCATCGCCGAACAGACTGAGTTCCCAACTGTTGAGCCGTCCAGTATCGTAGCCGGTGGTGTCGGTGACGGCGAGCTGCCACGTTCCAAGGCCATTCTCGCCCCAGAACTGGACGCTTGACAGCGTGAATCGGATGTCCTGCTGATCCGCCCCTCCGCCCCCGGGGTCATAGACCAGGGTACTCACCGTGCCGCTGGGGGAGGTCAGGGTCACCCGCAAGTCCCCGACCCAGCTGTGGGCCAGGTCAAGCCGCACCTCCACATGGTCGATGACAAGATCCTCGCCAATTCTGACCGGATCGGTGACGGTGCTATGGTCATCGATGGCGAGATCGGGCGCGCGACTCGCCGTGACCGACACCTGGCTGGCATAGGTGGACTGGATCTCCCAGGTCTCGGCCAGGCGCACCACCGCCCGGGCCTCCACCAGCCCGAAACCATAGGTGTCGCTGACCAGAAGCCCCCTACCGTTCCAGTTCCGGGCGCCGTTCACCATCCAGCCGGTGGTGTTTGCTGTCGGGTTGCGCGCCGCATAGGCCAAAATCTCTTGCACATCCCGGTAGCCCAGGGCCGGGTTGGCCTCCAGCATCAGGGCCACCACTTCGGCAACCGCTGGCGCGGCGAACGAAGTGCCACTCGCTAAGGCATAATTGCCGCTGACATAGCCGGCGGCCCCGACATTGTCGGTGGTCAGAATCTCGACCCCCGGAGCCGCCACCAGAACATTGGCGCCCGGCGTGCTGAACCAGGCGATGGCGCCGTTCTTGTCGGTGGCGCCGACCGTGATGACATATTGCGAGTTTTGCAGGCCGTGGTAGTTCGTATTCTGCCCCTCGTCGGCGCCATTGCCAGCGGCGAAAACCACCACCGTGCCAAGACCATCCCGCCCCTGCGCCACGGCAGTGATCAACCCATCGCGCTGCCCGGCAAAGGCGAGCGAATCAAGATCGTCGTAGAAATATCCCGTATACCCCCAACTGTTGTTGACGACATCCACCTGCCCCATGCGGGCGAACTGATCGGCGATGCTGCTGTCGGCCGTGTCGTCATAGGCGATGCGAAAGCCGACGATTTGGGCCTTCGGCGCCACGCCAACCATGCCGCTGCCATTGGCCGCGGCGGCGATGACACCGGCAACCGCCGTGCCGTGGCCATCGTCCGGCGCCGAGGACAGGGCATCGTTGTCGTGATCGCGGGCGTCGTAATCAAGATCGTGTCGGTAGGTGTCGTGGAGTTCGGGATGCGTGTGATCCACGCCGTCGTCGATCACCCCGACGATCACGCCCTCCCCGCGATAGTCGTCCCACACCGG
The DNA here is from genome assembly GCA_009773045.1 of Rhodospirillaceae bacterium. Classification (GTDB taxonomy): domain Bacteria; phylum Pseudomonadota; class Alphaproteobacteria; order Rhodospirillales; family Rhodospirillaceae; genus WOUV01. The sequence goes on along the minus strand of WOUV01000040.1, from coordinate 1,927 downwards.
TTGAACGTTAAGGGCGGCCTGACTCAACGCCCACTGTGAAGAGAGTCCGGGGTCGGGCGGGCGGGGGATCACCCCCGCCGCGGCGCATTGGCCGACGGGGAGGATCCTGCCTTGGTTTTAAGGTCCATGGTGCTTCACATTCTGTGGGGGTGTGCATTCTGTCTGCCGCCGCGGGCGGCGCCTGTCAACACCTCCCGTTGTGTGTCTCATAAATCATTAAGGCCTTTCAGTAAAGATTTTGTCAACGACGACGTACAGAACGTGCGGTTCTCCCCTCAACGCCAATGACCCTCCTCCGTTGTGACGGCCTAGCGCTGTCCTCCCAGGCCAGCACGAACCACGCGGCGGCGGACTCAAGTTCTGCCCGTGCCGTGGCCACGCATCCCCCTGGCCCGATCACAGGAATGGAACTGATCGCCGTCAGGGAAGTGGCGCGACAAGCGGTCAAGACCACCCTTATGGCGGAAATCCGCACGCTGATCGAAGGACCCACGCCATGAACGCCAAAGACAATGACATCCTCTTGGAACCGTTCCGGACGATGGCTATGGAACCCTTCAGAATGCTGGCGACGCCAGCGTGAAGGGTGCGGCAATGCCGGTGCCGGGAGGGATCACTGCATCATCAGCCGGATGGCCACGGTCACCGCTCCGGCGGCCATGGTGAAGAACGCCGCCAGCACTCCCCCCAGCTTGATGACCAAGCGCAATTCCATGGCCTTCATGTCGGCCTTGGATTCCGTCCGCACGGCGTCAACCTTGGACTCCAGGCGAGCATTGTCGGCCTTGGTGGACGCTTCCAGGCGATCGATCTTGACTTCCAGGCGATGTTCCGATTCGCGCAAGTCAGCTTTGGTTTCCGCCCGTGCGGCGGCAAGAGCAGTCTTGGTGGACGCCTCCAGACGCTCGAGATCGGCTTTGGTTTCCGCCCGTGCGGCGGCAATTTCGGCTTTGGTGGCCGATGCCAGATGCTCGAGATCGGCTTTGGTTTCCGCCCGTGCGGCGGCAATGTCGGCCTTGGTGGACGCCTCCAGACGCTCGAGATCGGTTTTGGTTTCCCCGCCCCCGTGCGGCGGCAATGTCGGCCTTGGTGGCCGATGCCAGACGCTCGAGATCGGCTTTGGTTTCCACCCGTGCGGCGGCAATGTCGGTCTTGGTGGCCAAGGCCAGACGCTCGAGATCGGCCTTGGTGGCGAGTTCGGCGACAGTTATGGCTTCGGCCAGGGCTTCGGCAGTGTCTGCGGCTTGCTTGTGCTCAAAGCCCGCGGCTTCCAGCCTGCGGGCCAGTTTCAACGTGTCGAAGGCAATGGCGGTGGCCATGGGAGATGCTCCTTGTTCCTTGCGGCGAACATGGGCCACACGGTGCGCGGAGTCAACAAGGGTGCCGCCCCGTCGGGGCGAAAAGTGGGGACAGGGTTTGACTCCTCCCCCCCCACGTTCAAGGAAACCCGCGCTGTCATCAACGCCCGCGTCGCATCCGGGGAGACCGTCGCTGATTTGGCCTTTTGGCACGGGGAGTCAGAAGACTTTTGGACAGGACCAACCCGTGTCCCCGCCCTTGGTGACAACGGTGCGATTCACGCCCCTCGGCCTTGGCTTCCAGAGGAACCCTTTTGACCTTGACGATCACGGCGCATGTCGCCATGGTTTCGGTGTCGTCCGTTGCCCGGACCGTTCACCCCTATCAAGCCGATTGTTGTGGGTTTGCCTGCGGATCGGACCCTCTGGCACATCCATAACGCATCAAAAATAAACGATGAATCAAGAATTGTTGGCGGTGCGCTTAGGCTGGCCGCCAACATCGTCTGGGCGTGGATCTTCACTCACCAGGCTGACCATCCATCAGTTTAGAATGGCCTTCCAGAGGCGGGGGAGCGGCAGGCACGCCTGGATGATTTTGACGATGCGTTGGATGCCGCGCGTGAACC
>WOUV01000039.1 GCA_009773045.1 Rhodospirillaceae bacterium | reverse complement strand
CCACACTGACACAGTGGGACAGGGGATCAAGCGTAACCCAATATTGGCCATCGCAAAGAACAACAAAACAATGGCGGAAGCCGCATTTGAGAAATCGCAACCACCACAAGTCTGTATTGTCACAAAAGACAACCAGAACACGGTGCCAGAATGGCGCCATGTCGTGATGTGGTTCTCGGGAGCACTCCACGGGGGCGGCGCTCCGCACCAAAGCATTTTTTATTCTCTTCTCAGAAAAATCCTTTATGATTCTTATCAACATAGCACGATTCCCTTGGTCTTGAGAATGGTGCTCAGCCGGTCGATCGCTTCATCCCAGTAATGGTATGCCTGCGTTTCCTCCTGAATACGCGGATCCAGCGGGCTTAATCGCAATCCGTAAGTCGCAAGAATCCGGAGATGAAATTGTTCAATACGCCTTTGACGGAGCAATCCCACGACCGCCCGGTAGATATCGTCGGGATCACAGGGGCGAGCCTCGTCACTATTCGAATCCAATCTGGCGCCATCCCGCCGAACGATCTGGCAGTGACAGAACTAGAGCCAGGCTTCCTCGGCGGAATAAAAAGGCCTGCTCTCTTTTTCCGATAGTGCGTTTAGGATTATCTTCTTGCGTTTCATGACTTCCCCCAGGATACGCGGGCATATATCCACGAACATTCGTGGAATCAGTTTTTAAACCCAATATTCACGGAGTATCAAGGTGAATATAGAATGTTATTCCTAGTGCATTGACACGCCCTTTATAAGACACTGTTCCCATGCTTAGACACGCAGACATCTGGACCGCCATTGACTGTCTCGCCCGCGAATATGGGCTGACGGCTTCGGGTTTGGCGCGTCGCTCCGGTCTTGATCCGACCACCTTCAACAAAAGCAAACGCGTCACCCGTGATGGCAAACCACGCTGGCCATCAACCGAAAGCATCTCCAAGGTGCTGGAGGCCACCGGCGCCACGATGGAACAATTCATCAGCTACGTCGCCAGCACCCCTCGCCAACCAGCAGCCTCGGGGCGCGTTCCGCAAAACGTGCCGCTGATCGGTTTCACCCAGGCCGGCGACCATGGCTATTTCGACGATGCCGGCTACCCCACGGGAGGGGGCTGGGATGAAGTTCCTTTTCCGGATCTGGCCGATCCCCATGCCTATGTGCTGGAAGTCAGTGGCGACAGCATGGAACCGGTCTATCGTGATGGCGACCGGCTGGTCATCTCACCTGGCGGCAGCATCCGCCGTGGCGACCGGGTGGTCGTGCGCACCACCGAAGGCGAGGTGATGGTGAAGGAACTGGTGCGCCGCACGGCCAAACGAATCGAATTGAAATCCCTCAATACCGCCCACCCCGACCGGTCATTCGATATCGAAAACATCGGTTGGATCGCCCGGGTGATTTGGGTCACGCAATAGCTTCGGCCTGAAAAGAACACACCGTGGGGAAGGCACAGCCTCCCCCACACCCCCTTGATTCCATCCTATCCGGTGCCTTCGCTGGTCGGAAGCAGGGCAAGGGCAAGACCGGCCAGGGCCGTTGCAAAAGACGTCAGGGCGTCTTGCACCTCCGGCGATAGATTAAGCCCAAGCCAGGTCAACGCCAGCACGAGGCCGGCCATGGTGGAACGTTCGCGGGCGCGATTGAGGACATAGCGGGTGATCGCGTGCATGATCAGGCCTCCAGAATCTGCGGCGCATGACGGCGCCAGTTGAACACAAAGTCCTTCTCCGTTCCCTTGCCGGCGGCGGTGTTGTAATGGGCTTTCCAGTACCGCGCGAGGCCGGCATGGTCGGCCGCCTTCGGAAGCGGGACGGGAACCCGCAGGTAATGAACCCGCGCCATCGCCGTGGCATAAGCGAGATTGGTCACCAGATTGGTCACACGATCTGTCCATGGTGCGATGAATGTGTTGACTCACGCCGCCAGATCCGGGCGATAGGCCAGAAAATTCGTCCAGATATCCTCGTGTGTCGCCGGCTCCATCTGATAGACCCCAAGTGCCGGGCCACCGCCGGTTTGGCGTAAATACGTCCCCAGCCGGCTTTCCTGAATCGCCGTGCCCAACAGTAACGCTTCCGCCGCCGGCGAATGCAGGCCAAGATGCAGGAGCGTCGGGCGGATGACGGTGGTGACAAAGTGCGCGGAATCGCACATTCAGCGTCCTCCCTTGTGCTTGTCGCCGGGCCAACACCGACCCCGGCATTCGTGCACCGCCAGCGCCAGACGGATTCCCACCAGGGCCGTGCCCAATACAATGGCGAGGATCTGCATCCAGTCCGACAGGGTTTGCACCCACAAGGGCAGGGTGATGGCCCCACCACCGAGGGCGACATCCATCGTTCGGCTATCCATAGTCCTTTCTCCCTTATGAACTGAGACGATTGCCTTGCCTGCCCAGCCATTCCTGCTGGCGTGGCCGTGATGAAGGCGGTATAAGTCTTGACGCTACCAAACCAGGGGAAATCATGACGGCCCGCGTTAACACCGTTGCCTTTCAGGGCATCGATGTCCTTGCCATCGACGTGCAGGTGCAAATCGCCTCTGGCCTTCCGGCCTTCGTGATCGTCGGGCTGCCGAACAAGGCGGTTGGCGAATCCCGTGACCGGGTGCGGGCGGCCTTGAATGCCCTGGGGCTTGCCCTGCCCCCCAAGCGCATCATCGTCAACCTGGCTCCGGCGGATGTGCAGAAGGAAGGCAGCCATTTCGATCTGGCCATCGCGGTTGGTCTTCTGGTGGCAATGGGTGTGCTGCCACCCGAGGAGTTGGCCGGCTATGTGGTTTTAGGGGAACTCGCGCTGGATGGGATGGTGATGCCGGCCGCGGTGGGAGCTAATGCCGCCGGGTGGGGGCCTGATCTGCCCCGCCGTTCAAGGGGCGGAGGCGGCCTGGGCGGCCGGAGAAGACATCCTGGCGGCGCCATCGCTGCTGGCACTCATCAATCATTTCAAGGGCAGCCAAATCCTGTCGCGGCCCGAGCCGCGTTTGGTCGAACCCGTCGTCATTTTGTCCGATCTCCGCGACATCAAGGGTCAGGAAAGCGCCAAGCGGGCCTTGGAAGTCGTGGCCGCCGGGGCGGCCACAACATGCTGATGGTCGGTCCGCCGGGAGCGGGGAAATCCATGCTGGCGGCGCGCCTGCCGGGCATCCTGCCGCCGTTATCGCCCGAGGAGGCCCTGGAGGTCAGCATGGTGCACAGCGTCGCCGGTGCACTGAAGGACGGGGGATTGCTGCGGCGACGGCCGTTTCGCGATCCGCACCATTCGGCTTCGGTGCCGGCCTGCGGGCGCGTCCCGGAGAAGTTTCCCTGGCCCATCATGGCGTTCTTTTTCTGGACGCGAACTGCCCGAATTCCAGAGAAACGCCCTGGAAGCCTTGCGTCAGCCGTTGGAAACCGGACGGGCGGTGGTGGCCCGGGCCAACAACCATGTGACCTATCCGGCCCGGGTGCAACTGATCGCCGCCATGAATCCCTGCCGCTGTGGCTATCTGAGCGATCCGGCACAGGCCTGTTCCCGCGCGCCGGCGTGTGGCGAGGACTATCAGGCCCGTTTGTCGGGACCCTTGCTGGATCGGATCGACATTCATGTCGATGTGCCGGCCGTCAACCCGGCGGATCTGTCGCTCCCCCCGCCGTCCGAGGGTTCGGCAGAGGTCGCGCGGCGGGTTGCCGTGGCCCGCGGGCGGTGCAGACGGAACGCTATGCCCGTGCGGGTGTCCAGGGCATTCGTTGCAATGCCGATGCCGATGGCACGCTTCTGGAACAGGTGGCGGCTCCCGATGAAGCGGGACGCCATCTGTTGACCGAAGCCGCAACCCGCCTACGGCTTTCGGCCCGGGGATATCACCGGATGCTGCGCGTGGCACGGACCCTTGCCGACCTTGCCGGTTCAGAATCGGTGCGGCGCATCCACATCGCCGAAGCCTTGAGCTATCGCCGGCTGCGACCCGGACGCCCCCCTCGATTCCTTAACTCTCTATTGAGTGGCGCGGGTTTGGATTCCCTGCTCCTCCAGAAGCTGTTTCAACTCGCCCGAGCCGTACATCTCGCGCATGATGTCGCAGCCCCCCACCAGTTCCCCCTTGACGTAAAGCTGGGGGAACGTCGGCCAGTTGGCGAAATATTTCAACCCGTCGCGCAACGAGGGGTCCGCCAGCACATCGATGCCCTTGAACTTCACCCCCAACCGGGACAGAATATCCACCGCCGCAGCCGAAAAACCACACTGGGGAAACATCGGCGTGCCTTTCATGTACAGCACGACCGGATAGTCACTGAGTTCCTGACGAATCCGCTCAAGAACCGGATTGTCATTGCCCTGGCTCTGGATGTGTTCCTGCACCGGCTTTCTCCCTTGGTTCGCCCGTTACTTCTCCACGCCGACCCCTGACAGGCAGCGTTCCCCATATGAGACCGGATTCCCGGAATGTCAACGGGGCATTGCGTATGTCTTTGGCGCATTGCCAGTATCGTCGCTGTCGCGATGCAGCAGGCAGGCATCGCCATAAGAATAGAACCGGTACCCAGTGGCCAGAGCATGGGCATAGGCGGCCCGCATGCGCTCAAGACCGGCAAAGGCCGCAACCAGCATGAACAAGGTTGACCGGGGCAGATGAAAGTTGGTCAGCAAAAGATCGGCCGTCCGGAAGGCATGCCCTGGCGTGATGAACAGGGCGGTCTCCGTCGCAAAGGGATGCACCATGCCATCGGGTGCGGCGGCGCTTTCAAGAAGCCGCAAGCTGGTGGTGCCCACCGCAACGATTCTCCCCCGCCGCCGGTTGATGGCGGCGGCAGCGGCAGCGGTCACACACCCGGCTTCGACGTGCATGATGTGGTCGCAGGTCTCCTGTGCCCTGACCGGCAAAAAAGTGCCGGCCCCGACATGCAAGGTCACCGCCACCCGCTCCACCCCCCTGCCGTCAAGGGCCGACAGCACAGCATCGGTGAAGTGCAAGCCGGCGGTGGGGGCCGCCACGGCGCCATCGGTTCGGGCGAACACGGTTTGATAGTCGTCACGGTCGCGAGCATCATCAGGGCGCCGGATATATGGCGGCAGGGGCACATGCCCATGGCGCGCGAAGGCGGCCAGCAGATCCGCGCCTCCCCGGTCGAAACGCAGCACCCCCTCGCCCCCTGTGAACAGGGCAACGACGGTTGCCGTCAGCGACTCCGGCGTGGAAGGATCGAACGCAATCTGCTGCCCCACCGCCAGCCTGCGGGCCGGACGGGCGAAAACCCGCCACTGGTCCGGCCCTTCCCGGCGGTGCAACAGGATCTCGATCCGCGCCAGTCCCCGGCGTCCCTGCAAACGGGCTGGGATGACTTTCGTGTCGTTGACCACCAGCACGTCTCCCGTCTGCAAAAGCGCGGGCAGGTCGCGCACGTGGCGGTCGATAAACCGTCCTTCCGCAGTCACCTCCAGCAGACGGGCGGCATCGCGCGGCACCGCCGGCCGATCGGCGATGCGCTCCGCCGGCAGGGAAAAGTCAAACAGATCAACACGCACGGTTACGGTTTCCAAAAAAACAAAAGATTTCCTTCATCCTGTTTCCAGGCGGCGCAGCACGAGGATCACGCCAAGGGTCAGAACCGCGGCGAAAACCACATCGCTAAGAAAATGCGCGCCCTGCGCCACCCGGACAAAGCCCACGAAAAAACCATACCCCATCGCCACGGCCACCGCCCACCGACGCCAGGGCGGCGGGGCCAGCAGGGCAAAGGCGACCCCCCAGAACGCCAGCGCGGCATGGCCGCAAACAAAGGAGCAGTTGGTATCGCATTGGTCGGACAGCACAAGCGCCGGCGTGAAGGTCTTATCCCCTCCGAACAGGGCAAGGGTGGAGGGACGCGCCCGCCCCCAATGGTCCTTGAACAGGCTGTTGGCAAGCAGGCCAGGCCCCACCCCCAGCGTGGCCAAAAGGTAAAGAGTTCGGCGCACGGTCAGGCCAAAAAACGTTTCGCGCAACACCCCTCCCGCAAGACCCAGCAGGACCACGAACAATGCAACGCCCAGCGTCACAGGCGGTGTCACGGCCCGTATGAATTCAAACACGCCATGGTGGCGCAGGAAAAAACGGCCATCGGCAAAAAACCATCCGCTCACGGCAAGGTCGATCCCCGGAAACGCCACCAGCAGCACCAACACCGGCATAACCCAACGACACAGCATCATCGGCCCTGGCCATAGCCCTGGAAAGACTCGCAGCGGAAAATCCGAATCTCCCGCGTGAAATCGGCATGCACCGGCACCCGCAGCACGGCCACGAGTTCGGTCCGGGCAAAGGCATGGGCCACATGATCGGCGGTGGGCTGTTCGGTCACCAGAAGGAACGTGTGACCGATGGCCCGGCGTATGTCCGTCACCATTTCGAAATGATTGTTGACCGTGCCGGAGTCGTTCCACAGCACCGCATCGAATGCCACCGGACGGGCATAATAGACCACCGGGGCCAGCACCTTGCGCGAGTCGAACAGCAAGGCCACCCCCGGATGGTCGGCGCGCAGGCGCCCCACCGCGCGCCCCACCGCATCAAAGCCGCGCACTCGCTTGAACGGATCGCTGCGAGCGGTCAAGGGATATCCCACCGCCACCGCCGTTTGATCAAGGGTATACAGAACCGCCGCCGCCGCGAGATGCACGGCAAGAGTGACCCTGAGCAGCCAGGCCTTGTTCAGGCGGACCAGCCAGGCCACCACCAGCACCGTGGCCGGAACGAATGCCGAGGCCCCCCAGTTGGCATGGGCCCGCGACAGGAATGCCTCCCCGCTCATCACTGCCAGAACCGGCAGGATGAACGACACCAGCAGCCGGGCGTTCGCGTCTTCACCCAAAAGCCGCCGCCCGCGCCCGAGGAGCCAGACCAGCACGGTCATCGGCACCGGGCCGAACACGGCCCACTGCGCGCCGATGAAGGCGATTCCCGCCAGGGGATGGAGCAGGGTGCCGGTATCCCAATGCGCATTCGCGCCGGTATGTTTCACGGTGACGAAGCCGTTTGCGACATTCCACACAAGATTGGGAGCCAGAAACACACCCGCGACGGCCATGGCAAGCCACGGCCCCGCCGTCCGCACCGACCGCGCGGGGGACCAGGCCAGGTACAGCAGCAGCGAGACCATGAAAAACAGCATGGCATACTTGGCCAGCAGCCCAAGGCCCAGGATCACACCGAGGACTCCCCACCACCCCAGGTGCTTCTCCGCCAGGGCACGGACCAGCACGGCAAGGCCCAGGCTCCAGAACATCAGCAAAAAGGGATCGACGCTGATGATCATGGCCGAAAACGCCACCCCCGGCAGGGTGAGGAACAGCACCGCCGACCAGAATCCGACGACCGGGGTATACAAACGCCGCCCCACTTCGTAAAGCGCGAGACTCCCCACGAAATAGGCCAGCGGTGCCCCCAACCGGATGCACGGCTCGCCCTCCCCACACAGATGCGTGGTCAGGGCGATCACCCACCCGATCAGGGGCGGCTTGGAGAAATACCCCCACGCCGGCGTTTGCGCCCAAATCCAGTACTGCGCTTCGTCGAAGGAAAGGTTCAACGGATGGGCCACCAGGGTGGCAAGGCGCCAGGCCGTCACCGTCACCGCCACCGCCAGAACGCCGCGGGCCGAATGGATTCCGTTCACCGCCGCACCTGCTCCAGACCGGCACGGGCCAGGGCATCGGCCCGTTCGTTTTCGGGGTGGCCGGCATGGCCGCGGACCCAATGCCAGTCCACCCGGTGACGGGCCGCCGCCACGTCCAGGCGTTCCCACAAATCCTGATTCTTGACCGGCTGGCGGGAGGCCGTTTTCCAGCCGCGCGCCTTCCAGCCCGGCAGCCAGTCCCGGATGCCCTTTTGGACATATCGGCTGTCGGTATAAAGATCCACCGCGCACGGGCGGGTCAGGGCGTTCAACGCCTCAATCACCGCCGTGATCTCCATGCGATTGTTGGTGGTGGTCGGTGTCCCGCCCGACAGTTCCTTTTCAACGCCTTTATAGCGCAACAGCACCCCCCACCCGCCCGGGCCAGGATTGCCCGAACAGGCGCCATCGGTAAAAACCACCACCCGCTCTTCGTTCATGGCGGGTGCGGGAGCTTCATGCGGCGATGATGCCATAGGCCTCCGGGTGCTGCGCGGTGCGGTGAAAGCGCATCTTGCGAACATATTCAAGGGGGTTCTTGGGCTTGACGAAAACACCTGCCGGCGTATTGAACCAGTCATACAGCCGGGTGAGCAGAAAACGTATGGCCGCTCCCCGGGCCAACAGCGGCAGGGCGGTTTTTTCCTCTGGACTCAAGGGACGGATCGCGCCATAGGCTGAAACCAAATGTTGCGCCTTGGTGATGTTAAAAGCGCCGTCATCCTCGAAACACCACGCATTCAGGCATATGGCGATATCGTAGGCCAGAAAATCCGTGCAGGAGAAATAAAAATCGATCACGCCGCTGAGGTGGTCATCGCGAAAAAAGACGTTGTCCGGAAACAGATCGGCGTGAATCACGCCCTCCGGCAAGGCCGCCGGCCAGCGGGATTCCAGATGATCCAGTTCACGGCGGATTTCATCGGCAAGACCGGGGAGAACCGAATCGATCCGTCCTTCCTCCGCCTTGAACAAAGGCCGCCAGTCATGCACCGATAAGGTATTGCGGCGCGCCTTTGGGTAATCCTGCCCCGCCCGATGCAATTGCGCCAGGATTCCGCCCAAGGCCCGGCACTGGGCCGGCAATACCCGTTTGGCGCTCATGCCGGTGAGAAAGGTGACGATCGTTGCCGGTCGGTCACACAGGGTGCGCAACATCCGCCCGTCACGACCTTGCAACGGAATCGGGCAGGCGATTCCCGCCCGCGCCAGATGCTCCATCAATCCAAGAAAGTAAGGTAAATCATCAACCTTGACGCGCCGTTCATACAAGGTGAGGATGAAGGTTGCGCGACTGGTTTGCAAAAGAAAATTGGAATTTTCCACCCCTTCGGCGATGCCTTTGCACGAAACCACCGTGCCGATATCGTATTCGGCCACGAAACGAGTTAGGTCTTCATCCGAGACCTCCGTATAGACTGCCATGGTGCCCCCCCTCGCCTCCCCCTGTACCGCTTTTTCCAGATTACGGTAAAGCCATTGCGCTGGCCAGTGTCCGGGATGGAAATTGTCCTGAACAACGTGCGCCCTCGTCATCGCGATTCCAGTGTTCGCGCCAGGCTTCGAACATCAACACGTCCCACAGAAGATGCTGCCCGCCGCGCCGGCCACTCAGATGTTCCTGCCACAGGGCGCGCACGGGGAGCGGATCAACGAAGCCGCCCGCCCGCAGGCGCTGCTCCGACAGAAGATCTTCTGCCCATTCCCGCAACGGCCCACGCAACCACGTGTCCAGGGGAATCCCGAATCCCATTTTGGGTCTGTCGAGAAGTTCCCGGGGGACGTAACGGTATAACACTTGGCGCAGCAGCCACTTGCTTTCGCCTCCGCGCACCTTAAGGTGCATCGGCAGCTGCCAGGAGAACTCAACCAGCCGGTGATCCAGCAAAGGCACCCTGGCCTCCAGGGAAACGGCCATGGAAGCCCGGTCCACCTTGGTCAGGATGTCGTCGGGCAGGTAGGTCAGGATGTCCAGGAATTGCATCTGCTCCACGGCATCGGGAATAAGGCGCGCGATTTCTTCATCCCAGAGCACGCCCCTAGGTTCACGGGCGCCGGGCACCATGGCCTCCGGGTACGGCCAGTGACTGACGATATTCCGATACAAATCGTCTTGTGTGCCTTCCAGCACACGGGCCAGCTTGTGCAGCTTGTCGCCCGGCTGGGGCGGATGGCAACGGTTTGGCAGCAGCGCGAACAAACGGTTCCAGGTCGTGGGAGAAATGGCCTTGAGAATACGGGCGAGGGTTTTCCGGCCCGGCGTGCAACAAAAAGCGCCACGAATGCGTTGCGCCAGGACATAGCGATTGTACCCGGCGAACAGCTCGTCCCCGCCATCGCCAGACAGCGCCACCGTGACCTGGCTCCGCGCCAGCCGGGAGACCAGGAAGGTCGGAAGTTGCGATGAATCCGCGAACGGTTCGTCGAACATCGCGGGCAAGGAGGGGATGACCGTGCAGGCCTCCTCCGGCGTGAGATAAAGTTCGGTATGTTCGGTCCCAAGATGATGCGCCACCGCCCGGGCGTATTGGGCCTCGTCATAACCCGTTTCGCGAAAACCGATCGAAAAGGTTTTCACCGGACGCAGGCCCGAACGCTGCATGAGCGCGACCACCGTCGAGGAATCAATGCCCCCCGACAGAAAAGCGCCCAGCGGAACATCGGCAACCATGCGCCGGGTGATCGCGTCATGCAATAAAGCCTCAAGTTTTTCCGTAGCCTCCCGATCGGAAAGATCCAGTCGGTTCGTCTGTCCCGTCCGCACCACCTTGCGCAAGTCCCAGAAACGCATGATTCCGGGCGCGCCGTTGGCCCTAAGGGTCAGGAGAGTGCCAGGCTCCAGCTTGCGGACACCGCGATAGATGCTCAATGGTGTCGGAACATAGCCATGCCGCAGAAAGGCCGCAAGCGCATCACGGTCAATCTCGGCCTGAAAACCGGGATAGGCCCGTAACGCTTTCAACTCGGAGGCAAACAGGAACATATGGTCCCATTTCCCCCAATAAAGGGGCTTGATGCCAAGGCGGTCACGCCCAAGGACCAGCGTGCGTTCCGCCCGATCCCACAGCGCAAAGGCAAACATGCCCATCAAACGTCGCGCCGTTGCCGCCGCGCCCCAGCGGGCGCAGGCCTCCACGATCACCTCGGTATCGGAATGGCCGCGCCAGGGGATGCCGGGAAGATCGCCTCGGATGTCCTGCGCATTGTAAACCTCGCCGTTGTAGACGATGACATACCGCCCGCAGGCCGAAACCATGGGTTGGCGTCCGGCGGGGGACAGATCGACGATGGCAAGGCGCCGATGTCCAAAGGCAAGGCCCGCCGCCGCATCCGTCCAGATCTTTCCGTCATCGGGTCCCCGATGGTGAAGCGTGGCGGCCATGCGGGTTGCGCGCGCGACAAGGGCTTCCTGCCCCTCTGCCAGGGCAGGATCGAGAAAACCGGCAATGCCGCACATCGGTGCTCTCCTCGGGAAGAGGGGTGGCGCCGTGATCGATCACGATCACGGCTCGAAGGGAGAAGCCCACGGCGGTTGCGCCAAATAGGCAAGTTTCTTGTTTTCCAGCCGGTGCCGGGCCACGCTGTCCAGAATGAACCCGGCATTGACGGACAAAAAGGCGGCGACCATCAGGCCCGTGGACAGAATCGCGGTCGGCAGGCGCGCCACGAGACCCGTTTCCAGGTAGTCGCTCAAGACCGGGGCGAACAGAATTAACGCCAAAGCCGCCATGAAAGCGCCCACGCCGTTGAAAAACGCCAGCGGACGATAATCCTTGAACAGGCGGATCATCAACAGCACAATCCGCATACCGTCCCGGTATGTCCTGAGCTTGCTTTCGGTTCCGTGCGCCCGTTCGTAATAAGGCGTTTCCACTTCCGCATGGGGAAGATTGAGACTGAGGCAGTGGAGGGTCATTTCCGTTTCGATCTCGAACCCCGCGGACAATACAGGCAGCGATTTCACGAACCTTCGCGAAAAAACCCTGTACCCCGACAACATGTCGGTAAACCCCCGGCCAAAAAAGAAGCGGGCAAGCACCGTCAGAAGCCGGTTGCCGAACACATGGCCGGGGCGGTAGGTGTTTTGTGCGTGGGCCGGCATGCGCTTGCCGATCACCATGTCCAGCCGCTCGGCGACCAGCAGCGCGATCAGTCGGGGCGCGCTTTCGATATCATACGTCCCGTCCCCGTCCAGCATCAGGTAGACATCCGCATCGATTTCGCTGAACAGCCGGCGGACGGCATGCCCCTTGCCCTGAGAGCGTTCGGCGATCACAACGGCGCCGGCCGCCCGGGCTTCTGCCGCCGTGCGATCGGTCGAGTTGTTGTCACAAACATGGATGTGCGCATCGGGCAAAACGCGCGCCACATCGCGGATCACGGCTCCGATCGCGCCTTCTTCGTTATAGCAGGGCACCACAACGGCGATTTTTTGCATGGAAGAACCTTCTGGCATCA
>WOUV01000038.1 GCA_009773045.1 Rhodospirillaceae bacterium | reverse complement strand
CGTGATGATGACCCCGCCAAAGGGATCGGCGGAATTCATCGGCATGAAGGCGATGGTATCAAGGGCCGCCCGCCACAAAAAGCTGTTGACGCCGATTCCCCCTCCCCCTTCCGGATCCTTTTTGCCGCGTCCGCCAAACAAGGTCAGCCCTTCGGGACCGAAGATGCTGTCCCGCTTGAGTTCCTCGCCGGGCGCCCGGAAAACGGGAGGTTCGTTCTTGTGGACTTTTTCAGGATACACGGCTTCCGTGTACGCGCACGATGCCAGAATCGGCAGCGCCGCCGTCAGCGAGAGGATTGTCCTGACGTTCATGACCGTGCTCCTTGTCTTCAGTCTTTTGTCGGTCGGACCTCCGCCCGTGCCCGGAGCCTTGGGAGGGGCCGTCCTGGTATAGCTTTAGCGCAGAATGGTCCGTCTGTTAACGCCTGTTTTGTGCGTTTGTACAGTATCCATGTTTGCCTGCCGAATCCGCACCTCAGCATACTCTTTGGTCATCCTGTGGCGCAAATGTCATACACGACACTTTAATGCGCGCCGCTGGCCGCCATGTCTTGATTTATCCCGAAGGGGAAAACATCCTTATGCCCTCAGTCGGGCCTCAGTCAGGGCAAACGGTGTTTTTCGCCAAAGTTCAAGGAAGCGAACATGAAGACCAGAACACGCACGAACATGTTGACCGTCGCGACTCTGGCGGCCCTGGGCGGTGCTACCGTTCCCGTGCAGGCCGCCGAACCGCTGAAGATCGGAATCATCGGCAATATGCAGCAATGGTTCGGCATCGTGCAGCATGAAAAGGATGCCGGTCAGAATTTCAACACCTTCGGCATCAACACCGACAATGAACTGGCCTTCAGCGGCACGAGCACTCTCGACAACGGGCTTGAGGTCACGGCCCGCATGGTTCTTGATGCGTACAACGACAATGTGGGTCCCGGCAACAATGCCAGCTCCGGGGTTGACGAGGTTTGGGTGTCGGTGGGCGGCGCCTTCGGGAAACTCTATGCCGGCGCCAAGGAATCGATGAACCACAGCCTGCATAACCAGCCGGATGATTACGGCATCGGGTATGATAACGTCGGTATGTGGACCATCGTCCCGGCTGCCGGTTTTGTTGCTGGTCGCGCTCCCTGGATGCAGACGTCGTTCGAGAAACTGGCCGATGACGTGCCGATGGCGGGGTATATCAGCCCCAAGTTGGCGGGGGTACAGCTTGCCCTGACCTATTCGCCGAACGAGGGCACTCCGCCTTCTCCACTGGCCGTGAGCGGTCTGGGCACCCAACGGGTCGATAGAACCGCCCGCACGGGCCGCACCAATTATTGGGATACGACGCTGGCCTATGGTGGCGAATGGGGCGGGGTGACGCTGGGAAGCAACGTGGGATATGGCGCGTTCCAGGGCACGCCACAGAGTGTCATCGCTGGTGTCACCCCCGTTTCTTCAGGTCGGGCGGTCAATGCCGGGCTGAAAGTGGGCTATGGGGGATTTACCGTGGGCGGGTCATGGCTGCGGTTGATGGAACCAACAAAGAACGATGCCGTCGTGATTGCTTTTGGCGGCAGCGCCTGGAATGCCGGCGTGGCCTATGCCACCGCTGCGTGGGGGGTCAGCTACACCTATTATACCGAAAACCACCAGGAGACTCCGGCGGGCGGCAACAGCAAGGAAAAGTTCCAGACCCACCTTATCTCGGGCAAGTATTCCATTGGTCCGGGAGTGGATTTGAAGTCCAGTTTCCTCCATGGCAAGTTCAATGGCCGGGACCGGAGCGATGACACCCACAACACCTGGGCCTATGCTCTGGTGAGTGGAATCGACGTCAGTTTCTGAACGCAGGGAAACAAGACGTGGGGGAGGCATGGCCTTCCCCACACCCCCTCAATTCATATCGACTTTAAAACAAGGGGCAAGCCGGCGGTCATCAGGATGACTCCCGTGGCGGCGGCGGCCACCCGTTGGTTCAGCTCTCCGGCATGGTCGCGAAAGGCCCGGGCCAGGGGAGTGTCCGGGACGATGCCGGCGCCGACGTCGTTGCCAACGACCACCACCGGCCCCGGTGCCGTTCTGAAGCCCGCCAGCAGGGCGGCGACGCCCGTTTCGACATCGGCCCGTGCCAGCATCAGGTTGGTCAGCCACAGCGTCAGGCAATCGAACACCACCGGCGCCCCCGCCGGCAGGTCGGCAAGGGAAACGATGCGGGGCGCTTCCACCGTGCGCCAGGGGGCGCCGCGGCGTTCCCGATGGCGGCGGATTCGTTCGGCCATTTCCGCGTCGCAGGCCTCCCCCGTGGCCAGGTAGATGGGGGGACAGCCGACATGCGCGGCGTGGGCGGCCACCAGAACTTCGGCAAAGGCGCTTTTGCCCGACCGTGCTCCGCCGATGACAAGGGTCAAGGCCTTGAGCGGCACCAGGTCCTCCGGCTTCACCGGCACGATGTTCATGATTCTTCCAAGACCTGAAAAGATCATGTTTCAAACAGGGCGGCAGTGTCTTGTGTCTCCGGGTCCTGTGTCTCCGGCAGGCTGGCATAGCGGGCGCGGGTGCCCCGTTCAATGGCCGCCGTTACGAGCGTATCCAACTCCAAGGTATCACGCAGGAGTTCCAGCAACCGCAATTCCTCCGGCCTGGGGGGTCCGTCCGCGACGGCCACCTCACATGCGATCATGTAGGCGGTTTCGCGCAAAGGCGTGGGAACGCTCGCCCGGATGACGGTCATGGCTTCGTCCAGACCGTATTCCTGTTCCAGAATCTCGACACACGCTCCCACGGTGCCCGGCAGAAACTTCGAATCATAATCCCGGAAGGCTGGCAAAAAACTCACGAGTTCGCTCATGGTACGCAATTCGGCATCGGTCATGTCGCCGTCCGCGGGCGGACACGAGAACCATGGTGTAAATAAGGGCGGCGTGGTGGCTGATCATGGCGGTATCCTGAAAACAGAACGTGTGTTCAGCATAGCAGACGGAAGCCACGGTTCAAGTCGGCATGATGAAGCCCCGCGCCAACCTCGCTCCGCCAAGGGCCGCAGACGCGCAGCGCCTGAGGGAGAGACTGAGGGAGAGAATAGACCAGGGTCTCCGTGATGGCCCTGATTGTCCTGCTGGTGGCCCTTGAGCCGTGAGGCATGACCACGCTATAAAGATGTTCTTCGGGGAGCGTGACCCTCTCCCTTCCGGCCGTGGTGTTCATTCCAGCCCAAGGATATCTCGTGTCCATCAGCAGCATGACCGCTTTTGCCCGTCTTCAAGACAGCGACTCCGGCCCACCCTCTTGCGAATGGACGTGGGAGGCGCGTAGCGTCAACGCCAAAGGCATCGATATGCGTTTGCGTCTGCCTTCGGGATTCGAGGGAGTGGAATTCGCGGCCCGGGAAATGGTGTTGCGCCGGTGCACGCGCGGCACCGTTTCGTTGACGCTGTCTGTCACCCGGGTCGAGGAACAAAGCACGGTGCGGATCAACGAAACCTTGCTGGCCCGGTTGATCGAAATCACCGCGGCATGGAGCGAACGTTACCCCGATCGGTTTCACCCGCCGCGCCTGGATGGTCTTCTGGCCCTGCCGGGCGTACTGGTTTCCCTCGAGGGGAACGGCACCAGGGAAAGAAGCCAGACCCATGAACGGCTGGTGCTCCAGACGCTGGAGCGGGTTCTCGATTCGCTTGCACAGATGCGGCGGGAGGAAGGAGGCCGGCTGGCGGCGGTCCTGGGGAATCAGATCGATGCCATCGCGGCGCTGATACGGCGCGCGGGCGAAAATGCCGCCCTACAGCCTGAAGTCCTGCGGGATCGTTTGGTTGGGCTTGTGAAGACGCTGCTTGAAGCGTCGCCCGGCTTGCCCGAGGAACGACTGGCCCAGGAGGTCGCCCTGCTGGCCTCTCGGGCCGATGTGCGTGAGGAATTGGACCGCCTGCACGCCCACGTATCGGCGGCGCGCCAGCTTCTGGCCGAAGGTGGGGCCGTGGGCCGCCGGCTTGATTTTCTGTGCCAGGAATTTGGCCGCGAGGCCAATACCTTGTGTGCCAAGTCGGCAACCGTCGAACTGACGCGCATCGGGCTTGATTTGCGGGCCACCGTTGATCAATTGCGCGAGCAGGTTCAGAACATCGAGTGAGCATATCATGACCCTTGCCGCCAGCATTCCGTCCGACGTCCCGTCTCGTACCCTTTGTTTGGCCGATGCCTGCGGCGGCCGCCGGCGTGGGGTAATGCTGGTGCTGTCCTCTCCTTCCGGGGCCGGGAAAAGCACCCTCTGCCGCGCGCTGCTGGAGTTGAACCCCCATCTCGTGCCGTCGGTGTCGGTCACGACGCGCCCGCCCCGGCCGGGGGAGATGGAGGGGCGTGATTATCACTTCATCACCCTGCCCGAGTTCCAACGCCTGGCAGCAGGCGAGGGACTTTTAGAATACGCCAAGGTTTTCGACAATTATTACGGTACGCCCCGCCGCCCTGTCGCGGACGCCCTGGCAAGGGGGTGCGATGTGTTGTTCGATATCGACTGGCAGGGGCACCGCAAATTAAAAAACGGCGCCCCCACCGATGTGGTGGGGGTGTTCATCCTGCCCCCGTCGGTGGCGGAGTTGGAATGTCGTTTGCGCGGGCGTGGTCAAGATGACATCACAGTCATTGCCCACCGCATGGCCAAGGCCGTCGATGAAATCGGCCACTGGGATGAGTATCGGTACGTTGTCATCAATCGCACCGTGCAGCACAGCGTGGCCGCCGTGGCGGCCATCCTGGAAACCGAACGGCTGCGCCGGCAACGTCAGATCGATATTCCTGCCTTGGTCGCCGAGATGCGGGATGCCACGGGCTGAAACAGGCTGAAACAAGCTGACCTCCGCCATGACGGACGCTCCCATGCCGGACCAGAACGACACCAATGAAAAACCGCGGGCAATCCCCCCTGTCTCTTTGTCCGCAACCGGTGAGACACCCCCTGTCGACCATCTCGATCGTGATCAGGCGGCACGGGAGCTGGAACGCCTCGCCCGGATGATGGTCAGGCACGACCGTCTGTATCACCAGCAGGACGCGCCGGCCATCAGCGATGCCGAATACGATTCGCTACGCGCCCGCAACACGGCCATTGAGGCTCGTTTTCCCGACCTGATGCGTCCCGACAGCCCCTCGCGCCGCGTCGGCGCCCCCGTGGCGGAGGGGTTTGGCACGGTGCGGCATGCCGTGCCGATGCTTTCCCTCGACAATGCCTTCAGCGCCGGTGCTGTGGCGGAGTTTTTGACCCGCGTGCGCCGTTTCCTTGGGCTTGAGGCGGAGGAGCCGGTGGCGGTGGTGGCCGAGCCGAAGATCGACGGCCTGTCGGTCTCGCTCCGGTATGAAAATGGCGTGTTCGTGCAAGGGGCCACCCGCGGCGACGGCGAAACGGGCGAGGATATCACCGCCAACCTGCGTACCCTTTATGGCAAGGGCATGCCGTCCCGCCTTGCGGGGGGGGATCTGTTCGGCCAGGGGGTGCCGAAGGTGTTGGAGGTGCGGGGCGAGGTCTACATGACCCGGGCCGAGTTCCTTGAATTCAACCGCCGCCAGGAGGAGCTGGGGCCCAAGGCCAGGATCTTCGCCAATCCGCGCAATGCCGCGGCGGGCAGCCTGCGCCAGCTTGACCCGCGCATCACGGGGATGCGTCCGTTACGGCTGTTTGCCTATGGGGTGGGGGAGGTGCACCCTTTTGACTGGTCCAGTCATTGGGAGTTTCTCGACCGGCTGCGCGGTTTCGGGTTTGCCGTCAACCCGCTCGCCCGCCGGTGTGAAACACTCGCCGAGATGCTCGCCGTGCATGATGAACTGGCGACCCGCCGGGCCGAGGTGCCCTATGACATCGATGGCATCGTCTACAAGATCGACCGGATGGAATGGCAACGGCGGCTGGGTTTTATCAGCCGGGCGCCCCGTTGGGCCATCGCCCACAAATTTCCGGCGGAGCAGGCGCGCACGGTGGTGGAGGCCATCGAAACCAGCGTCGGGCGCACGGGCGCCCTCACGCCGACCGCCCGCCTGCAGCCCGTGACGGTCGGCGGCGTGGTGGTGAGCCGCGCCACGCTCCACAACGAAGACGAAATCGCCCGCAAGGATGTGCGGGTGGGCGATACCGTTGTGATCGAGCGGGCCGGGGATGTGATCCCCCAGGTGGTCGCGGTGGTCCTTGAAAAACGACCCGTGGACGCCGCCCCCTGGCGGTCGCCCGCCACGTGCCCGGTCTGCAACAGCCCGGCCGTGCGCGAGGAAGGGGATGTCGTGCGACGCTGCACCGGCGCTCTGGTGTGCCCGGCCCAGGCGGTTGAGTGTTTGAAGCATTTTGTCTCGCGTGCGGCGTTTGACATCGATGGTCTGGGTGAAAAGCATATCGAGGACTTTTACGCGGGAGGTCTGATCACCTCCCCAGTCGATCTCTTTCGGCTGGAGGAACGGGACCAGGGCCGCCTCACACCCCTGGCCGCCCGGGCGGGGTGGGGGGTGAGATCCGCCCGCAAGCTGTTTGACACCATTCGCACCCGGCGCGCGATTTCCCTTGAACGATTTTTATATGCGCTTGGCATCCGCCACGTCGGAGCCACCATGGCCCGGACGCTCGCCGCCCATTACGAAACCCTGCCGTCGCTCCGCGCCGCCATGGTCGCGGCGGCGGACCGCACGGGCGAGTCGTGGCAGGATCTGGTCACCATCTCCATGATGGGAACCGTCAAGGCCGGGGCGGTGGTTGCCTTCTTCTCCGATCCCCGCACCCTGACCGTTCTCGATGCCCTGGCGGGGCTTGTCGTCGTTGAACCCTTTGCCGGGCGCGCGCCGAACGACTCGCCGCTGGCTGGACGGACGGTGGTCTTCACCGGCACCCTCACGACCATGACCCGGCAGGAAGCCAAGGCGCGGGCGCAGGCGATGGGGGCCAAGGTTGTCGAGTCGGTATCGCACAAGACCGACTATGTGGTCGCGGGCGCGGATGCCGGTTCGAAGGTCCTTAAGGCGACGGCGCTGGGTCTTGTGATCCTGAGCGAACAGGAATGGCTGGCGCTGGGGGCAAAGCGTTCATACCCGCACGGTCAATGACCGCCGCTTTTGCCTTTGTCCTTGGCCTGCTTTTTGTCCTGGCGCTGAACGCAATCGACCACGAAGGCCCCGGGGCGCAAGTCATCGACCGGCATGCCGAGATACCGCGATCCCTCGACCAGCATTAGTTCAGGAATATCCACGCGCGGGATTCTTTCCCTTATGAGGGGCAGCAGAGAACCCATCGCCGCGTCCAGCAGCGGCTCCCCCGTTTTGTTCGCCGGCAGGGGATTGCTGTAAAAGGCCGTGATGAAAAGATCGCGCACATAGGCGGCCTGGGTACAGATCGGCTCTATGGCCCCTGCCTGTTTGACCACCAGATAGGGGGTGACGGGCACCATGAGCGGCGTTTGTGTTTTGGTCTGAACAGCAACCATCAGACTCATGAGCTGAACCATATAGGTGGTTTCCTGTCCGTGCGCTTTCCCACCCATGAGCCAAACCGCCAGCACGAGCGCTGTCACCAGAGGGGATCTGCCAAAGGCATTCCTCACGATGAAGTGCGGACCGATGTGCATGTTTCTCCTCCGATGTTTTATACCGTCGAGCCGGAGTCGGGGCCGACCAGGACCTGAGGGTATACCCTGTCTGTCCTCTCTGCATCCTTTGTAACCTCTTCATCCCTGCAATTCCGGTCAGGCAAGAAAAATCTTTGTACCGCCCAAGCCCTGCCATAAGATTACGAGATACCATGGTCCCTGTTTTTTTTAAAATGTGTCTTTGGGGGAAGACCAGAATGGCAAGCCTGTATGCGAAAAGAATCCGAACATTCCTGACGGTCGGACTGGTCATGGTCGGGGGGATGGGGGTGCCGGTCTGGGCACAAGGAATCCCGGTGACGGATACCAACCTCCTTGGCGCCGATTTTGGCCCCCCGGCGGCTTATGACCATGACAACGCCGGCCATAACAACGCCGGCCTGTCGCTTGCGGGTGGGGACGAGAGCCTCCCTTATGGGGCCTATTATGGTTCTTACGGAAGCAATGGGGATGAAACGAACAGCCTGGCCGAGCCGTTCAGTGGCTCCAGGAACGATCCGGCCTATGTGCTGATGGGGGGGGGAGCCTTCGATTTCCATCGTAACGCAACGGCGGAGGTCGATTTTGCCTACCGGTCCGGGGAAAAATATCTGGGGCTGTTCAAGCCCCATTTCGGCATTCTGGCCGGTACCGATGGCAACGTGTATGGCTGGTGGGGGGTGTTGGTCGATGTGTATTTCGGCAATCGTTTCGTGCTGACTCCCAGCACGGCGGTTGGCGTGTACGCGCGCGGCGGCGGTAAACCCCTGGGACACGTTGTCGAATTCCGTTCCGGGCTGGATGCCGGTTATCGGTTTGACGATCGTTCACGACTGGCGGTGGGGATCTATCACATGTCCAATGCCGGCCTTGGCCGCCGCAATCCGGGGGAGGAGTCGCTGATCCTGCATTATGACATCCCCGTGCGCGCGCTGTTCAGTCGCGGGAAATGATGGCTTGAAAGGGCGTGGGAGGGGAGCACGGGCGCGTGCACGGAGTGACGATTCTCAATCGACACACGACTGCTGTGTGCGCGGGCTAAGCCAGCGCATGAGGGGAGGTGCGCGCCTCTGCCCCATTCCCCCCGCGATGTCTTAGCGTTTCATGCCGGCCGCCTGTTGGAACATTTCGTCGCTGGTGCGAAAGACCGTGGCGGCTGTGGAATAGGCTTTCTGGGCCAGAATGATGTTGGTGAACTCGGTTTGCAGATCCACGTTGGAGCCTTCGTAAACACCGGAGACGAGTTGCCCCGTGCCCTTATCACCAGGTGCGCTGATTTCTGCGCCACCCGAACCTTCCGTTTCGGCAAACAGGGTCCCGTTGCGGTTTTCCAGAGCATTGGGAGCGGCAAAGCTTGCCACCGGAATCTGATACATGGCCTTTCGATGACCATTAGTTTAGTGGTAGAAAACCTTGCCGTCTTTCTCAATATAACTGTATTGGAAATCACCGTCCTCAAATCCATCCTGTTTCAGGTCGAAGATCTGAGTGTCGCCGGCGAACTGAGTGAAATCGGTGAGGTCAAGGGCGATTGTGCTCGTTTCCCCACCGGCCCATGCAAGGTCGAGAGAGGAAACCGGCTCGGAGGTGATCTGGCCAAAACTGTTGAACGTGACCGCAAGCGACTCGGCGACAACTGGATTGCCGCTGCCATCGATGAAATCAAGCGTCCAGGTATTGGGCGTGGTTTGATCCCGTGTCCACTGGGCGACGAGGGTTTGGGTCAGAAGGGTCTCGCCAGTGGGTGCGACGACCGGAAGGGCGAACGTCTGGGGAGCGGTCGCATTGGCATCAACATTACCGCGCAGGGTGATACTGGTTGTCTCCTGGCCGGAGAGTTCTGCCATTTGCCGGACAATAACGGGAGATAAGGTCGTGCCGGTCGCAACGGAGCCGTCGTCCTGGATGGCCCACCCCATCAGGGCATGGCCACTGGACGAAGCAAGAAGGGCCGTGTCATCCGTTCCCGTTTCCTGGCCAACCGTCAGGAACGCTCCCGCCCGCGTATAGAAAGTTTCCCCGCTGCCATCGGTTTCGGTGTTCAGGATGAAAAACCCATCGCCACTGATGGCAAGGTCGTAGGTGTTGTTGGTCGTTACCATCGTGCCGATGCGATCGACCATGGTGCGCGTCACGATGTCGGTGGTGAAGGAGGACTGAGGGCCGGCCTTTGCTCCTGCTGTCATGAATGTCGCTGACAGTGCCGTCTTGAACAGACCTTCCACCCGTTTGTAGCCGGCGGTGTTCATGTTGGAGACGTTCTGGCTGACGACGCTCAAGCCCGTGCTGTGCGCCATCATGGCGTTGGCACTGTTGCTGAAGGCTCCCCACAGGCTTCATGACGATGCTCCGTTTGCCCGGTCTTCTGAAATGCGCGACATCAGGCAAGAAGCAAGAAGAGTGCCACCCCCCAATTGCCGGGACCATTTCTGCCGATTTACAGCGTGCCCTTGTGGGCGGCCTCGCCGAACAGCTCGAGCTGCCATTCCATTTCAGCCTCGCCCAGGGGCCAGGCGCCGGCATTGGGCTGCAACACGGCAGCCGGAGCAATATGGGCCAGTTTCATTTGCAGGCGGGCGGCAAAGACCGGACTCAGGTTTGCCCGCCAGGCAAGGGCCGTCATGCCCTTGCTGCTTTGGGAATCGAGCACGGCCATGACCACCTCGGGCAGCACGTTGCCGCGCACGGCCAAGGCCGCTGCAACGAACAGTTCATCCCCCATGCCCAGGGACTGCGCCAGCAGCGCCTCCTCCAGGCCACCCCGGGGGAGCAGTTTCTTGGCCCGTTCATAGGCGCCAAGCAGTTCCTGGCGCCAAGTAAAGGCCGGATGTCCGGGTGTCTCCGGCGCCATATCCTCGGGCGGATGCAAGACATCGGGATTCGTTCCGTCCTCCTCGATCCGGCGCCTGACCACCTTGGCCACCTCGGCGGCGGTGGCGGGGTCCAGATCCTGACGGAACGTCAACGCCCGCAACAGATTATCGGCCACGAAATGGGCCAGACGAATGGCGGCGCCTCGGTGCAGGTGCGGTCGGCCCACCAGGGGACCGTGCCAGCGCGGCACCAACGGCGCCCGCTCCACAAGGCGGTCAAGAGTTTCCTCCCGGATTTGTGCGCTCGGGTTGTTCAACAGGGCGGTGATGGCATCTTCGTCATCGGTCGTGGCGATGGCATCGGAAACCCGTTCCGGAACGTGGCTGCGGCGGGAAATGGCCGACAACGCGCCGGACAGGGTACTGCTTTCGATGATTTCAAGAAGATCATCATCGGTCAGAACCGGCGAGAACTCTAAAATCGGCGTTGCCACCACCGCCTCGGCATCGTGGGCAAGGCGGCGGATGACATCAGGCGGCGCCTCGGCAACGCTTTGCAGGGTCTCGGCCAGAATTTGGCGCACCCGGACCACCTGGTCCCGGGCGAGCTGCTCTAGAATCTGCCAAGTGATGCGCCGCACCCGATCCTGTTCCCCGGCGGTCAGACCAGGCACGAGCCGGGCGATCTGGCGGGCGAGGCGCACGCGCACCTCTTCATCTTCGTCTTCGACCAGCAACAGCTCGGCTTTCGCGGGCGTTGCGGCATTGTCGGCAATCAAGCGCCGTACCGCGGGATCGGGATCCTCGGCAAGATAATACAGGATCTCAGGAACCGTATCGCTGCGTCCGGCCAATGCGGCGCGCATGCGCGAATCCTCGTTGCGGGCAAGTGTTTTTGCCTGCTCATAGGCCATGACCGTTTTGTCTTCCTTTTTGTTCATGCCGGTCCTTTTTCAGGAAAGGGGGAAGGTCACCTCCCCGTGCAGGGGGATCTTGGGGCGTTCCCCGTTTCAGGGTCTTCCCCTCGACACGGCGCCTCTGGGGAAGCGTTGTTTTGTTCGAAAGGGTGCGGCGCCAGCCGCAAACTGCCCTTACCGCTGCGCTTGACCGCATACATGGCGGCATCGGCCCGGGCCAGCAGTTCTTCAAGGCTTTCCGGACACGCGGGATCGTAAACCGCAATCCCCAGGGATATCAGCAGCGGGCGATCCGCGAGGCCCGAAAATTCTTTCAAGGATTCGGCTGCGCATAACAGCGCCCGCGCCCGACGGGTGGCCACGTCATCGTCGGCGCCATCCAGCCACAGGGCAAATTCGTCTCCCCCAAGACGGGCCACGAGATCGGTCGGACGGGTCCCCCCCACCAGAATGTCTCGCGCCTTCAGCAAGGCTTCATCGCCACGTTTATGGCCGTGGATGTCGTTGACCAGCTTGAAGTTGTCAAGATCGGCATAGATCAAGGCCGCATGGGCATGGCCGTCCCGTTGCAAACGTCCGAACCGGCGTCCCATTTCCTCGTTGAAAGCGCGGCGGTTGAGAAGCCCGGTCAGGGCATCGGTGCGGGAAAGGGTGACGATGCGGGCATGGGCGGCCACCTGTTCCAGCGTCACACCGATCTGCCGGGCGATATCGCGGATCAGGATACGGTCGTCATCATGCCAGGGCGCGCGGCTGTCGGTCCGCCACAGGCAAACCGCGCCGTTCAGGGCATCACTGAACCGAGTGGCCGCGGCCAGGATCTGCCACCCGTGGGAGAGGGTTTCAACGCTCTCTGCCCCGTTTTCCAAAGACAGCAACACGGGCATCACGTCTTCCGGAACCCCGGAGCTTCCAAACGCGGTTTCAAGCCGGAAGGCGTTTTCCATGGAGGCGTGATGATATTGGGGATTGATCTGAAAAATCTGACACCCGTCGGCGCTCAGGCTGCGGTTCAGGATTTCCGCGGCGGCGGCCAGCATGTTGGCCGGTTCCACCTTTTCCCGAAAAGAGCGCACCACATAGGCCAGCATGCGTTCCCGATTGCGCGAGCGTGCCAGTACGGCGTCGCGCTCGCGCTGATCCGTCACGTCGTGACACACGCCCCGCGCACCCAGCCAATCCCCCTTCGTGCCATAAACAGGGGTTGCGGCGGTGATCATGCACACGGGTCGCCCGTCGGCCCGCTGCATCCAGACTTCCACGTTGTCGAGGGGCAGGCGGGCGGTGAAGGGCATGGCCGCATCGGTATCCTCGGGTTCGAGCATGAATGCCTGGGGCTGGTGCCCCACCAGATCCGCCGCCTGATAGCCCAGCTTTTCCGCCCCGGAGACAAAGGCAAACGTGCCGTCCACCGTCGTTTCCCAGGCAAGATCGCTGGCCACCAGCACCATGTCCTTGTAGCGACGCCGGGATTCGATCAAAGCCTGATGCAGCCTGTGCTCGAAGGTCTGGTCGCGCGCGAGCACAAGCGCGCCGGCGCTATCGCTCAACGGGAGCAGCAGGAAGTCAAGCCGTACATCGCCCACCTCCGGCACCGCTGCGGCACTGATGTCCTGACGGATGCAGCGGCCCTCCACCACGCACCGGAACAGGGCCGCCCGCAGAAGGGCCAGGATCGTTTCGGAACCACCATCGGAAGACCCGGAAAATAACGCCCGTCCCCGCGCATTGGCGGCAACGATCTCGCCCTTCGTGCTCATGAGCAGGGCCATTCCGGGGAAGCTTTCGATCGCCGTGGCATCCAGGTTCACGGCGGGAAGAAGGAGCGATGATGTCACCGGAGTCTCACTGTATCCTGAGTGCCCTGTTCCTACGCGGTGCCGGCCTGGGAGAGGCCGGCCTTGTTCGAGAAAGGGTTCTCTTCAGGGTGGGCCTTGAACCACAGGGCATCAGCACACACGTCACTGTTTTCCGACCATTCAAGGGATCGTCCAAGGGTGCCCCGTTCAAGCAGATATCGATCCGCCCAGGGAACGAAAACGCCCCGACCCACCACGGAGCCAAGAACGGCGCCAAGAAAGGCCGTGCCCACGTTGTCCTCCGCCCACTGCACCCGCACGGTACGGGCAGAAAAGTTCGGGGTCGCATCACCAATGATGTTCTTGCCCATGGCTGCCATGGTGATCCTCACATCCTGTCAGGCAGGAGGTCATGTCCCTGGTAGGCGATGACGGGTTCGAACCGCCGACCTTCTCGGTGTAAACGAGATGCTCTTCCAACTGAGCTAATCGCCCCTTGAATCCAAGCTAACCAAGTTTTTTCATTCTGCCTCGTTCCCTGGAAACCGCGCAAGGCCGAAAAACTTTCGTGGTGATGTCGATTCGTGCGGAAACATGACATAAACCCTCTTCCCCTGTTGCGTCCGAAAAGGCTAAAGGAGAAGGGGAGAGGTATGGCATGCACACAAATCCCCTTTTGCGAATCGGCACCCGCGAAAGTCCGCTTGCCCTCGCGCAAACCCGTGAAGTGCGCGAGCGGCTGGGGAGGCTTCATCCGGCCCTTGCCACTCCCGAAGGAATGGCCGAGGTCGGCATCAAAACCAAAGGCGACCTCTTTTTGGACCAACCCCTGGCCGAAATCGGCGGCAAGGGCCTGTTCACCAAGGAAATCGACGAGGCCCTGCGCCACGGCGCCATCGACATCGCCGTTCATTCCATGAAGGACGTTCAGACGATCCTGCCCGAAGGACTGGTTCTTGCGGCGATTCTGGAGCGGGAAGATCCGCGGGATGCCTTCGTGTCACACCGGGCGCCGAGTCTTGCGGAGCTGCCCGGGGGCGCCGTGGTCGGGACCGCCAGTTTGCGCCGGGGCGCCCAGGTGCTGCATATGCGTCCCGATCTGAAGGTCGTCCCGTTGCGCGGGAACGTGCAAACCCGGCTGAGAAAACTGGCCGAGGGGGCGGTGGATGCCATTGTGCTGGCCGTGGCCGGATTGCGCCGTCTGGGGCTTGCGGAGCGCATCACCGCACTCATGCCCGTCGAGGAGATGCTGCCGGCCGTGGCGCAAGGGGCCATCGGTGTCGTGTGCCGTGCCAACGACAACCGCGCGCAAGACTATCTGCGCCACCTCGACCACGCGCCGACGGCCCTGTGCGTGGGGGCGGAGCGCGCCTTTCTTGCCGTGCTGGACGGCAATTGTCGTACCCCCATCGCCGGTCTTGCGGAACTGACGGGCGATTGGACAACGGTGCGATTCCGTGGTCTGGTGGTGGGGAGCGGCGCCGTGCCCTTTTGTATCGAACGCCGTGGTCCGGCGGCACGGGCGGTCCCCCTGGCCAGGGAGGCCGGCGAGGTTCTGTTGCGCCAGGGGGCACTGCTGCCGGTCCGGGGAGACTGAAACGATGGCTTTGCGTGTCCTGATCACCCGTCCCGCCGAAGACGCCGCCACCATTGCGGATGTGTTGCGCGCCCGGGGCGATACGGTGGTGCACGAACCGTTGCTGTCCATCCGTTTCCTTGAACGCGGCGTTGATCTTGCCGACGTGCAGGCCGTTCTGATCACGAGCGCCAACGGCGCCCGCGCCCTGGCCACAGCCACGGCGATCCGGGCGCTGCCGGTGTTTGCCGTGGGCGAGGCGTCCGCCCGGACCTGCCGCACCCTTGGCTTCAGCCAGGTGACGGCGGCCGGGGGCGATGTCGAGGATCTGGCCCGTCTGGTCGAAAGTCACCTGCGGCCCGCGACGGGAACGCTGCTCCACGCCGCCGGCAGCGTGACGGCGGGCGATCTTGGCGGACGGCTGCACGAGGCCGGTTTTCTCGTCCGCAAGGTCGCGCTGTATGGGGCCGAGCCGGCCACCGCCCTGACGCCGGCCACCGCTCAACGGATCGCCGAGGGCGCCATCGACGCCGCCTTGTTCTATTCTCCCCGCACGGCCGCCACCTTTGCCGCGCTGGTCCGTGCGGCGGGCATCGGGGAGGGGTTGGCCGCCACCAGCGCCTGTTGCCTCAGCGATGCCGTCCGACAGGCCCTTGCCGGCCTGCCCTGGCGGCGGGTTTGGGTTGCGGCGACGCCGACCCAGGATTCCCTTCTGGCCATCTACGATCACGCCACATCCCGTCACGATACTTGCATGAAGGAAGAAAGGGACATGACCACGCACCCCCCCCCTGCCAACGACGGTGCGCAGGAACGTCCAGCAGGGCCGGAGGTACCGGTTTTGCCCTCCGTAGCGGAGCCAAAACCGGAATCGGCAACCGGTGAGACTGGCCCTGGTGAGACCGGCCCTGCGGAAACCTGCGAGAACCCCCGCGAGGAAGGCGGAACGATCCCGCAAACGGTCGCCCCGCCGACCGATACCGAAATGCTGTCCGAACGACACCCCTGGCGCAGGATCGCCGCTGGCGTTCTGCTCGTGACCATGATGGGTCTTGCCGGCTTCGTGTCCCTGCCATGGTGGCGCGCGCACGTGCCGGAGCCATACCGTTCCTATCTTCCCGTCATCGGCCCAAGGGAAGAGGACCGCCTGGCCGATGTGCACGAGGTCCTTGCCACGTTCCGTCACGATCTTGACCAGATGCGCCAGCGCTTGGCACCGGTGAACGAGCGCCTTGACCAGGCGGGTCGGGCGTTGACCACCCTGGAGCAGCGCCTGACGACACTGGAACAGGCCCCCGCCTCCCTGCCGCTGGTGGACGGCATGGAGGGCGCCGATGCGCCGTCTTCTTCATCATCGCTGTCATCGCTTGCGGCACCCCTCCGGCGGTTGGCCGCCCTGGAAGCCGCCCTGGCCGAACATGCTCCCCAGGAGCGGCTGGAGGCCCTCGCGCGCCAGTTCGAATCGCGTCTGGGCGGTCTGGGAGAACGGCTGGAGGTCCTCACGCGCGAACAGGTGGGGGCGGCCACCCTGGCGGCGGTTTATGATCGCTTGGCCGCGCTGGAGGAAGCCGTGCGCCATGCCGCCGCCCGCCAGGATACCGCCCTTGCCTGGCTGCTGGCCGTGGCCCAGTTGCGTGAGGCGGTGCACCGCGGCGCCCCCTTCGCCGCCGAACTGCATGCCGCCCGGGCCTTGGCCGAGGACGCGGCGATGGTCGATACGGCGGGGAGCGGTTTCATCGCCCATGCCGCAACGGGAATCCCGACGCGCGCGGCCCTTGAGACGCGCTTCGATGGCTTGAACGGTGCCATCGCCCGTGCCGCCGTGGCCCCCGAGGGTGAAGACTGGTTCGCACAGACCGTACAGCGTTTGCTCGCCGTGATCACCATCCGCCGCACCGATGGTGCCGCCGCCGGCGATGGCGCCCTTGCGGTGATGGCCCGGGCCGTGGCCGCCATCCGGGCCGGTGACCTGGCCGGGGCGGTCCAGACGATGGAATCCCTGCACGGAACGCCGGCCCAGGTGGCGGAATCATGGATGGTTCTTGCCCGCGCCCGCGTTGCCGCCGACGAGGCCTTGTCCCATCTGACCGCCCAGGCGCTGGGGCGCTCCGCGGCCAGCCGAACCAAGACGGGCGGGTAAAGGTCATGCTCAAGATCATCGCCTATGTCATCGTGGTCGCGGCGCTGGTGAGCGTTTCGGTGTGGATGGCGGAGCGGCCGGGAACGGTCACCGTGGAATGGCAGGGCTGGCGCCTGGATACGACGCTTCCCGTCCTTGTGCTGCTGCTGGCCGTGGGCGTGGGGGGGCTGGCCTTGGGGGTGCAGGGCCTCGCGCGCCTGCGCGCCGTGCCGCGCCTGTTGCGCCGACGCCGGAGTGACCGCCGCTGGCACAAGGGCTACGCCGCCTTGAACGCCGGTTTCGCCGCCCTTGCCGCCGGCGATGCCCCCCGCGCCACCCGAATGGCCAGCAAGGCCGTCCGCCGCCTGGACGATCCTGAAGCGAGCCTGCTGTTGCAGGCGCAGGCCGCTGAACTGGCCGGTGATGAACCCCTGGTGCGCAAATATTATGGCTTGTTGCGGGCCAATCCAGCCACTGAACTGGTCGGCATCAAGGGATTGATCGCCGAGGCGCGCCGCGCCGAACGCCATGAGGAGGTGCTGGCGCTGGCCAAACGGGCGGTGGCGGTGCGACCGGTGGCGTGGGCCGTGCGCCTGTTGTTCGAGTCCCTGGTGCGCGAGCGGCGCTGGGCCGAGGCGGAGGCGTCCCTCGTCCACGGCAGGCCGAGCGGGGCCTTCGGGCCGGAAGTGGTGGAACGCCATCGGGTGGTGCTTCAGGCCCGGCAGGCCCTGGAGGTCGAGGCCGCGGGCGATCGGCGCGCGGCGTTGCGTCTGGCCCGGCGCGCCCTGAACAAAGAGGCCGGCATGATCCCGGCCGTCCTGCTGGCGGCGCGGCTTTATGCGGCAAAAGGCCGCAAACGCAAGGCTGCCCGGGTGCTGGAGAAAGCCTGGCGCCACGCCCCCCACCCCGCGTTGGCCGAGGCCTATGGCACCCTCTGGCCAGAGGAAGACTCCCTGAAGCGCACCCAGCGGGCCGGGCGCTTGGCTGCCGGTTTCCCCGACCACCCGGAAAGCCGCCTGCTGGTGGCGGGAGCGGCGCTGGAGGCACAGTTGTGGGGGCAGGCCCGCAGTCAGCTCGCGCTGCTGCTGGCGCCAACGCCTTCCCGGCGGGTGGCGGCGATGATGGCGCGCCTGGAGCAGGCCGAACACAATGAGGGTGCCGCCACCGAGTGGCTGCAACGCATTGGCACCGCCCCCACCGATGCCTGCTGGCGCTGCCGGATGTGTGGGACGGAGGCACCCCTGTGGGATGCCACATGTACCCACTGCGGCGGTTTCGATTCCCTGGTGTGGGCGGCTCCCTCCCGGGCGCTGGTGGTTTCTGTGGAACGCACTCACGAACCGAACGGGGCTGTGGGGGAGGCTTGAAGCCTCCCCCCCGGGGGCGGGGATCATGCACTGCGGATCGAGGCGAGGAAGGTATCCACCTCCCGGATCAAGATGGTCGTCGGCATTTTCAGATCCCCCGCCGCCCAGATGACCTGAATCGCCGAACCATAAGAAGATGCGGAGGTCTTGGTGACACTGGCCATGCTGTTTGACACGGTCTGCGCATCCGTGCTGACGATGCGGACGTTGCGGGCGATTTCCTGGGTGGCCCCGCCCCCTGTTGCTCGACGGCGGCGGCGATGGTCGTGGCGATTTCGTTGATGTGGGCGATGGTTTCCCCGATGCTCGAGATGGAGGACACCAGCCCGGCTGGTGGCGCTTTGAACGGTGGCGATCTGGGTCGAGATTTCCTCGGTGGCCTTGGCGGTTTGCAGGCTGAGATTCTTGACCTCGCCGGCCACCACGGCAAATCCCTTGCCGGCATCGCCGGCCCGAGCCGCCTCGATGGTGGCATTGAGCGCGAGTAGGTTGGTTTGACTGGCGATGGTGTGGATCAGTTTCACCACCTCGCCGATCCTTTGCGCCGAATCGGCAAGGCTTTTCATTTCGTCATTGGTGCGCTCGGCATCGGCCGTTGCCGTGGAGGCGACCTTGGCAGAGTGCGCCACTTGGCGGCTGATTTCGTTGATGGAGGCCGACAGTTCCTCGGCCGCCGCGGCGACGGTATCGACGTTGCGGGCAGTGCGGATGGAGGCTTCGGCGACCTCGAGGCTGCGACTAGTGCTTTCGCCGATCTTTCGGCCCATCCCGCCGGCGGTATCGCCGATGACGTCGGCGCCGACGGAGACCCGTTCGGCGACGCCCTTGACCTTCGTTTCCAGATCCTGCGCCAGGACCAGCAGATGGCGCCGGCGTTCGGCCTCGGCGCGTTCCTTCAGTGCCGTCTGCTCCACCCGCAGGGCATCGCGTTCGGCAAGCTGTCCCCGGAGCATTTCCAGGGTCGTCGCCATGGCGCCGACCTCGTCGGTGCGGTGGCGATCGGGAACGTCGATTCCGGTCTGACCGTCGGCCAGCCGGATCATGAGATCCTTCAGCCGTGTCAGCGGTGTGCTGATGGAAGCGCTAAGGAGCAAGGCGACGATAAGGGCGGCCAATGTGACCGTTCCCACGGCGAGGAGACTCCAGAACAGTCTTGCCTTGAAACCGGCGATTCGTACCAGCAAAAGACGATCAAGTTCCCCTTATGCCGCCTTATACAGTGTATCTGCCGTCACCTGTACCCGCTCGCGCAAGGATTCAATCGTTGTCGCATCGGGACGGGCGGCCGTGTCGTCACGCAAAACCGTATCAAGGGCGGTGAGGAAAGGTTTCAGGGCGTCGTACAGGGCCGTAAAGGGCGTGCCAAGGCTTTGTTGGAGACTGCCATCGGCATTTCCCCGGTATCCGGATTCCAACGTATTGCTCAAACCGTTGAGGGTTGCCACCAACTCACCCCGGAGAATGAGAAACG
This sequence comes from Rhodospirillaceae bacterium, assembly GCA_009773045.1. GTDB lineage: Bacteria > Pseudomonadota > Alphaproteobacteria > Rhodospirillales > Rhodospirillaceae > WOUV01. The sequence goes on along the minus strand of WOUV01000038.1, from coordinate 3,619 downwards.
CGGCCTTGCGTTCGAACGGCACATCGGTCATCGCCAGCGCGCCACGTGTCAGATCGGCAATGCGCCCTACCTGATCGACCAATGCCGGCAGCTTGAGTATCACCGCGTCCATGACGTAATAGGAGTCGAGATCGGGATCGAGGATCAGATTGGAGCCGTCGCCAATGCGCGCGATCACGGTCAGGAGTGTGTCGATGACCTCTTTGCGGACTGTTTCCCGTTGGGAACGATCGACGGGCAGGGGACGGCTGAGAGAGTCGTCGATCCTTTCTAAGGCCGGTCGAACGACTTCCGTGGTGTTCATGGTGGTTCCGAAGGCGGTGTCGGCGTTGGCGACCGCGCTCCGTCCCTGTCGGATCGCCGATGCGGCGCTGTCCCGCCCGTGGTGATACTCGAGGGCATCGAGCAGCAGGGTGCGTACAGTGGCCAGAAAGTGGTTGCCGTCCACTTCCTTGGTGGCGAAAGCAATGTCCTTCCAGCTCTGCGCCACCAGAAGCTAAGTCAGGAAAACAACCGGAATCAAGAAGATACCGGCCAGCAGAATCAATTTGGAACGGATGCTGATTCGATTCAACATGACACTTGCAAACTCCTATGAGCAGGAACGCCGTGTTGCGGTTGTTTGTGTTGTTGCATGCGGATTTTTCGTCGCCGTGCCGGTGGTGTCCGTGCCGACACAGGGGCGCCAAGCCTTGATCTCTTTCCGGAATTCGGGGAACCGCCGGAATCCGGGGAACCGAATATGCCGGGATTTATCTGGCGGCGCACACGCGGTTGTGCACCGCCTTGGATCGTTTCAGAGCGCTTCCGCGCACCCTTTTGTCCTTTCCGCGCGCCCTAGCAGCTTTACATTTGGGCAATTCTAAAAAAGTGATTAATTTTTAATCTAATCTCTTAAATTACAAATGGCGGATTGTTGCAACACAAAAATCAACCGGGCACGGTGGAAAGGGAGGTTCGATGTTGAAGGTCGAGAATTTCAGTTCATGATTGACAAAAAGGTGACGGTGCGTGGCTTTCGGGATTCTGGATATGGTTGAAAAACGAGAGGAAAAGATCAATCATGGTTCGTTGTCGCGGGGAACGGTGAGAGCCTCCACCGTACCCTGTCGATTCCACACACCGACGCCAATCGGCACCGGCGTGACCTGAAGTTTTTGCTTCCGGCGGAGAAAGCGTCGTGAATATCGTTTTCTTTGCCCTGATCGCCACGGCCTTTGTGGTGGCCGCCATTCGGGAAACGACCGGTGGCGGGGCGCCCATGCAAATGCTGGCGGAAGCTACGCTGGACGCGGCAAAGGATGCCGTGCCGCTGGCCCTTGGGCTGGTGGGCGTGATGGCGCTGTTCATGGGGCTGATGAAAGTGGCGGAGGCCGGGGGCTTGTTGAAAATCATGGCCCGTCTGTTGCGCCCGGTGATGCATCGCCTGTTTCCGGAGGTGCCGCCGGACCATCCGGCCATGGGAGCGATGGTCCTTAATCTTTCGGCGAACATGCTTGGCCTTGGCAATGCGGCAACGCCGTTCGGCCTGCGTGCCATGCAGTATCTTCAGTCCCTGAACCGGCACAAGGACACGGCGAGTGATTCCATGGTCCTGTTTCTTGCCATCAACACCGCCTCGGTCACGCTTCTGCCCACCTCCGTCATTGCCTTGCGCGCAAGCCTTGGCGCGGCCGATCCGGCGGCGGTGATCGTGCCAACGCTCATGGCCACCGCGGGGTCCGCCGTCGTGGCGGTGCTGGCGGCGCGGGGGCTGGCGCCGTGGTTCCCGATGCCGGAGGAGCACGCCTCCCCAAACCCGGCAACGGCCGATCCAGCCTCCGACGACACGGCGCCCCGTGATGCGGCGGACGATGTGACTGTCGCGCCCGAAGCGGGATATCCGGCCTGGGTGGGCGGAATCGTTCTTGCCGGAGGGGTGGGGCTTGCGCTGGCGTTGCTGGGGCAGGGGAGGGCGCTGTCGGCCTGGCTCGTGCCGGGGCTGGTGGTGGGACTTCTGGGGTTTGGCGTGGCGCGCGGGGTCAAGGTTTACGAACACTTCGTGCTGGGCGCGCGGGAAGCCTTCACGATCGCCGTGCACATCATTCCCTATCTGGTCGCCATTCTGGTGGCGGTGGGCATGTTCCGGGCCAGCGGCGCCATGGAGATGGTCTTGGAACCGATCGGGCGGCTGACGCACGGTCTGCCGCAGGAGGCCCTCGTGCTGGCCGTGATGCGCTCCCTTTCCGGTTCGGGAGCCTATGCGCTGCTGGCCTCGTTTCTGAAGGATCCGGCCATCGGGCCGGACGGTTTTACCGGGGTGCTTTTGGGAACGATTCATGCCTCGACGGAAACGACCTTTTACGTCATCGCCGTTTATCCGGCATGCCCTGGCCGTCGGCCTGATCGCCGATGGCGCGAGTTTACTGTTCGCCTGGCTTGCCTGCACGGTCTTGTTTTCGTAACCCGATGCGGGGGAGACCTTTTGGGGCAATCGGGTGTGCCCTGGTTTGTTCTTTTCCCCAAACGCCGCACGGCCTGGCTTGGCGCCAAAAAAGTCGCGGCCCTGGCCACAATCCACAGTGCCCTGTATGATGAAACACCGCTTGGCATCTGGCGTGCCGAGCCAAATCAACGGATTGAAATCGACAATTTCCGGGCCATCGGCCATTTGAAACTTCCGCTTGACCCGCGGTTGACGGTTCTGCACGGCGACAACGCCAATGGCAAGACCAGCGTGCTTGGCGCCATTGCCGTGGGGTTGGGGGCCATTGCGACAACGCTGTCCAACGTGTCGAGCATCGGTTTCAAGGACACGGATCGGCGTCGTGATACCATTTTCACCCGCGTGATGCTTCTATCGACCGACGATGTGTCATGGGACCGAACAGCCGGTTCTGCAAAAATGTCTGCAAGTAAACCACATGGAGTTAAGCAACTCAAAGAGCGAATCGAGGCCATTGTAAAGACGAGTGACGAAACGCCTCAACCACTCCCTATCTTCGTCTATTATGATACGGATCGGGCCATGTTTGATCTGCCGCAGCGCCGCCAGAATCTCAAGAGCGAATTCACCCGTTTCGACGCTTGGGAAGGAGCACTGACGGCAAAAACTGATTTCCGTTCGACATTTGAATGGTTTTCTGCCAAGGAACACGAAGAACTTCTGGCACAGCGCGATCGTCGCGATTTTGAATATCGCCTCAAGGATCTGGATGCCGTGCGCCGCGCCATTGAAGCCATGATTGGCGCATCCGATCCGCGCATCGAACTCAAGCCGCTGCGTTTCATCGTGACGCTTAAGACCGAAGGTCAGCCGGAAGAAAAGCTGTCGCTGGCGGAAATGAGCGGCGGCTATCAGGATCATGCTGACCCTGATTGCCGATCTGGCGCGCCGCATGGCCCAGGGCAACCCGCACCTTAAGGATCCGTTGCAGTCGGAGGCCATCGTGTTGATCGACGAGGTGGACCTGCATTTGCATCCGTTCTGGCAGCAGTGCGTGCTGGGGGATCTTATGCGCACGTTTCCCAACGCTCAGTTCATCGTGTCCACCCACAGCCCGCAGGTTCTCAGCACCGTCAAGCCCGAATACATCGTGCATCTCAGCCGCCAAGATGGCGACATCATCGCCGGACCGGC
>WOUV01000037.1 GCA_009773045.1 Rhodospirillaceae bacterium | reverse complement strand
GTTCACGCGCGGCATCCAACGCATCGTCAAAATCATCCAGGCGTGCCTGCCGCTCCCCCGCCTCTGGAAGGCCATTCTAAACTGATGGATGGCCAGGGCGACCCGTCTTCTCTATTCAGCTCGTCCATGAACGCAATGGAAACCAAGGGGATGGAGGGAAGGTTGAGTATCCTTTTCACTTCGGCCTAGACAAAACACAGGGAAAGCAAGACTTTCCCTGTATTTTCCTGATTCCTTTTTGGGATCTTTATCAACTGTTCATGGCCTCGAAAAAGTCGGTATTGTTCTTGGTTTCTTTCAGTTTGTCGAGCAAGAATTCCATCGCGTCAGCCATTCCCATTGGCATGAGAATACGACGCAGAATCCACATCTTGGACAGAATGCCCTTATCAACGAGCAATTCCTCTTTTCGTGTCCCCGATTTGGTAATGTCAATACCCGGGAAAGTTCTTTTGTCTGTCAGCTTGCGGTCCAGGATGATTTCGGCATTGCCGGTTCCCTTGAATTCCTCGAAAATCACTTCGTCCATGCGTGAGCCGGTGTCGACCAGAGCCGTGGCGATGATCGTCAGAGATCCTCCTTCCTCGATATTGCGGGCGGCACCAAAAAATCGCTTGGGGCGTTGAAGAGCATTGGCATCCACGCCTCCGGTCAAAACTTTACCAGAACTGGGAACGACAGTGTTATAAGCACGCGCTAAACGTGTTAGCGAATCGAGCAAGATCACGACATCACGTTTGTGTTCAACCAAACGCTTAGCCTTTTCAAGAACCATTTCGGTAACCTGAACATGGCGCGAAGCCGGCTCGTCAAATGTGGAGCTGATCACTTCACCCTTGACCGAGCGGGCCATATCCGTGACTTCTTCCGGACGCTCGTCAATAAGAAGAACAATTAGATAACATTCTGGATGATTGGCCGCCACCGCATGGGCAACGTTCTGCAACATCACTGTTTTACCGGTTCGTGGTGGTGCAACGATCAAGGCTCGTTGTCCCTTGCCCAGGGGTGCAACGAGATCGATCACCCGGGTCGTGTAGTCTTCGCAGGAAACCGAAACCATCTTGCAGAATTTCTAAAACACCGTCTCCATAGATGGGCGTGTCTCGGTCTGCAAGCTGTTTCAGAATGGCAAACAGCATGTCCTGCTTGCGCAAACTGCTGGCATTTTCAATCTCCAGCTCTTCAGCAAAGATAAGAAGCTCGGCCGGTGTTTTTTTCTTCAATTCTTGGAGGTGCATGGCTTTTCCGGATATTGCAACAGAGAATGGACAGAGGAGGGATAGAAGCGGAGTTCCTTAACGTCTGTGTAATGACTTTCGAACGAGTCGGCCCACCATCACTTCCGTAAAATTTCCACAGTATTTCCTCACTTTGCTTTGCTGATTTTCGTGGTTTCAGCTTTCATACCAGAATCCATAAAGAACTACGAGTCTTCATCTAAACGACCGATTCCTCTGGGAGTAGCTGAGATATATTGCAAAGTCAAACACTGATTTGCAAACCGGAAGAGAGAGAACCAAAAGGATATTTTCACATAGGTTTCAAAACCACAAGGATCACTATACCAATAAGGACAACTGTTGGAACCTCGTTCATGATCCGGTAGAAAACATGAGCATGTACGTTGCAACCATGTTCAAAGCCCCGTCGCCAATATGCGTAAAGAAAATGGCATACAACCAAGACCCCAACCAGTCCCAGTTTGCCCATCAGCCACCAGTGTTCCCTCCATGGTTGGAACAGAACGCCTCCGGTTATGAAAACAGCGATTAAGGATGGATGCATGATTCCATGCAACAGCCGGCGTTCCATGACCATCAAAAGACGGGAGGATTCAGAATCAACCGGTTTTGTCGCATGATAGACAAACAGTCTTGGTAGGTAAAAAAGCCCCGCCATCCACATTATGACACTGATAATATGCGCCGCTTTCCACCAAAGGTAGCTACTTTCTCCTTCTGCCATTTCCCACTCTTCACCTTGTAAGACAGCCTCTTGCAGAAAAGCGTCATGTCCTTAAGTCATTTTCCTTGAAGATACGCAACACTTTCGTGACGGTGGACAATGACACATTTCTCCCTGACCGTAAAGACCTTCCAATCCTTGGCTCAGCCGCGCTTGTGCCTTTCGAACCATGTCAGCCAGTCCGGCAATGAAATGGGGGTGTGTTCCAACCGTGGGGACTCGGATATACGCTGGGACTCCGGCTTCTTTTGCCACGTGCCGATACTCAATGTCAAGTTCTACCAATGTTTCGGAATGTTCCGAGACAAAAGTGATCGGAATAAGTACGATGGGAACGTTTTCACCTCCGGCTTGGCGAACGAGATCGACTGTCGCCGGGCCAATCCATCGACCGGAACCGACACGACTTTGATAACAAACTTTGTAATCACCATCGGGCCATTCCAGGGCCGCAGCTAAAGCCATGGCGGTTTGTTCCACCTGATGCTGATACGGATCCCCTCGCGCAATGATACGTTCCGGTAAGCCATGGGCTGAGAACAGAATGCGTGGAGACGTGGCGGTTGCACGGTTCACAAAACATTTCTGTAGTTTCTTCAGGCTTTCTCGCGTTAGATCAGCCACGGCCGAGATCCATTTTGGTTCCACAGGCCAACAGCAGATTGCCGAAGTTGGAATCTTCGTACCCGTCATGACACGTGTCCATTCCTTCATGGAAGATTCCGTCGTTGTCGTGGAGAACTGGGGATACAACGGAAGAAGAACAATAGCATCCGGGCACCATTGTTTAACGTCGTGTGCCACCGCATCGATGAAGGGATGCCAGTAGCGCATGGCCGGAAAGACCCGTATTGTTTCCTCATGGTTGTGTAGAACTGTTTCCAGGGCTTTGGCTTGCATCTCGGTGGCATGAATAATAGGAGAACAGTGATCAACTTTACCATAGATTGCACGTGTCCGTGAAATACGACATTTCACGATCATCTTTGCAACCAACCATCGTATCATTCGCGGCATGTCAAGGATAGCTGGATCGCTGAACAAGTTGAACAGAAATGGTTCTATGGCTTCAGGAGAGTCCGGTCCCCCTAAATTGAATAATATAACGGCAGTCTTGGACATGGATATTCCCAACGGCAGGTGAGTCCGTTATGCATGTATAACTTCGACAAGCTGAGTGACATGTTCGAAAGGAGTTTCCGGAACAACACCATGACCAAGATTGAACACGAAAGAACCTCGTCCAAGAATATCAAGAATGCGCTGGGCCTTTTTTCGCATAACATTTCCTCCGACAACGAGAATCGACGGATCAAGGTTTCCTTGAACAATTACATGAGGTTGCAAATGGTCAACGATCCATGCAAGTGGAACTGACGAGTCAACACTTACCGCTTGTACTCCTGTCTCCATAGCAAAAGCTTCATAGTGTACACCAGCACCACGGGGAAAGGCGATTACCGGTATGTTCGGGTAGCGTTCATGAATGGCTTCTGTAATGGTTGCAATAGGTCTAATGACCCAGCGGTGAAAGCTATCTTCTGGAACGATTCCAGCCCAGGTTTCAAAAATTTGAACAGCCTCTGCCCCAGCGGCAATCTGTGCCAGCAAATGTTGTATCGTTGCCGCCGTAAGAATTTCCATAAGAGGCTCAAACGAACTTTCCTCGAACATCCATCGTTTCGCACGGGAAAAATCCTTACTGCTTCCTCCCTCGATCATATAGGTCGCCACTGTCCATGGCGCACCAGCGAATCCAATCAGTGTCACAGTGGAAGGGAGAACTTTCAACAGACGCTGAACCGTTTCATAAACCGGGGCAAGATAACGTGTCAAGTGATCCAGTGAAAGACGTTTAACAGCTTCCTTATCCTCCAAACATTTTAAAACTGGTCCTTTACTTTCGTGAAAGGTTATGGGCTGCCCAAGAGCATCAGGTATGACAAGAATGTCGGAAAACAGAATCGCAGCATCCAGGGCATAACGATATATGGGTTGCATTGTTACTTGAGCGGCTAGTTCTGGTGTATAACACAGATCAAGGAAATTGCCAGCACTTGACCGAACGTGTTTATACTCTGGGAGATAGCGTCCAGCTTGCCGCATAAGCCACAAGGGTGTACGCTCGATTGTTTCTCCCCAGAGAACACGCAAAAGAGGTTTTGTTCCATGGTTACTCTTGTTATGTGAGGCGGTTCCCGTTTCTGATATCATCATGGCCATGCGAAACTCCCAGGACAGCTTTCATCTTTGCGCTCACGAAGCCTGTCTTTCTGTGTATCCTTCCTTCCTATCTTTTTATAAATGGTAAAGAGAGTGGTGGTAGTATGGCCTGTGGATACTGTGAAGAACATCTTATACACATTCTATCCCCATCTGATTTGAAAGACATCATTCGCTGTGGATAACCAGATTTTTTCCAAGGATTCCAGACAGGCGACTCCAAAACATAAACCCTGTGGAGAACAAAAATAATCCCCCTTTTTGCCTGACCTGTGTACAACCGGACCCACAAGGGAGAATGCTGTGCATTGTATCTGGATAAATGAAGTGCCTTGCAGACTTAACTGTTTTGGGCACAATTGATCCACAGGGGATGTGGAAAACAGGGGTTCCTTCGTACATCCCGTTCCAAGACGTGGCGAGGGTCATGAAATTCCATCTGCATCTGATATCGGATTCGACTGGTGAAACTATTATGATAGTTGCTCGTGCTTGTCTTGTTCAGTTTGAAAGTGTACAAGCGATTGAGCATCCATGGTGGTTCGTACGCACCGAGGGGCAAGTCAACAAAGTCATCGAGGGGATTGTTCAGTTTCCAGGAATCGTCCTTTGCACGCTTGTCGACAACGGTGTTCGGTCTCTGCTGGAGGAAGCCTGTCGCCGTTTGAACACACCCTGTATTTCTGTTCTGGACCCGGTCATGGGAGTTTTAGCGGCCTTTACCGGGGCTGAGATTCGTGCTCTTCCTGGCCAACAACATACTCTCTCAGCGGCATATTTCCGCCGGATAGAGGCCATCCATTTTACCCTTGCCCATGACGATGGAAGGATGATCCACGATCTTAACGATGCTGATATCATTATCGTTGGCGTTTCACGCACTTCAAAGACACCGACATGCATGTATCTTGCCTATCGGGGTTTGAAGGTTGCCAACATACCTTTCATCCCTGGAATAGAACTTCCGGAAACCCTTTTGAAGGCCAGCTATCCACTGATCGTTGGCCTGACCCGTGATCCTCACTACCTTGTCGACATTCGTCGCAACCGGGTTCAAAGTGACACGGGAGGAGGAATGTATACGGATTACGAGGCTGTCAAGGAAGAGGTACAGGAGGCACGGCGCTTGTTTACACATCATGAATGGCCAGTCATTGACATGACAGCCCGTTCAGTCGAGGAAGCGGCGGCGGCCATCGTCCAGTATCATATCCGGTATCGGGAAGCTGATGAAAGGACCCGTGGGGTGATTCATGAGGACTAGGATATGATCCTCTCTGGAAAAGCTTTGTTGGCGGGTGTCATTGGTTGGCCGGTGGAACAGTCTCGATCGCCACGACTCCATGGCTGGTGGCTTGAGCGATACGGCATCAACGGTGCTTATGTTCCTCTTGCCGTGGCACCGGAGCATTTCGCTGAAGTCGTTCGTGCCTTGGGAAAGGCCGGGTTTCGGGGCGTCAATGTGACCGTTCCCCACAAAGAAGCCGCTTTTGCACTTGCAGACGAAGTTGATTCTTTCGCATGTCGGACCAGAGCCGTCAACACTCTTGTCTACAAGGAAGACGGGCATTTATTTGGTCTCAATACCGATGGATTCGGCTTTATCGAGAATCTGCGGAACAGTCGGCCGGATTGGTCAGCTCAAACGGGATCCGCGGTCGTTTTGGGAAGTGGCGGAGCCGCACGTGCGATCATAGCGATTCTATTGGACAACGGCGCCCCGGAAATATTTCTCACCAATCGTTCCCGTGCCCGAGCGGAAGCCCTCGCCACGGACCTCGACGGACCCATCACGGTCGTCAATTGGTCGGAACGGACAAGGGTTTTAAAAGAGGTGGCCATGGTAGTCAACACAACCATTCTGGGCATGATCGGGGCTCCACCGCTGGAGCTTGACCTGAGCACTCTTCCCAAAACGGCCCTGGTGGCGGACATTGTTTATACTCCTCGGCTGACGCCTCTTCTTGTTGCTGCGCAGGCGCAGGGTCATCCGATCATAGAGGGCATAGGAATGCTTTTACATCAAGCCCGTCCCGGGTTTACAGCTTGGTTTGGTGTGGAGCCGGAGGTCACGGCGGAGGTGCGTTCTTTTGTTCTTTCAGGACAGGAAGAATGAAGAGGACTGAGGACAGCCTGGCCAAGACGTGTCAGAGCCGCACGGAGAGAATCGTCTTTAACCGCTGTCAACGCATTCATCAAAGCGTGCTCTTCCTCTAGGGGAAGAGTCGCCGGTTCAGATGCACAGGCATGACGTGGCCAGTGCGGCAACGGTCCTTGACGGATTCTGATTTGCCCGACCACGGCATACCCAAAATAGGTCTTGATCCGCTCAATCAGAAAAGGAGCGCGGTGTTGTATCTCGACGGCAAATCCCCCTCCTGGCACCCGCACGGTCAAAATGCCATCGTGTCGGGTGCCACGGTGAAAGACCAATCGGGTCGGCAAACATATCGCTGCCAGTTCAGGACCGATGATGGCTGGCCACTGTGTTAAAAGCATTGTCTCATCAAAGCCATATCGCTTGAAAAAGGGTTGGGCAGTGCGGGTCAGAGCCACGCCAATGGCTGTAAGACCATGTCTCTGTGTTCTTGAGATTGGATGGTTGTTGCGTCGGGTCGATTGTGGTACCTTACGAGGAACTGATCCGTCTGACGATTCGCTCATTTCCCTTGTATTCCCATGTCAGATCTTCCTTCCCGCTCTTTCTGTTCCACTGTTGTCGATCGGCTTCTCACTTGGTATGACCAGGGGCATCGTGCCCTGCCGTGGCGGGCTGAACCTCATGAAACACCGAACCCTTACCGTGTTTGGCTCTCGGAGGTTATGCTTCAGCAAACGACCGTATCCGTAGTGAAACCATATTTTCATGCCTTCATTACGCGCTGGCCGACTCTGGCAGATTTGGCCCAGGCCACTCTTGAGGATGTGCTGGCCGCATGGGCAGGACTGGGATATTACGCGCGCGCGCGCAATCTGCATCAATGTGCACAAGAAGTTGCTTTCACGGGGAACGGAACCTTTCCCACCGATACGCACGCTTTGCAACGTTTGCCAGGCATTGGGGCCTATACCGCCGCCGCCATGACTGCCATTGCCTTTGGCCGCCGTGCGGTCGCCGTTGATGGAAACATCGAGAGAGTCCTTGCCCGTTTGTTTGCCGTGACGGATTTTCTGCCCGCTGCCCGGTCCCATATTCGGATTCTGGCCGATGCCCTGACGCCAGAAAACCGGTGTGGCGACTTCATCCAGGCCGTCATGGATCTGGGAGCAACCCTGTGTACGCCTCGTCAACCGGCCTGCATGCTCTGTCCATTGCAAAGGGAGTGTGTCGGTTTCCAACAGGGCTTGGCCGCGACTCTGCCGGCAAGGGCAGGCCAGAGTCCCCATCCGATACACTATGGAATAGCATTTTTTGTTCTGCGTAAGGATGGCGCCGTTCTTTTGCGCCGTCGTCCCCCAAAAGGTCTTTTGGGAGGCATGATGGAAGTTCCCTCCACACCCTGGCGGGATGACTTCTGGACTCTGGAGGAAGCGGTTGCCGCGGCTGCACCGTTGTCTCTGGAATGGCACCCATTGCCAGGTACGGTCCGTCATGTCTTTACCCATTTCCGGCTTGACATGAGAGTTGTCATGGGGGAGGCCGGCTCCAATCCGGCTGCCCGTGGCATCTGGAGTGCCCTTGATCGAATGGATGAACAGGCGTTGCCTTCTGTTATGCGTAAAATTCTCGTTCATGCCATACGCTTTGGAATGTGATCTTCGTGAACGATATTCCAAGGAGACGTTTTCAAAAATATCCACAGCCCTGTTATCCATAGGTCGGCCGTTGTATCGACACGTCTTGTGTTTCTCTTTAAGGTTTTAACAAAACGGGGGGAAATGTGCTGCGCCGTCGGACCGTTATAGCCGGAAAGTTCTGTGACAAAGGTTTATTCGTGAAGTCGTGCTGCCTGAAAAAGCCGTTTCATTTCAAGGCGTCAGAACATTACGAAGGAAAATACCACCTCCAGGGGAATCGTCTGTTCACCAATTGTTTGGTTCGTCGAAAATCGTGTCGTAATCCCGTGAAGTTTTGTACTTTTCACCCTTTAAAGAACGCCTCATTTCCCCTTTCCGCCAACATCTTCCACAAAGTTTTCCACAGGATTTCAAATGACGACGGCATCAAATCAGACAATCATTGGTTGTTTTATTCTTACAAAACCCGCCGTGCTAGAAAATTATCTGGCACGAGGATGGTATTCTGCGGAGCGGCAATGGTGTCCGAATCGGGAAAGTCAATGGTGTGATGCAGCCCCCGGCTTTCCTTGCGTGCCAGGGCCGACCAGACCATCAGCTTCGCTATAAGGGTCAGGTTGCGAAGCTCGATCAGATCATTGGTCACGCGGAAACTACGGTAATATTCATTGATTTCCGATGACAGCAATTCACACCGCCGCTTCGCCCGCTCCAAGCGCTTGGTGGAACGGACGATACCCACATAATCCCACATGAAACGCCGCAACTCGTCCCAGTTATGCGCAACCACGACCTCCTCATCGGAATCGGTGACACAACTTTCATCCCATGACGGCAGTTCAGGAGGTATCGGAATGTCAGGCAGACGGCCCAAGACATCATCGGCCGCCGCCGCCCCGAACACGAGGCATTCCAGAAGTGAATTGGATGCCATACGGTTGGCGCCATGCAGACCAGTAAAGGCGCACTCGCCGATGGCATAAAGGTTGGGGACATCGGTACGACCCATCCGGTCGGTCATGACCCCCCCACAGGTATAATGGGCGGCAGGCACCACGGGAAGAGGCTCGCGTGTCATGTCAAGCCCGAATTCCAAACACTTCGCGTGCACGGTTGGGAAATGATGAATGATGAACGCGGCCGGCTTGTGGCTGATATCAAGATAAACGCAATCGAGGCCTGCCTTTTTCATTTCACTATCGATTGCTCGAGCAACGATGTCGCGGGGCGCCAGTTCAGCGCGCGGGTGATACGCCTCCATGAACCGCTGACCGTTTGGCAGCCGCAACCAGCCGCCTTCCCCACGCACCGCTTCGGTGATCAGGAACGATTTGGCCTGCGGATGGTAAAGGCAGGTGGGATGGAATTGACAGAACTCCAGATTGGCCACCCGGCAGCCCGCCCGCCAGGCCATGGCGATGCCATCACCGGTACTACCATCGGGATTTGATGTGTAAAGATAAACCTTGCTGGCGCCACCGCTCGCCAGCACGACGACTCGCGCCTGCAACAGACTGACCCGACCCGTCTTGAGGTCAAGGGTATAAACGCCGACACACCGCCCCAATCGCCCCCTTCCCAAAGGCTCGCGCACGAGGTCGATGGCGATGGTGTGCTCCAGCAGGGTCACATGAGGGGCGGCCTTGGTCTGCTCCACAAGAACCGTCTGTACGGCCATGCCGGTCGCATCCGCGGCATGGACGATCCGGCGGCGACTATGGCCCCCTTCACGGGTCAGATGCAAAAGGGGCGTCCCATCAGGGCCAGGTGCCGTCGTGAAGGACACGCCGCAGGCAACCAGCCGACGGATGGCGGCAGGAGCATTTTCGGCCACGAAACGAACGATGGTGGGATCACACAACCCCGCACCCGCGGTCAGCGTATCGGCGACATGTAAATCGATGGTGTCGGCATCGTCCAGCACGGCGGCAATGCCCCCTTGCGCATGAAAGGTGCTGCTTTCGGTCAGGGTATTCTTCGCCAGGACCACGACCTGGGTGGAGGACGGCAGCTGCAAGGCCAACGTCAGCCCTGCCGCGCCACTGCCCACGATCAAGACATCATGAATCATCGTGCGAAACCCGTCAGACCGCCTGACCGTGGCAGTGTTTGAACTTCCGCCCCGAACCACACGGACACGGGTCGTTGCGCCGGACCTTGCCCCAGGACTCTGGCGGAGGAGACGGCTCGGGCGGCTGGTCCCCTGGAGTGTTTTCCTCCGGCGGCGTGAAATGGATTTCGGCATGAGCCAGAACCGCCGTGACCCGCTCGCGCAGTTGTGCCAGCATACGCTCGAACAAGGAAAATGCTTCCTGTTTGTACTCGTTCAAGGGATCACGCTGCCCATAGGCACGCAGACCGATCCCCTGGCGCAAGTGGTCAAGCGTCAGCAGGTGTTCCTTCCAGATCTGATCGAGCATTTGCAACAGCACGCTTTTTTCGATCATTCGCAGAATGTCGGGGCCGAAGTTCTTTTCCCTGTCCGCCATCCGCTGATCGGAAGTTTCCTGCAAGCGGGTGCGGATTTCACCTTCTGCAATGCCCTCTTCCGCGAACCAGTCGGCAATCGGTACATTCAACCCCAGAACGCGCAAAACTTCCTCGTACAATCCGTGAGCATCCCATTGCCCAACCATGGCCCGCTCAGGCACGAAGCGGGCGACGAAATCATCGATGATCTGATGACGCATATCGGTAACGGCCTGCTGCACCTCATCGGCGCTCATGACCTCGCGGCGCTGTTCATAAATGACCGTGCGTTGGTCGTTCATCACGTCATCGAATTTCAACAGATTCTTGCGGATTTCGAAATTGCGGGCCTCGACCTTTTGCTGGGCTTTTTCCAGAGCCTTGTTGATCCAGGGATGCACGATGGCCTCCCCTTCTTGCAGACCCAGCGTTTGCAACATTTTGTCCATGCGCTCCGAGCCGAAGATACGCATCAGGTCGTCTTCCAACGACAGAAAAAACTTCGATGCACCAGGATCTCCCTGGCGCCCGCTGCGGCCCCGCAACTGGTTGTCGATGCGCCGGCTTTCGTGCCGTTCGGTGCCGATGACAAACAGCCCTCCCGCCTCCAGCGCCACTTGCTTACGTTCGGCAATTTCTGCCTGAACGATGTCCCCATGCCGGGCACGCGCCGATTCGTCCGCCAGGGGAGGCAATTCTAGTTTCAGACGCATGGCGCTATTGCCGCCCAGCTGAATATCGGTGCCGCGACCGGCCATGTTGGTGGCAATCGTCACCGCTCCTGGCACACCGGCATCGGCGATGATGTGGGCCTCCTGTTCATGATAGCGGGCATTCAGGACCTTGTGCGGAATGCCGGCGGTCTGCAACATGTCTGAAAGCAGCTCGGACTTTTCGATGGACGTGGTGCCCACCAGCACCGGCTGGTGGCGGGTGTGACACTCTTTGATGTTGGAGAGAATCGCTTCGTATTTCTCGCGATTGGTGCGATAGACCTCGTCATCCTTGTCCTCGCGCACGACCGTCACGTTGGTCGGGACTTCCACCACATCGAGATGATAGATTTCCTGAAACTCGCCGGCCTCGGTCATGGCGGTGCCGGTCATGCCGGCCAGCTTGGGATAAATCCGGAAATAGTTCTGAAAGGTGATGGACGCCAGTGTCTGGTTCTCGTTCTGAACCGGAACTTTTTCCTTGGCCTCCAGCGCCTGGTGCAGACCGTCGGAATAACGGCGCCCTTCCATCATCCGCCCGGTGAATTCGTCGATGATGATGACCTTACCGCCCTTGACGATGTAATCCACATCACGCGCGAACAATTTGTGCGCCCGCAAGGCCTGGTTGACATGGTGTACCAGCGACAGGTTGCCAACGTCATAAAGCCCCCCCCCGTGCAACAGGCCGGTTTCCTGCAAGACATTTTCCATGTATTCCGCGCCCTCTTCGGTCAGGGTGACGGCGCGGGCCTTTTCGTCCTTTTCGAAATGGGCGGTTTCGAGCCGCGGAATCAACTGGTCCACTTGGTCATACAGTTCCGAAAAATCCTCCGACGGTCCGGAAATGATCAAGGGCGTTCGGGCCTCGTCGATGAGGATGCTATCCACCTCGTCCACGATGGCGTAATGGAACGGACGCTGAACCCTTTCCTCCAGATGGAACTTCATGTTGTCGCGCAGATAATCGAAGCCGAGTTCGTTATTGGTGGCATAGGTAATATCGCAGGCATAGGCGGCCCGTCGTTCGGCATCATCCAGGCCATGAACGATGACGCCCACCGACATTCCAAGAAAGCGGTAAATCTGTCCCATCCATTCAGCATCGCGATGGGCGAGATAGTCGTTGACCGTCACCACGTGCACGCCTTCCCCCGATAGGGCGTTCAGGTAGACCGGCAGGGTGGCCACAAGGGTTTTGCCCTCGCCGGTTTTCATTTCGGCGATTTTGCCCTGATGCAGCACAAGACCCCCTATGAGCTGCACATTGAAGGGACGCTGCCCCAGGGTACGTCGGGCGGCCTCCCGCACGGTGGCGAAGGCTTCCACCAGCAGCGCATCGAGCGCTTCGCCTTCAGCCAGACGGCCGCGGAAAAGAGCGGTGCGGGCGCGCACCGCATCATCGCTCAGGCCGTGCAGGGCCTCTTCCAGGGCGTTGATGTCCTGAACGGTTTTGGTGAATTTTTTGATCAGACGATCGTTGGCGGAACCGAAGAGTCGTCGGGCGATGGCACCGAACATCAAAATCCCTCGAACACAATCATGGAGCACCCCGTCAAACATAAAGTCCAACACCCGTTCCCGTCAACGTTCCTCTCCAGGAGGGCGGGATTATGTCTTTCCCGGATGACGAAACCTCCGTTTCGCACGGGGGGAGCGACCGTCAGGGTCTCAAAAGAAACAACCCACGTCATGGGAAGACCCCCCCTTATGGGGCGGGGAGCAGGCCGAGTCAATGACGGCTTGCACCCGCGGAAAAACGCTTGTATCGCTCTTTGACAGTGTATAGACAAAACAGCAAGACACACCCCAGAGGTTCCCCCGCATGCGCGGGGATAGACCCGGGGCCTTCTGATTCCATGACCACCGCCTGGAGGTTCCCCCGCATGCGCGGGGATAGACCCAGAGTCATGAATATCTCCCATGAGGAACTAGCGGTTCCCCCGCATGCGCGGGGATAGACCTCTTCCGACGGGGCATCGCACGACGGTGCGCACGGTTCCCCCGCATGCGCGGGGATAGACCCGAAGCGCTGACCATCTATCAGTTTAGCGCAATGGGTTGTTGACGGCAGGAATCTGCGTGTGATTCAAGGGGTCTAGCTTTGATGGAAGGGGGACTCAAATCGT